>NZ_JANMWL010000016.1:0-7072 GCF_031393925.1 Methylibium sp. | reverse complement strand
GCCGCGCTCGCGGCGACCATCACGCCGGAGGTTGCCGCTGCCGTCAGCGCCGGTGCCGAGCCGGCCATCGCGTGGCGCGAGCCGCACGGGCAAGCCGAGGTCGAGGCGGCGTTCGCCGAGGCGCAGAAGCTCGGCCAGCCGGTGTTCGTCTACTGGGGCGCGGTATGGTGCCCGCCGTGCAACCAGGTCAGGGCGACGGTGTTCAACCGGCCCGACTTCATCGCCAAGAGCCGCGGCTTCGTCGCGATCTACCTGGACGGCGACCAGCCCGGCGCGCAAAAGCTCGGCGCGCGCTTCAAGGTGCGTGGCTACCCGACCATGATCTTGTTTCGCCCCGACGGCAGCGAGCTCACGCGCCTGCCCGGCGAGGTCGATGCGCAGAAGTATCTGCAGGTGCTGGCACTCGGCCTCGGCGCTGCGCGCCCGGTCAAGCAGGTGCTGGCCCAGGCGCAGTCCGCGCCCGCCAAACTGAGCGCCGACGACTGGCGGCTGCTGGCCTACTACGCCTGGGACACCGATGAGCAGCAGCTCGTGGGCAAGCACTCGCTCGCGCCGACGCTGCGGCGTTTGGCCGCGGCTTGCCCGCCCGCGCAGGCCGAGGCGGCCACGCGGCTTGCGCTCCAGGCGCTGCTCGCAGAGGCCGGCGAGGAAGGCAAGGCCAACGCCAAAGTGCCGCGCAACCATGCCGCCGCGCGCGAGAAGCTGCTCACCGTGCTGGCTGATGACGCCCTGGCGCGCCAGAACCTCGACATCGTCACCAACTATGCGCAGGAGCTGAGCGGCCTGCTCACGGCGCCGGGCACACCGGAGCGCGAGCAGCTCGCCAGCGTCTGGGCCGCCACACTCGACCGGCTCACCGCCGACGCCCGGCTTTCGCAGGGCGACCGCATGGCGGCGCTGGTCTCGCGCATCGCCCTGGCCAGGCTCGGCGCGCCCAAGGACGCACCACTCAGCGCGGTGCTGCAGGAGCATGTGCGCCTACAGACCGCGCGCGCCGACCGTGAAGTGGCGAGCGACATCGAACGCCAGGCGGTGATGACGAGCGCGGCCCATGCGCTGTCGCAGGCCGGGCTGCTCGGCGATTCCGACCGCCTGCTCAATGCGGAGCTGAAGCGCTCGCACAGCCCCTACTACGCCATGCTGCAACTCGCCGCCAATGCCGGGCAGCGCGGCGACAAGGGCGCAGCGCTCGGCTGGTACGAGCGCGCTTACAAGGAGTCGCGCGGGCCGGCCACGCGCGTGCAGTGGGGCGCGAGCTACGTGAGCGCGCTGGTCGAACTGGCACCCGAGGACGCCGCGCGCATTGCGCAGGCGGCCGCCAGCGTGCTCGGTGAATTGAAGGGCCAGCCCGACGCGTTCTACGACCGCACCGCGCGCTCGCTCGAGCGCATGAGCGGCAAGCTGCTGGCATGGAGTCACGGCGCCGAGCGGGCGGCGGTGCTGGGCCGCCTGCGCGCACAGCGCGACGGCCTGTGTACGGTGCTGCCGGCCGGTGATGCGCAGCGCGCCACCTGCGAGGGGCTGCTCGTCGCCCCCGCCCGCTTACCGGCCGGCGCACGGTCGGCGACGCACACCTGAACCCAAGCCACGCACCATGCCCCGCCCCACGCTAGAACCCGCCCAGCTGCACGATGCGATCCAGGACCGGGTCGCGAACTTCCACGCCGACATCGTGCATAACGTGCGTGCCGCGGCCAGCTCCAACGCCATCCTCGTGGTCGGCATGGCCACCAACCCCTGGTGTTGGCGCGCCCGCAAGGCGCTCGACGCCGCCGGCCAGGCGCACCACTACCTCGAATACGGCAGTTACTTCGGCGGCTGGCAGCCGCGCCTGGCGCTCAAGATGTGGACGGGTTGGCCCAGCTTCCCGATGGTGTTCGTGCGTGGCCAGCTCGTCGGCGGCGCCCAGGACGTGCAGCGGCTCATCGCCAGCGGTGAACTGCCGCGGCTGCTCGCTGCGGGTTGATATGACCCAGACCGACAAGGCCCCGCTGCCGGCAAGAACGCCGCGCCTCTACTGGGAAGATTTCCCGCCCGGCAGCGTGCGCGAGTTCGGAAGGCACACGCTCACGCGCGAAGCGATCGTGCGCTTTGCGAGCGAGTTCGACCCGCAGCCGTTTCACCTGGACGAAGCCGCAGCCGAAGCCTCGCTGTTCGGCGCCCTCTCGGCCAGCGGCTGGCATACCTGCGCGCTGGTCATGCGCATGATGTGCGACGACTTCCTGCTCGACTCGGCCAGCCTCGGCTCGCCGGGCCTCGACCACATCAAGTGGTTGAAGCCGGTGCTGGTGGGCGACACCCTGCGCGTGCGCCTGCAGGTGCAGGAGGCGCGGCCGATGGCGAGCCGCCCGCACGTCGGGCTGGTGCGCTTTGAATGGCAGGCGTTCAACCAGAAGAGCGAGCCGGTGCTCACGATGCAGGGTTGGAACATGTTCGGTCGCCGCGAGGCCGCGGCCCCTGCCGCATGAGTAAGCGCGCGGCGCCCGGTCGGCCGGTGCGCGGCGCTTGGACGTGCGGGCAGGGTGCCTGCGCGAGGCGCTCGCCATGAGCGGGCGCCTCGTTGCCCAGACGCCGAGCTTCACCGCGCTCGATTTTCGGTCCGCACTCGGCATGTTCGCCACCGGCGTGACCATCGTCACCGCGCGCACGCCGCAGGGCGAGCGCGTGGGCCTCACCGCCAACTCCTTCAACTCGGTCTCGCTCGCGCCGCCGCTGGTGTTGTGGAGCCTGGGGCGCAGCGCCGGCACCCTGCCCGCGTTTGCGCGCGGCTCGCATTACGCCATCAACATCCTGAGCGCCGCGCAGCATGAGCTGGCCGAGCGTTTTGCCAGCAAAACCGATGACCGCTTCGCCGGCGTGGCATGGCGCGAAGGCGCCAGTGGCGCGCCCCTGCTCGACGGCGCCGCGGCGGTGTTCGAGTGCTTCAACCGCAGCCAGTACGAAGAGGGCGACCACGTCATCTTCGTCGGCGAGGTCGAGCGCTGCAGCGTGACGGCGGGTGCCAGCCCGCTCATCTTTCACGGCGGGCGTTACTTCACCGAGTTGCCGCTTTAGGGTGGCGCTGCGCCGGCGGCCCCGGCGTTGCAGCGAGGCCAGCGTCCACCGCTACGACGGCGGCACGCAGCGGCGGCTCACTTCGCCCTGCGCTGGCTCGCGTCGATGTCCACGTATTGCCACCATTCCTGCCAGAACACCGGCCGGCGGTAGCCGACGAGCTCGGGGTAGGACATGTCGGTGAGCAGGCGGCTCATGCGGAACTTGTAGGGCATGTGCGCCGCGGCCAGGCGCTTGGCCCGGTCGAACAGCGCGTCGCGCTCCGGGCCGTCTTCGATCACGCGCATGCGTTCCAGCAGGGCGTCGAACTCCGGCATCTTGAAGCGCGCCATGTTCTGCCCGCCGATCTGCTTGCTGTCAAACCGCGCCAGCGCGCCTTGCCCGTCGGAGCCCGCCGCCGAACCGCCCACACCCCAGATCGCCAGCTTGCCGGCGCGCGCGGCCTTGAGGTTCTCCGGCCACTGCGCAAGCTCGAAAGCCACGCGCAGGCCGATCGCGTCCATGCTCTTCTTCATGACTTCGGCGATCTGGCGGTCGCGCTGGGTGGGCTGCGAGGCCACGCGCAGCACCAGCGGCTGGCCGCCCGGCAGCTCGCGCCAGCCGTCGCCGTCGCGGTCGAGGTAGCCGTAGACGTCGAGCAGCGCCTTGGCGCGCGCCGGGCTGTACTCGCCGAACTCGCTGCGAAAGTCGGGCGCGTAGCCCGAGGTGTAGGGAATGATGGGCGACTGCGACACCACCGCCTGGCCGTTGCGCACCAGGCGAATCTCCGCCTGCACGTCGAGTCCCAGGCCGATGGCACGGCGCAGTGCCACCTTGTCGGCACCGTAGCCGCCGACCACGGCGTCCTCCATGTTGAAGAAGTAGTAGAGGCTGCCCGGCTCCAGTTGCTGGTAGGCGCGAATGCCCTTCTTGGCAAGATTGGGGGCGACTTTGTTGCCCGGCATCGCGACGTTGAAGAACTCCGGGCCGAGCCGCTCGATGAAGTCGGCCTCGCCGTTGACGAACGAGAGCCAGCGCGGCTGCTGCTCGGTGATGATGGAGACCTCCACGCGGTCGATCATCGGCAGGCGCCGGCCCTTGAAGCGCGCCAGCAGGGCCTGGCCCTCGGCGTCGTCGGCGGCGGGCTCGGCGTCGTAGAACATCTCGCGGAACTCGGGGTTGCGCTCCATCACGATCAATGAGCTGCGCCGCCACTGCACGAGCTTGAAGGGGCCGGTGCCGACCGGGTGCGCGTCGATCTGGTCGCCGTAGAACTCGACGACCTCGCGCGCCACGGCGCCGAACAGGTCGCCGGCCGCAAACGTTTCGAGGAAGCGCGGGCGCGGCTTTTCGAGGCGAACCTGGAGCGTGTAGCGGTCGAGCGCCTTGATGCCTTCGACGGGACGGTCGTAGTCGAACGGCTGCCGGCTGTCGAGCGCGGCCTGGCGCGCTTCGGCCAGGCCCACCAGCCGCTCGTCGGCCAGGCCCGTCCACACCGGGCTCGTGTTGGCCGGGTCGGCGAAGCGCTTGAAGGTGTAGACGTAATCCTCGGCCACCAGCTCGCGCCGCTTGCCCTTGAACGCCGGGTCGCTGGCGAAGTAGATGCCGGGCCGCAGCTTGACGGTCCAGACGCGGAAGTCGTCCGAATGCGTCGGCATCGCCTCGGCCGTGAGCGGCCTCACCTTGATCGGCCGCGCCAGCGGGTCATACCGGAGCAGCGACTCGAAGATGTGTGGGGTGAGCGTGCGCGAGTAGATGTCCTGGATCTTGACCGGGTCCAGGCTCGTTTCGGCCACCTCGAAGGCGTAGCGCAGCACCTTCTTGACGCCGTCGGCGGCCGGCGGCGAGGCGGGCTGCGCCGCCACCGTGGCAGTGCCGACGGCGAGCGAGAACGCGGTGACGACGGCGAACGCGAACGCGCGCATGAAGGACGAAGCAGGGCGCATCGGCATGTGCGCTGTCTCCTTCTGTCTCTTTATTTCCTGCGCTCGGCAGCGAGCGCGCTGTCGATGTCGACGTACTGCCACCACTGGTTGCCGAATTGCGGCCTGCGGTAGCCGATCAGCCAGGGTTGGCTGATGTCGTTGAGCACGCGGTGGACGTGGTACTTGTGCGGCGCGTAGGCGGCGGTGATTTTTTGCAGCTCGCGCAGCGCGGCCAGGCGCTCGGGCCCGTCGGGCAGGGCCTGCATGCGCTGGTAGACCTCGTCATAGCGCACCGATGCAAAGCGCGCCAGGTTCTCGCCGCCGGCCGCCGGGCCGTAGAGCGAGGTGAGCGCGGGTTGCACGTCGGGCGTCGAGGCGGTCGAGCCCAGCTCCCAGATCATCAGCTTGCCGGCGCGCGCCGCCTTGAGCTGCTCGGGCCACTGCGCACTGTCGATCTGCAGGCGCACGCGGATCGCGTTCATGCTGCTGTGCCACAACTGTTCGTATTGCCGGCTGGCGGCGTCCGGGCTGCTCGCAAACCGGATCACCAGCGGTGAGCCGTCGGGCATGTCGCGCCAGCCGTCGCCGTCGCGGTCGACATAGCCGTAGACGTCGAGCAGCGCCTGCGCGCGCGCGGGGCTGTGCTCGGCCGCGCCGATGCGCAGGCTCGGGTCGTAGCCCCAGGTGCCGGGCGCCACGATCGATTGCGCCGGGATCGCCTGGCCCCGGCGCACCACGCTGATCTCGCGCTGCACGTCGATCGCCAGAGCCAGCGCACGCCGTAGCGCCACCTTGTCGGGCCCGTAGCCGCCGACGGTGGCATCGGTCATGTTGAAGTAGTTCAGCGTGTGGTCGGAATTGAGCACGCGCGCGAGCACCATGCCGCGCCTGGCGAGGTGGGGCGCGAGCTTGCCGTTCGGCGCGGCGAGGGTGATGAACTCGGGCGGCACCGGAAAGGCGAGGTCGAGCTCATCGTTCAAGAAGGCGAGCCAGCGCGGCTGGCTCTCTTCGATGATGTTGATCTCCACGCGGTCGATCATCGGCAGGCGCCGACCCTTCAAGCGCGCCAGCAGTGCCTGCCCGTCAGCGTCGTCGGCAGCAGGCTCGGCGTCGTAGAACTGTTCGCGAAAGCCGGGGTTGCGTTCGAGCGCGATGAAGGAGCTGCGCCGCCATTGCGCCAGGCGAAACGGCCCGGTGCCGACCGGGTGCTCGCCGACCGCGTCGCCATGCGCTTGCACCACCTCGCGTGCCACCGCCGCGAAGCCGCCGTTGTCTGCCAGGCGGTAGAGAAAGCGCGGACGCGGCTCGGCCAGCCTGAACTGCAGGGTGTAGCGGTCCAGGGCGCGCACGCCTTCGACTTCGGTGTCGTAGTCGAACGGCGTGCGATTTTTCAGCGATGCCTCGCGTAAGGCATCCAGACCGAGTGCGCCCTGCTCCCGGGTGTCGGTGTAGGCGGGGCTCTTGTTGGCCGGGTCATAGAAACGCTTGTAGGCGTAGACGTAGTCGGCGGCGGTCAGCTCGCGTGCCTGGCCCCGGAAGGCCGGGTCGTCGGTGAAGAAGATGCCGGGCCTCAGCCGTATCGTCCAGGTGCGAAAGTCCGCCGACACCTCGGGCATCGCGGCGGCCGTGTTGGGCACGATCCTGGCTGGCCGCGCCAGGTAGTCGTAGCGGTAGGGCGCGTCGAAGATGTGCGCTGCGACATAGCGCGAATACAGATCGCTGATGCGGGCAGGATCGAAGCCGGTCTCGGCGGCGACGAAGGCGTAGCGCAGGGTCTTCGTGGTCGGCGGCGATGCGGCCGGTGGCGCGGCGGTGGCGGCGAGGCAGCACGTGGCCAGTGCAGCGGCGAAGAAGAATCGGGTGAGCGGCTTCATGGTTGCGTCAGGCGTGCCGCTGCTGGACTTGGCGTCGGACGGCGTAGTCTGTAGCGGTCGGTGCGCCGCCCGCCCGCGGCTTTGCTCACGCTCATCCCACTCGAGGCTGCGTTGATCACCCGCTCACCCACTCACTTCGCCCGCGCCTGCAGCGCCGGGTCGACATCGACGTACTGCCAAAACTCGCGCAGGAAGATGTTGCGGTGATAGCCGATCACCCAGGGTTGGGCCAGGTCGGTG
>NZ_JANMWL010000284.1:0-4282 GCF_031393925.1 Methylibium sp. | reverse complement strand
CAGCGCTTCACGGCCACGCCCACAGCGCCACTCCCGCCGTGACCAGCCCGCCCGCCACGCTGGCGAGCACGTCGCTCGGATAGTGCAAGCCGAGCACCACGCGCGACACCGCCACCAGCGCCGCAAAGGCCCACAGCGGCGCGGTGAACGCCGGGTAGTGGTAGGACAGCAGCAGCGCGAACGCCACCGCGTGCAGGGTGTGGCCGCTCGGGAAGCTGAACTGGTCGAGCGTGCGCGCGCAAGCATGAATGTCGGGGCAGTTCACGAATGGCCGGTGGCGGCCGATGCGGCGCTTGATGTGGCGGTAGATCACCAGGTTGATGGTGCCCACGCACAGCATCTGCAACATGCATTGCCATGCGTGCGGCGCCCCGGTGAAGGGCAGGACGAGCAGCAGCGCATACCAGGCCACGCCATCGCCGAGACGGCTTGCGCCGGCTAGCACGAGCCGCAGCATCGGTTGTGCGACGGCCCGCTGCAGGGCGATGGCCACGCGCAGGTCGCAAGCGGCCCAGCGCGCGCGCTGCTGCTCAGGCCAGAGCCACATCGTGCAGTCCGGACGCGGCATGCGCTGTGGCGTGGTGCGCCAGGCGCTGCTCGAAGTGCTGGAGTACGCCGTCCCACTGTGCGGCCAGGGCCGTTTCGCGCGCCAGTTGCCGCATCATCGACTGCGGCCGGCAGCGCTGCGACTGCACCGCCTGCACGGCCCGCGTCATGAAGCCGGCCGCGTCGCCGGGTGCCACCAGCAGGCCGCTCACGCCGTCGCGGATGTGCTCGGCGGCAGCGGCCTCGTCGAAGGCCACCACCGCCAAGCCGCTGGCCAGGGCTTCCAGGGTGACGTTGCCGAAGGTTTCGCTTTCGCTCGGAAACAAAAACAGGTCGGCGCTCGCATAGTGCTCGGCCAAGTCTTCGTTGCGCTGCATGCCCACGAAGCGGGCGAGCGGAAAGCGCAGCCGCAGTTGCGCGCGCAGCGGGCCGTCGCCCACCACCACCATGTGCGCGTCGGGGCGCTGTTGCAGCAGCCGCGCATGCGTCTGCAGCGCCAGCGCGACGTTCTTCTCCGGCGCGAGCCGCCCGACGTAAAGCAGCACCGGCGCGTCGCCGCGCACGCCCCAGCTCGCGCGCAGCGCCGCGCTGCGCCGTGCCGGCGTGAACAGCTTCGCATCCACGCCGCGGCCCACCACCTCGAGCCGCTCGAAGCCTTGCGTCTGCAGCGTCTGCGCGAGCGCGCGCGTCGGCACGAAGCAGCAGTCGGCGCCGTTGTGAAAGTTGCGCAGGTAGCGACACACCAGCGGCTCGATCGCGCCGAGGTGGTAATAGCGGCAGTAGGCGTGGAAGTTGGTGCGGAAATCGGTCGTCACCGGCAACGCCAGCCGCCGCGCGGCCAGCAGCGCGGCGCGCCCCAGCGGGCCTTGCGTGGCAACGTGAACGAGCTGTGTGCGGTTGGCGGCGAGCCGCCGCGCCACGGTCGCGACGCGGGCCATGCCGAAGCGCAGGTCGGGGTACATCGGTATCGGCGCGCCGGCGGTGCGCCATTCGCGCTCGTCGCAACGTGCTTCTTCGCCGCGCTGGCGCGGCCGGATCAGGTCGAGCGCGTGGCCGCGCTTGCGCAAGTGGCGCACCGCGCGCGCCACGGTGAGGGCCACGCCGTTGACCTCGGGTGTGTAGGTTTCGGTGACGTAGGTGATGCGCACGGCGTGGGCCCGACGAGTCAGGAGGATGAGCGCAAAGGGCAACGCCCGTGCCTGCCATCTGCCATCAGGTAGGCCGTTTCCAGCACCCGGAAGAGGGCGGGTCGAGTGCCGATGCGCCGTCGGCACCGGGGAAGACCGGCATGGACGAGCAGAAGGACCGCTAGCGCGAACTCCTTCCTGCGCTCAGCGCCCGCCCAAACCGCCCCGAGGGCGCTGAGCGCCCTCGGGGCGCAGTGAAGGCTTTGGGGCCGTGGGACTCTCCTCAGCGCGCAGCCGCAGACCGGTCGTGCGGCTCGGGGCGGCGCGCCATCGCCGGGTGCGGCTGCGCACCGGCGCGCTCGAGATTGGGGTGCTCGCGCGAGTCCGGGCGCACACGCTCGGGGGCTTGCTCCTTCAAGCGTTCCAGGGCCCGTGGGGCTCGAATCGCGCAGGGGTCGTCATGCATTGCCATCGTGTCTCCAACCAATCCGTCAACGACGCACCCGAACGCCGTTTTAGAGAACTTCACCGGGCTTGCGAGCCCGCTCCGGCGCAGGCGCCCGCGGCGATTTCCGTCGCGCGCACAGGCTCGGCAAAAAATGCAGCAGGCGGCGTGCCTGCGACGAAACCGCACGCAAGTCCTCGACGCAGCAGGAAATGGCACCTCCAGGGGGTGCGAGGCGTCAGAACTTGCCGATTCCTTGGCACTTTTTCCCGGCATGACAACCATCTGCCGGGCGCCGCGCGGAACCGGCACGTCGCTTGCTAGAAGCACTGCAATCACGATGAGCTACCTTGCCCGCATCCACCTCGTTCTGCCGCCGCTTGCCGTCGTTGCCGGGCTGTGGGCTTGCGCCGACCCGCCCGCGGTTGGGGCATTGACCGATTCGCAGGCCACGGTCGTCGGGGCCGACGCGCCCGCAGCGCCGGCCGGCGCCGGGCTAGCACCGTGCAGCGGCGCCTTGTCGGTGGCGGAGCCGCGATCCAGCGTGGCGTCGCCGCTCGACGCCGAGCGGGGCTTGCAGATGTGGCGCTATTGCGTGGCCGGCGGGTCCGGCATGCGCCACGTCTGCCTGCACGAACTCGTGCTGGCCTGCGGCTGATTCCCATGGCTGCTGCGGCCGGCCGCAGCGCCACGCGAGCAAAGCTCGACGAGGGCTTCGCCACGCCGAGCGCTGCCAGCGCCGCTGCTGAGGAGGCGCTCGCCAGCGCGCCGGTCGAGGCGGTGTTCGAATTCCCGCCGTATCGCTACCGCTGGGCGCTCGCGCTGATGCTGGTGGTGCTCGGCGCCGGCTTCACTTGGCTGATCACGCCGTTGACAGGACCGGAGCCGGGCTTCCTGATCGCCGCCTTTGCCGCCACGCTGGCGGCGTTGGTCGGTGGCCTGTGGCCCGGCGCGCTGGTCACCGTGGTGACGGCCGCCCTGTTGGCGGTGCAGGCCTACGCGGCGGGGACGGCAGCCGAGGCGGGCACGCTGGCGCGCTTGCTGCTGCTGCTGCCTTTCGGGCTTCTCGTCGCCGCGCTGTCGCAGGCCTTGCACGATGCATTGGCGCGGCGGCAAAAAGGCATGCTGGCGTCGGAGCAGGCCGCACGGGCCGGCGATCGTCTCGCGGCAATGCTGCGCGAGTGCGGCATCGGCCTGGCCGAACTCGACGCCGGGCTGCGCTACCGCTGGGTCCACAACCCGCCGCTCGGACCGGACGCGGCGCAGTGGCTGGGGCAGGACGCCGCGGCGCTGTTCGGCCCCAACGCCGCGCCGCTGGTCGACGCGCAGCGGCGCGTGCTCGCCAGTGGCGCGCCATTGCGCGCCGAGATCATGCTGGAGGGCCCCGCCGGACGCCGCGCATTCGAGCACGCCATCACGCCGCTGTTCGACGCCGGTGGCGATGGCGCGGCGCCGGGGCGCATCGTCGGCTTGCGCTGTGTGCTCGGCGACGTGAGCGCCACGCAGGGCGCTCGCGAGCGGCAGCAGCGCGAGCTGGCGCTGTGGCACGCAGCGCAGGAGCTCTCGCCCGATGCCTTCGAGCTGCTCGAGCCGGTGCGGTCCGATGCGGCCGACGGCGCGCGCATCCTCGACTTCCGCTGGCGCTATCTCAACCCCGCCGCGGCGGCGCTGCTCGGTGGCGCCGACGCCGTGCAGGTCGGCCGGCGCGTGCTCGCCGATTACCCGGGCGACGCCTTCCAGGCCACGCGCTTCGCGCACTGGCTGGAGGTGATGGCCGACGGCCAGCCGCGGCGCGCCGACTTCACCCGGCAGGACCGCGGGCTCGCCACCGCCTGCCAGACGCTGTCGGTCGCGCTCGACGAGTGCTTGGCGGTGACCACGCGCGACGCCTCCGAGCAGGCGCATGGGCTGCAGGTCGAACGCGCGGCGTACACGCAGCTGCAGCGGGCGACGCGGCTGAAGGACGAGTTCCTCGCCAACCTCAGCCACGAGCTGCGCACGCCGCTCAATGCCATCGCGGGCTGGGCCCATGTGCTCGGGCGTGCCGAGGCCGACACGGACCTGGTGCAGCGCGCCGCCCAGGCGATCGGGCGCAACACGCGCGCGCAGGCGGCGCTGGTGGACAGCCTGCTCGACATGAGCCACCTGGCCAGCGGCACCTTGC
>NZ_JANMWL010000269.1:0-16278 GCF_031393925.1 Methylibium sp. | reverse complement strand
CCCGGGCGCAGCATTGCGCCCACGTTGTGCATAGCAGCATGCGTGCCAATCGGCCGTGCCACTCGATGGGGCGTGCTCCTTGCTACCGTTCGGGCACCCCATTCCTGCTTGAAACAAGGCGCCGCGATTGACTTCCATCCTTTTGCTGCACGACCCCGACGCAGCCATGCCCGACCTGGCCGCCGACTTCAGCGCGGCCGGCATTCACGTGCTTGGTGCAGTCCCGTGCCACATGCTGGTGCAGGAGGCCGTGCGCCGCACGCCCGACGTGGTCGTGTGCTGGGTGCCGCAAGCGCATGACGCGCTGTTCGAGGCGCTGGCGCTGCTGCGCGCCACGCAGGCCCTGCCGGTGCTGGCGTTCACGCGCGATGCCGGCGTTGAAGCGCTCGAGCGCGCGCTCGATGCCGGCGTGCATGCGTGGGTGGTGCAGGGCTATGCGGTGGCGCGCCTGCGTGCGCTGCTGCAGCTGGCGCAAGCGCGCTTTCGCCGCGAGCAAGGCCTTCGCGGCGCGCTTGATGAGCTGAATCAGCGCTTCGAGGAGCGCAAGCTCGTCGACCGCGCCAAGGGCATCCTGATGCTCGCGCGCCAAGTGCCGGAGGACGAGGCCTATCGCCTGCTGCGCGCCGGCGCCATGCAGGGCAAGCAGCGCCTGGGCCAATGCGCGCAGCAGCTGATCGACACGGTCGATGAAGCCGCCGGCATCAACCGCGCCGGGCAATTGCGCATGCTCTCGCAGCGGCTGGTCAAGCTCTACGCGCTGCAGGTCGCGGGCGGCGACGTCGCGGCGCAGCGTGACTTGCAGGCGGCCACGGTGCTGCAGGTGCAACGCCGCATCGAGCAGCTCACGCGGCTGTTGTCCAAGCCCACCTTCGGCGACCTGCTGGACGGCGTGCTCACGGCGTGGGCGCCGCTCGAGCGCCGGCTCGCCGACGCACCGCGGGCCGCGTCGCTGCTCTTGCTTGACGCCCAGGCCCAGGCACTGCTCGACGCCGCCGATACCCTGACGACCGCGCTGCAACATGCCGGAGCGGCACCGAGCCTGCACGTCATCAACCTGGCCGGACGCCAGCGCATGCTCAGCCAGCGGCTGGCCAAGGAGGCATTGCTCGCAGCGCTGCTGGCCGAGCCGGCCGCCACGCTCGCGCGTGAGGCGGCGCACCGCACGGCCGAGGAGGCTCGGCAGGCGCTCGCGGCATTGCAGGCGGCGCCGCTGTCGAGCGTGGAGATCCGCGCGTCGCTGGCCGCCGCGGCCGCGGCGTGGCCCGCGATGACAGCGGCCATCGACACCGCGGCCACGCCCGAAGGCCGGGCGCAACTCGCAGAGGCCAGCGAGGCGCTGCTCGAGCGCTTGGAGCAGCTCACCGCCGAGGTCGAGCGCAGCATGCAGGCCCTGATCGGTTGACTGATCGGGCCGGGTCCGCGCCGACGATCAGCGCGTCTATCGAAGTACGCCGCTCGGTGGCAACGCCGAGATTCGGTCCGCGTTTGGCGAACTATGATTGCCTGGAACCAGACGCCCTCGAGCACCCATGAGTCTGCCCTCCAAGCCCCTCGCCACCGTGTCCGCGCTGAGCGTGGCGCTCGATGCCCTTGGCCTGGCGTTCTACGAGAAGGACGAGGCCGGCCGCTACACGCAGCTCAATGCCGCGGCGGCTGCGCTGCTCGGCGTCGAGCGACCCGAGGCGGCGCACGGGCACAACGACACCGAGTTGCTCGGCGCGTCGCCGGCCAATGCCTTGCGCGCCGCCGACCACACCGCCCTCGCCACCGAGGGTCCCTCGGTCGCCGAGCACAGCCTGACGTTGGCCGGCCAGCGGCGTGAACTGGTGGGCGTGCGCGTGGCGTTGGGCGCGGACGCGCTGCTCGGCGTGTGGCTCGATCGCAGTGCCCAGGCACGCGTGGCCGGCCAGTTGCAACAGGCGCTCGAGCAGCTCGAGGAACAGCAGCGCCGCAACGAGGCGCTGCGCGCCGAGGTCGACGGGCGTGCGCCGCGCGAGGACGCGCCGCGGCTGGTGCATCGCGACCAGTTTGAAGATCAATTGGCGCGCGAGTTCGACCTGTCGTCGCGGGAGCATCGCGAGTTCGCGGTCGTCTACGTCAGCGTCGACGCAGCCCCTGAAGGCAGCCCGGCGCACGACGCCGTGGGCCGGGCGCGCGTGATCGACGCGCTCGGCGGTCTGCTGCGCAGCAACACGCGCGCCATGGATGCACCGAGCCGCCTTGACGGCGAGCGTTTCGCGCTGCTGCTCTCGGGCGTCGGCTTGGCAACTGCCCACGCTCGCATGGAAGGGCTGCGCCGGCAATGCGCCACGCAGCTCGTGCCGCGCAGCGGCGAAGCCCTGCGCTTCACGGTGTCGATGGGGGTGGCGAGCTTCCCGCACACCGCGCACGGTCAGGCTGACCTGCTGAAGGCCGCCGAGGCCGCGCTG
Organism: Methylibium sp.; assembly: GCF_031393925.1. Lineage (GTDB taxonomy): Bacteria > Pseudomonadota > Gammaproteobacteria > Burkholderiales > Burkholderiaceae_C > Methylibium. Next base: position 13,849 of record NZ_JANMWL010000269.1, on the reverse strand, counting down.
CAGCAGGCTTTGCAGCGCGGTGGAAACTGCGTCTCGCTGGCGAGCATCGCGTTCGGCGCCACCGACGGCGCTGGTTGACGCGCGGCGCCGGCTCGGCCGCGCGCCGCAGCGCTCAGCTGCGCAGTCCGCGGTGGAGCATGTAGGCGGCGACGCCGTAGAGCAGCAGCGAAAAAAGGCGGCGCAGCTTGCGCACGTCGATCGAATGCGAAACGCGCGCGCCCAGCGGCGCCGTCAACACGCTGGCGGTGGACACCACGACCAGCGCCGGCAGGTACAGGAAGCCCAGCGTGCCGCTCGGCAGGCCCTGCAAGTCCCAGCCGGCCACGATGTAGCCCACCGTGCCGGCCAGCGCGACGGGAAACCCCAGCGCCGACGAGGTGGCAACGGCGGTGTGCAGCGGCACGTTGCACCAGGTCATGAACGGCACCGAGATGAACGCGCCGCCCGCACCCACGAGCGAGGACAGCACACCGATCAATCCGCCAGTGCCGAACATGCCGGGCGCAGGCGGCAGTTGCCGCGCGGCCTTGGGCTTGCGCTCGAGCAGCATCTGCGTGGCAGAGAACGCCACGAAGGCGGCAAACAGCAGGGTCAGCGGTCGTGCGGGCAGGAGCTTGGCGAGCTGTGCGCCGATCAGCGAGCCGAGCACGATGCCGGGTGCGAACCGCCGCACGATGTCCCAGCGCACCGCGCCGCGCGCGTGGTGCGCGCGCACCGATGCGATCGAGGTGAAGAGAATCGTCGCGAGCGAGGTGGCGACCGCCATCTTGACGATCAGCTCCGGCGGAAACTGTTTGAGCGTGAGCAGTAGCGTGATGAAGGGCACCAGCAGCATGCCGCCGCCGATACCGAGCAAGCCGGCGAGGAAGCCGGTCGCGCTGCCGAGCAGCAGCAACTCGGCCACCAACGGCCAAGCCAACATCAGGCGCGTTCGAGCAAGGACAGCACGGTGCGCCACTCGGCGGGCGTGACCGGCGTGATCGACAGACGGTTGCCTCGCTGCAGCAAGCGCATGCCGGCAAGCATGGGTGCGGCGCGCATCTCGGCGAGCGCCAGCAGCCGCGTCTTGCTCACCAGCCGCACGTCCACGCCGAACCAGCGCGGCGCCTCGGGCTTGGACGCGGGGTCGTGATAGGGGCTCGATGGGTCGAACTGCGTTTCGTCGGTGCGTGCCGTCGACGCCACTTCGGCGATGCCGGCGACGCCGGGGCGCGGACACGAGGAGTGATAGAACAGCACGCCGTCGCCAGGACGCATGTCGTCGCGCATGAAGTTGCGCGCCTGGTAGTTGCGCACGCCGGTCCAGGGCAGGGTGTGGTCGGGCGCGGCGGCGAGGTGGTCGATCGACGCCTCGCCGGGCTCGGACTTCATCAGCCAGAAAGCCATGCAAAAGGGGATGTTAGGTGTCCGCCACGAACCGGGAGCCGCATTCCTGAACCCAGGCAGTTCAGGTGGGCGAGGTCAGTGGAGCTTCGGGTTCATCTGACGCGAGACGATCACGCCCGCTCCACGATGTTCCAAGCCCTGGCTCATACGAGCATCGGTTCAAGGAAATATAAAACTCCCGCGAACGCGACGGACAAAACCAGTGTACGCCGCGCTTCGTGACGTACGCGTGATTCACAGCAATTGGCCGTCGTGTGCGAGGGCTTCGTCGATGCGCGCCACCAGCGCATCGACATCGACCGTGTGCGCGCCGTCGAGCGCGGCTGTCGGCACCGGCCGCTCGGCCAGAACATAGGCCAGGTTCAGCGCCGCCAACACGGCGATGCGCTCGCGCGCGCGCACCTTGCCGGCATCGCGGATCGCGCACATCTCCTGGTCGACATTGCCCACCGCTTCGAGCAGCGCACGCTCGCCGCCGTCGGGGCAGCCGAGGATGTAGCTCTGGCCCATGATGATCACTTCGAGCTGCTTCATCGCGTGGCTCCGGCGTCGGCGCCGTCATCGACGCCGGTCGGCGGCGTCGATGACGGCGGTGCGACGAGCGGCAGTCGTTCGAGCAGCGCATCGATGCGCTGGCGCGCTGCGGCCAGCCGCGAGCGCAGCGAGTCGCGCTCGGCGGCGACGCTCGCATGTTGCTGCACCGTCAGTGCGTGCGTGCGCTGCAATTCCTGGTGACGCAACAGCAGCCGCTCTACCCGCTCGGCCAGTTCTTCGATCGTTGCCATGCCCCTCCCCGCGACGCTGCGAGGATTGTAGGGGCCGCCTCACGCGCTTCTTGGCGAGTCCGCATGCCTTGCGTCACACCGCATCGTTGGCAGGCCCGCGTCGCGCTCGCGGGGCGCCATCGCAGCCCGCTGCGTCATCCGGCGCTGGCGTGTGGCGCCGCCGTCTTTTCCCGATAGCCGCACACCGGCGCCACCGCGCACTCCCAGCAGCGCGGCAGACGCGCTCGGCAAACATAGCGGCCGTGCAGGATCAACCAGTGGTGCGCGTCGTCCAGGTAGGCGCGCGGCACGCGCCGCATCAGCTGGCGCTCCACGGCGAGCGGCGTCTTGCCGCTCGCCAGCCCCGTGCGGTTGGCCACGCGAAAGATGTGTGTGTCCACCGCCAGCGTCGCTTCCCCGAAGGCCGCATTGAGCACCACGTTGGCGGTCTTGCGACCCACGCCGGGCAGGGCTTCGAGCGCCTCGCGCGAGCGCGGTACCCGGCCGCCGTGGCGCTCGATCAGCAGCCGGCAGGTTGCAAGCAAATGGCGGGCTTTGGTGCGGTACAGGCCGATGGTGCGGATGTGCTCGCTCAGGCCGTCGAGCCCGAGCGCGAGCATGGCGTGCGGGGTCGGCGCGCGCGCGAACAGGCGGCGCGTCGCCTTGTTCACGCCCACGTCGGTGGCCTGCGCCGAGAGCAGCACGGCGGCCAGCAGTTCGAACACCGAGCTGTACTCCAGCTCCGTGGTCGGCTCTGGATTCGCGGCGCGCAAGGTGGCGAAAAAGGTGTCGATCTGCTGGATGTTCATGCTTGGCAATTCTGTCAGCCGCGCGGCGCGCTGCAGGGCCCCAGCGCCCGCGCTCCGTGCGCCTGACTCAGTCCGGCTTGCTGCCGGGCGTGCGCTGGCCGCGCGCGCGTGCCAGCGCGGCGGCAATGCGCTCGCTCCGTGGTTCGTGCTCGGCCGGCGCAGGCGGCGCCTCGGCACTCGCGCGCGCGCAGCGCTCGGCATAGCGCGTGCGCGCCGCTTCGGCTGCGGCGCTCGACCACGCGGCCCAGCCGGTGGGCGGCTGCGCGCCGGGCTGCGCCGGCATCATCGCGATGCAGTCGACCGGGCACACCGGCAGGCACAGTTCGCAGCCAGTGCAGTGCGACTCGATCACGGTATGCATCTGCTTGGCGGCACCGACGATGCAGTCGACCGGGCAGGCCTTGATGCACAAGGTGCAGCCGATGCACCAGGCTTCGTCGATCACCGCCAGCCGCAGCGGGCCTTCAATGCCGCATGCAGGGTCCAGCGGCAGCGACGCCCGACCGGTGAGGGTCGCCAGCCGCGCGATGCCCTCGGCGCCGCCCGGCGGGCAGCGGTTGATCTCGGCACGACCTTCGGCGATGGCCTGGGCGTAGCGGCGGCAGTCCGGCTCGCCGCAGCGCGTGCACTGCGTCTGCGGCAGCGCCGCGTCGATGAGCTCGGCCAGCGCCGCGTTCACTGCTTGTTGTACTTGGCGATGAAGTCGCGGATCTCGGGGTAGGCGAAATCGCGCCAGCGACGGCCCGAGAAGATGCCGTAGTGGCCGGCGCCCGCGACCTCGTAGTGCCGTTTGCGTGTCTTCGGAATGCCGGCGCACAGCTCGATGGCGGCGGCCGTCTGGCCGCTGCCCGAGATGTCGTCGAGCTCGCCCTCGACGGTGAGCATGGCGGTCGACTTGATGTCTTGCGGCCGCACCAGTTCGCCCGCCACCCGCCAGGTGCCGTTGACCAGCGCGAAGTCCTGGAACACGGTCTTGATGGTGTCGAGGTAGTACTCGGCCGGCATGTCGAGCACGGCGTTGTACTCGTCGTAGAACTGACGGTGCGATTCGGCGCCGTCGTCGTCACCGCGGATCAGGTCGAGAAAGTAGTCGTAGTGGGCGTTCAGGTGGCGGTCCGGATTCATCGCCGTGAAGCCGGTGTGCTGCAGGAAGCCCGGGTAGACGCGCCGTCCGGCGCCCGGATAGTTTTGCGGCACGCGCTGGATGACGTTGTGCTCGAACCATTCAATGCTCTTGTTGGTCGCCAGGTTGTTGACGGCCGTGGGTGAGCGGCGCGCGTCGATCGGGCCGCCCATCATCGTCATGGTGCGTGGCGTGAACTCGCCGGCGCTGGCCAGCAGCGACACGGCGGCAAGCACCGGCACGGTCGGCTGACAGACCGAGATCACGTTGATGTCGGGCCCGAGCAGGCGGATGAACTCCTGCACGTAACGCACGTAATCGTCGAGGTGGAAGGCTTCGGCGTCGGCCGGCACCATGCGCGCGTCGACCCAGTCGGTGATGTAGACCTTGTGATCGCGCAGCAAGGTGCGCACGGTTTCGCGCAGCAAGGTGGAATGGTGGCCGGAGAGCGGCGCCACTACCAGCACGCTGGGCTGCTTGCGCATGCGCGTGAGTTGCTGCGCGTCGTCGGTGTAGCGCTTGAAGCGCAGCAGCTTGCAAAACGGCTTGGCGAGTGCGACTTGCTGCTGCACCACCACCTCGATATCGCCGACCTGGATATTGGTGATGTTGAACTGGGGCTTTTCGTATTCCTTGGTCAGCCGGTGCATCAGGTCGAAGCCGGCCGACACGCGCTGCGCGCCCGGCCCCTGCCCGAACGGCGACAGCGGATGCCTGTAGAGCTTGGACGAGGCGCTGGCAAATTCGGCGAACGGGCTCAGCAGGGCACGCTGCGTTTCATAGAGTTGGTAGAGCATGAAATTCCTCGACGGATTTGACGGCTCGGTCGGCCTTGCTAAGTACCGCCAGCCACCAAGTGCTTGCACTAATGGTGCAGTGCAGCATTCTACGGCAAAAGCGGCTCGCCTGCCCTAGTTGCAGATCCTTGATTGGCGCCGACCCCGAATCGCGGGTCGGTCAATCCCGGCGGCGCTGCGCAGATTTGGCGCGATCGGGGCCGTGCGCGGACGCGATGGCCCGCGCGCCTGCTCGCTTCAGCGTTCAAACCGTATGCGGCCCCCGCCGTGCTGTGCCTGCCCGTCGCCGCGCGCGCCGGGATCGTTGCCCGCTTCGCGCGCCTGCTGCTGCTGCGGTTCGCGCACCACCGGCGCGGCTTGCGGCTGTGGCCGCGGCGCCATCTGCGGAGCAGGCATGACCACGGCGGGTGACGGTGCGTTCATGCGCGGTTCCGGCATGGCCTGCGGTGGCGGTAGCGCGCGCGGCATCACCGGCGAGGGCCTGGCTTGCTGCGGTGGTGGCAGCTCGCGCGGCATCGCCGGAGGCGAAGGCGCGACTCGAGGCGCCGGCATGGCTGCGGCGGGCGCTTGCACAGGCGCAGCAGCACGATCGAAGGGCGCCGGTCGCGGTGCGCTGACGCGCTCGTCGCGTTCCTCGCGCGACGATCGGCCGCGGTCGGATTGGCGTTCGTCGCGAGGGCGCTGCGGCAAGCGCTCGGCAGCGTCCGGGCGGGCCGGCTGGGCCGCGCGCCCGTCACGCGGCAGTGCCGGCGCGACTTCGGTTGCGGGCATGGGCGCCATCCCGGGCGCGGCCCGCGGTGCCTCATTGCGCGCTGCGGGTGCAGGTTGCGCTGGCGACTCCACCGCGTGCGTGCCTGCCGCCGGGTTCACGTTCGACGGCCACGGGCGCAGCCGCTCGTTCACCACGCGTCCCTCGTTGGCCTCGCGCACGCCCGGCAATGCACGAACGCGCCGATCGTCGTCGATGCCAGCGCGCTCGTTGCGTGGGCCGGGGATGTGGGCGCGCGGGCGCTGCGGTGCGTCACTGCCGCGCACGAAGGCGCTCGGTGCCGGTGCGGGCAACACCGCCAGCGGCATGCCAGCCGGTACCGTGGCCGGGCGCGGTGCGATGCTCGACGCCACGCCCGGCCGCTCGCGCGGGCCCGGCAGGGCGGCGGCCACCGGCTGCAACTGCGCCGCCTGTTGCGCGGTCAGCGGCAGTCGATCGCGGCCGATCGGGCGGGCATGCCGGAAGCTGTCCTCGCTCACCACCGTGACCGCCTCCGGCCGCTGCGCATAGCGGTAGACCGCCGCGTCTGGCATTGGCAGGCGCCCGGCGCGCCCGTTGCCGGCAGGGCGTTGCACGTTGGTCACGTTGGTCACGTTGTTGATGTTGGTGACGTTGATGATGTTGACCTGGCTGGCGTAGCCGGTGCTACTGCGGTAGGGCGGGTGGTAATACTCGTACGGTGCGAGCGGAAACCAGCCGATCGGCGCACCGATGCCGATGCCGATGCTCACGCTCACCCCGCTGCCGCCGCGTCCGCCGACATAGCCGACCAGCGCCGGCGCGTAATAGGGCCGCGCCACGATCGGCCCCGGCACCCAGCCCCAGTTGCTGCCCAGCAGCGCCCAGCGGCCGTAGTGGAAGGGCGCAAAGCCCCAGGGCGCGTCGTCGACCCAGGTCCAGCCCCAAGGCGAGACCCAGGCCCAGTGGCCATAGCGGTAGGGCGCCCAGCCCGATGGCACGGCGCGCGGATACCAGACCGCGCCGTAGTCGTCGGCCACTTCCCAGCGGCCATATTCGTCGAGCGCCTCGATGCCGGTGGTTTCAGGTGACACGTAGCGAGTCGAGGCCAGGCGGTCCTGATCGCGGTCGCGCGCCTCGGCCCAGGCGTCGAAGTCATCCAGAGCGCCGAGCCGGTCGATGCGCAGGCTGTCACCGCCGCGCTCGATGATGCCTTGCTGCCCGGCCTCGAGCAGCAAGCTGCTGTTGGGCGAGACGATGCGCAGCCGTCCGGCAATCGCGCCGACCGTGTAAATGCGGCGATCCGGGTCGTAGCTCACACGGTAGTCGCCGGGGCCTTGCGCGTCGGCGCGCACGCCATCGGCGCTGATGCTGAAGTGGTCGCCGCTCGGCAGGTTGCGCACCCGCGCGCGCACCGTGCCCTGCGCCACGTCGAGGGCGATGCCGTGGTCGTCGAGCTGTGAGAACACCGCCTGCGTGTTGCTATCCAGCCGCACCGAGCCGCTGCCGATGCGCACTTCCGCCTGGCTGCCCGGTGGCGCCCAGAGGGCCGTCTGGCCGGTGACCGGCTGGTTGATGCGCGCGGCTTCCCACGCGGCGCCTAGGCCGCTGGAGCGGTCGACCTGGCCGCGCAATGCGCTGATGCGCCCGACGCGGGCTGGCGGGTCGACCGCCTCGTCGTCATTGGCATACGCGGGTGCGGCGACCACCAGCAAGGACGCAGCCAGCGCCGCCAGAGCAGCCCAGCCACGTTGAACCAGGAGGGCAGGAGTTCTCATGCTGTACCTCGGCCGCAACGGCGGCCAGATCAGGGCTTAACGCACCAGACCGTCGATCGGTGCATGGGTTGCGCCCCAAGGCTTGCAAAGATTTGCAAAATCCCCGAGCGCCTGAACGACGCCGGCCGGCGTCGGTGCCCGCGTTCAGCCTTTGCCGGGCTGCCCCCAAAGGGCTGGGCGCCCCAAGGGCTGCCAAGCGGCTCTTGCGGGGGCATTTGGGCAGTAGCGCCGGTGCGTGGCGGTAGTCATCTCAGCCGACCGCCGCCATCGCCTTCGCCACGGCGTCGAGGTTGTGCTCGTTGAGTGCGGCCACGCAGATGCGGCCGGAGTCCAGGCCGTAGATGCCGAATTCGCCGCGCAGGCGCTGCATCTGGGCGGCGCTCAGCCCGGAGTAGCTGAACATGCCTTGCTGCGCGGTGATGAAGCCGAGGTCGCCCTTGACGCCGGCCGCCTGGAGCTTTTGCACCAGTGCCGAACGCATCGCCTTGATACGCGCGCGCATGCCCGACAGCTCCTGCTCCCAGAGCGCGCGCAGCATCGGCGTGGTGAGTACCGTGGCAACCACCGAAGCGCCGTGGGTCGGCGGGTTCGAATAGTTGGTGCGGATCACGATCTTGAGTTGGCTGAGCACGCGCGTCGCTTCTTCCTTGCTGGCACAGACTACGCTGAGTGCGCCGACTCTTTCGCCGTAAAGCGAAAAGCTCTTGGAAAAACTGGTCGAGACAAAGAACGCTAGGCCCGCGGCCAGGAACTGCTGCACCACCGCGCCGTCTTCGGCCAGGCCCTGGCCGAAGCCCTGGTAGGCCATGTCGATAAACGGCACGAGGCCGCGCGACTGGATCGTGGCGATCACCCGCTCCCACTGGGCGGGTGTGAGGTCGTAGCCGGTCGGGTTGTGGCAGCAGGCATGCAGCACCACGACCGTGCCGGCGGCGGCATCGCCGAGCGTGGCCAGCATCGCCTCGAAAGCGATGCCTCGCTGCTCGGCGTCGTAGTAGGGATAGGTGCCGACGGCAAAACCGGCGTTGGTGAACAGCGCGCGGTGGTTCTCCCAGCTCGGGTCGCTGATGAGCACCGCTGCGCTCGGCGCGAGCCGCTTGAGGAAGTCGGCGCCGACCTTCAGGCCGCCGGTGCCACCCAGGCCCTGCACGGTGGTGATGCGCCCGCTTTGCGTCGCCGCCTCGCCGAACACCAGGCTCTGCACGGCCTTGTCGTAGGCCGCGATGCCGTCGATGGGCAAATAGCCGCGCGCCTTCGGCGCTTCGAGCATCTGCTTCTCGGCCGTCGCCACGCAGGCGAGCAAAGGCAGCTTGCCGTTCGCGTCGTAATAGACGCCCACGCCGAGGTTGACCTTGGCCGGGTTCGGGTCGGCGTTGTACTGCTCGTTGAGGCCGAGGATCGGGTCGCGGGGCGCCATTTCAACGGCGGAAAACAAAGCGGACATGGGTGGCTCTGGCAAGGGTTGATGGCCGGGTGGCAAGGGCTTCGGGCTTCGGCTACGCTGGCGGTTTGCCCTGCCTCCGGGGAAACCCGGAATTCTAGCGAGCCCCAGCGCCCATGAGCTCTACTTCCCTCGAGCCGGTTGCCGTACCGATCGTCGAGCCGTCCCAGGGCGAGTTCGTGAGCTTTCCCGACTCGCCGTTCCAGCTTTTCATGCCTTATCCGCCGGCCGGCGACCAGCCCGCCGCGATCGACCAGCTGGTCGAGGGCATCAACGATGGTGAAGTGTTCCAGACCTTGCTCGGCGTCACCGGTTCGGGCAAGACCTTCACCATGGCCAACGTGATCGCGCGGCTCGGTCGCCCGGCGATCGTGTTTGCGCCCAACAAGACGCTGGCCGCGCAGCTCTACAGCGAGTTCCGCGAGTTCTTTCCCAAGAACGCGGTCGAGTACTTCGTGAGCTACTACGACTACTACCAGCCCGAGGCCTACGTACCGCAGCGCGACCTGTTCATCGAGAAAGACAGCGCGATCAACGAGCACATCGAGCAGATGCGCCTGTCGGCCACCAAGAGCGTGCTGGAGCGGCGCGACACCATCGTGGTGGCGTCGGTGAGCGCCATCTACGGCATCGGCAAGCCCGAGGACTACACGCAGATGCGCCTGATCATGCGCAGCGGCGACAAGATCGGCCAGCGCGACCTGATCGCGCGGCTCATCACCATGCAGTACAAGCGTAACGACGCGGACTTCGCGCGTGGCACGTTTCGCGTGCGTGGCGACTCGATCGACGTCTTTCCCGCCGAGCACTCCGAGCTGGCGATTCGAATCGAGCTGTTCGACGACGAAATCGAGGCGCTGTCGCTGCTGGACCCGCTTACCGGGCGCATCCGCCAGAAGGTGCCGCGCTTCACCGTCTATCCGGCCAGCCACTACGTCACGCCGCGCGAGCGCGTGCTGGCCGCCGCTGCCGCCATCAAGCTCGAGCTGGCCGAGCGGCTGAAGCAGTTCGTGAGCGAGGGCAAGCTGGTGGAGGCGCAGCGCATCGAGCAGCGCACGCGCTTCGATCTGGAGATGCTCACCGAGGTGGGCCACTGCAAGGGCATCGAAAATTACTCGCGACACCTGTCGGGCGCTGCGCCCGGCGAGCCGCCGCCGACCTTGGTGGACTACCTCGCCAAGGATGCGCTGATGTTCCTCGACGAGTCGCATGTGCTGATCGGCCAGTTCGGCGGCATGTACAACGGCGACCGTGCGCGCAAGACCACGCTGGTCGAGTACGGCTTTCGGCTGCCGAGTGCGCTGGACAACCGGCCGCTCAAGTTCGAGGAGTTCGAACGCAAGATGCGCCAGGCGGTGTTCGTCTCGGCGACGCCCGCCGCCTATGAGCAGACGCATGCGGGCAAGGTGGTCGAACAGTTGGTGCGGCCGACCGGCCTGGTCGACCCGGAGGTCGAGGTGCGCCCGGCAACGCACCAGGTTGACGACGTGCTCGGCGAGATCCGCTTGCGCGTGGAAGTCAATGAGCGCGTGCTCATCACCACCCTGACCAAGCGCATGGCCGAGCAGCTCACCGACTACCTGGCCGACAACGGCGTGAAGGTGCGCTACCTGCACTCCGACATCGACACCGTCGAGCGCGTGGAAATCTTGCGCGACCTGCGACTCGGCAGCTTCGACGTGCTGGTGGGCATCAACCTGCTGCGCGAAGGGCTCGACATCCCCGAGGTGTCGCTGGTGGCGATCCTCGACGCCGACAAGGAAGGCTTCCTGCGCTCCGAGCGCTCGCTTATTCAGACCATCGGCCGCGCCGCGCGCAACCTCAAGGGCAAGGCGATCCTCTACGGCGACAAGATCACCGAATCGATGCGCCGGGCGATCGACGAGACCGACCGCCGCCGCGCCCGCCAGGTCGCCTTCAATGCGCTGCATGGCATCACGCCGCGCAGCATCAAGAAGGAAGTGCGCGACCTGATCGACGGTGTTTATTCCGACAAGAGCCGCGGCGACGACCTGAAGGCGGCACAGGCCGCGGCCGAGCTCGAGGTGATGAGCGAGAAGGATCTCGGCAAGCGCATCAAGCAGATCGAGCGCCAGATGCTCGAGCACGCGAGGAATCTGGAATTCGAGAAGGCCGCGCGGGTGCGCGACCAGTTGGCACTGCTGCGCGAGCAGGCTTTCGGCGGGGCGGGGCACGACAACGTCGTGCCGCTGGCACTGACGCCGACGGCCCGCGCCTGAGCCCGGTACCGTCTCCCTCGCGATGAGTCATTTGGCCAGCGGCTTGGCCGGCTTGGCCTGCGGGCCGGGTTCCTTCAGTGCCTCTTCCATCGCTGATCCCCTTTTTGTGAGCGGCAACCCGCGGAGCAGTCAGCGTCGCATCAATTCGACTCAAGCGTTTTGCGCGAGGTTCCGGCTCACGTGTAGACATCGCGCCGATAGCGACTTACCGCAACGCCGAGCGGTGCCGCGCCGTCGCGTGGCGTCAGTGCAGCTTGTCGGGTCGGCCATTCGCCGCGCGGGCCGGGGTACCGCCGTTGGTCGGCGGCGCCGTGAACAAACGTGCGGCGCGGCCCTTCAACTCGAGCAGCTCGCTCGGCGTGACCGAGTAGGTGCCGGACATGGCGTCGACCTCTACGCGGAACTCGACTTCCTTGTTGCCATTGACCAGCATCCCGGAGGTGAACTCGTAGCTTTCGTGTTCGGCCGGCAGGCCGAGCTTTTCCTTGTCGTAGTCCTCGTGCTGCACGTTGCGGATCTCGCCGCTGGCGAGGTCGAGCATGCCGGTGGAGCGCACCACGGAGTCGCTCAGCTCATCGAACAGCACGATTGGTAGCTTCAAATCCACGGCGTTCCTTGCAAGCCCGGCGCCATTCGCCCGGCCGCAATTCTAGGCGGGCACTGCGAACGTCAGGGCTTAGGGCGAACAGGCGACGCGCCAGCGACGCGGCGTTGCGCTGCCCCTGGTCTTGCATGTTGTTGTTGAAGACGACGTGGACCTCGAGCACGTCTTGCGCGAGTCGCTTGATGTGCGCGCTCAGGCCGTCGAGTTCGCTGTCGGGATAGTCGTCGTTAAAGCGATCTGACGCGGCGCTCGCGCCCTGGATGTCCCAGCTCGCGGCGTTGCGGACGTGCAGGCGCACCAGCGCATGGGTCGCATGCGTGGCGCACCAGAGGGCTGGCACGCTGTTGTCGAAGCCCTGCGGCCCTTCAACCACGGTGTAGACGACGCCCAGCTCGCGTTGAAACGCCAAGTTCGAGTCGGACTGCGCCGGCTCGAACCAGCCGCGCTGGCGGAACTCGACGCTGAGCCTGTAGCCGGCCATTGCATCGACGCAGTGCTCAACGTGAGCATGGCCCTCGCGGTTGCACCGCAGCCAGGGCGGAAACTGAAAATGCAGCAAGCCGAGCTTGCCACTGGCGCGCAGCGGCTCGAGCGCCTCCTTGACTCGCCGCCACAGCTCGGTGCGAATTTCCGCTGGCGTGTCCTGGTAGTAAAGCGCTCGCTTTCCAGGCGGGCCGAGCGCTGCCTGGATGTGCATTCCTTCACGTTCATGGTGAAGCCGGGCGGCGTGCGTTCGGCCCACAGCTGGGGGGTGCGGGCATGGCGTAGTAGCTGGAGTCCACTTCGACCAAAGAGAACTGCGAGGCGTAGAAGCGCAGGCGTGCCTCGGCGCTGCTGCAGCGCGCGGGTAAAAGCGCTTGCAAGCGATCAGGGTCTTGTCGGTCGAGGAGGCCGTTTCAATCAATACAGGCATGTGGAAATGATGCTTGGGCGAACGCGTAGCAGGCGCATGGGCATTCCGCTAACTGGACGCCTATGACGGGGTATCCACTTAGCTACAGTCGAGTCGAGTAACTGTATTTATATACAGTATATTACCCCTGCTTCGCCGGCTTGGGTCGTGGCTTGACGACGCTGTCGTAGGCGGCTACTCGTCGCGGGAGCGCTTCCTCACCGAGCTGACGCTGGACCCGCCCGAGGCCACCAGTGACGAATCCGGTGTGCTGCACCGCGACGAGGACTACCTGATCCTGTCGACCTTGCATTTCGCCAAGGGGCAGAAGTGGCCGGCGGTCTGCCTGCTCAACGCGGTGGACGGAGGCATGCCCTCGGACATGGCCACGGGCAACGCCGCCGAGATCGAGGAGGAGCGTCGTTTGCTCTACGTGGGCAATGACGCGCGCTCAACAGCACCTTCAGCTGATCGTGCCGCAGCGTTTTTACGTTCACCGGCAGCAGGCTTTCGGCGATCGCCATGTGTATGGTTCGCTCACGCGTTTCATACCGCCGGAGCTGGCGCCGCTGTTCGAACAGATCGGTCCGCAAGCCTCGGGTGAGCCTTACGACGCCCAGAAGACGTCGCCGTTGCTCGACGTTTCGGCGACGATCCGCTCGTTTTGGGCTTAGCCCTTGTCCTGTCCATGGATGCCCCAATATGCTCGCGCTATGACAAAACCTGAAGTCAAGACCGCTGTCGACCGTGATGGCCTGCGTTACCGCAGCAAGGCGTCGGGTTCCCCATTCGCCGTGGCGGGGCACTTCGGCGCGACGACGATGTCGTGTTTCCTGTGCGGTACCCACCGCCCGCGCAATGTGTTGAAGTCGCGCAAGTTGCTGGGCAAGACGCAGTTCGTGTGCGCCCCGAGTTGCAAGGAAGCGGCCGGCGCCCCCTGAGACCGGCGCAGGGAGCGCTCGGCTGATGTCGATTGCGCTGCTCGCGTTGCTGCACGCCTACATCGGTGCACGCCTGCTGCCGGTGCTCTCAGCCCATGAATCGGCCGTGGGCGTGCTGGCTTTGCTGGCGCTGTTCTTGTTGACGCGCTCATCGATGGCCGGCGGGTTTGGTCGGCGGCGCAGCAGCGGCTGGCTCATGTGGGCCGGCCTCATCGCGCTGGGCATGTTCTCGAGCCTGTTCGTGCTGACCGCGGCGCGCGACGTGGCGCTGCTGCTCTTCATCGCGGCCGGCGCGCTCGGCTGGCGCCCGCTGGCGGGGCATGACCTCGAAGCCATCAGCGCGCTGG
>NZ_JANMWL010000198.1:0-2302 GCF_031393925.1 Methylibium sp. | reverse complement strand
GCGAGATGGCGGCAGTGATCACCGCGGTGGTGATGGCAGGGCGCACCGGCGCCGCCTTTGCCGCCGAACTGGCGACCATGCAGGCCAACGAGGAGATCGACGCGCTCGAGGTGCTGGGCATCGACCCGGTCGAGTTCCTGGTGCTGCCGCGCGTGATGGCGCTGGTGCTGATGATGCCGCTGCTCTACGTCTACGCCTGCGCCACAGGGCTCATCGGCGGACTGCTGGTGGGCGCGGGCATGCTGGGCCTGCCGCCCGCGGCCTATGTCGAGCGCACGCTCGATGCGCTTGAGTGGTCGCACCTGGGCCTGGGCATGGCCAAGTCGCTGGTGTTCGGCGCGCTGATCGCGCTCACCGGCTGCTACCAGGGCCTGTACGCCGAGCGCAATGCGGCCGGTGTGGGCCAGGCGACCACGCGCGCGGTGGTGACCGGCATCGTCGGCGTGATCGCGCTCGACGCGGTGTTCGCCTTGTGCGCCAACGCGCTGGGGATCTAGGCCGTGGCCGAACAGAAGCTGCTGACGGTCCGGGGCCTGGAGATGCGTTTCGGCCAGCGGCTGATCCAGCGCGAGGTGTCGTTTTCGGTCGAGCGCGGCACGATATTTGCCATCATGGGCGGTAGCGGCTGCGGCAAGAGCACGCTGCTCAAGCACCTGGTCGGCCTGCTCGCGCCGACCGCCGGCCGCGTGGCCTACGGCGGCGTGGATTACTGGGCCAGCGATGACGCCACCCGCGCAAAGCTGCGCGCGGGCTTAGGCATGCTGTTCCAGACTGCTGCGCTGTGGTCGTCGATGACTTTGATGGAAAACATCTGCCTGCCCTTGGAACAACAACGCACGCCCCTCGACCCCGATGCCCGGCAGGCGCGTGCGCGCGAGGTGCTGTCGTGGGTGGGGCTCGAAGCGTTCGAGAACTACTACCCGGTGGACTTGTCGGGCGGCATGAAAAAGCGCGCCGGCCTGGCGCGCGCCATCGCCGCCGAGCCGCCGCTGTTGCTGCTCGACGAGCCCTCGGCCGGGCTGGACCCGATCAGCTCGCTTCGGCTCGATGACCTCATCCTCGACATCCGCCAGCGCACCGGCGCGGCAGTGGTGTTGGTGAGCCATGAACTGCCGAGCCTGCTGGCCATCGCCGACGACGGCATCTTTCTCGACGCCGACAGCCAGCAACCGATCGCGCACGGCAGCCCGCGCCATTTGCGCGAGCACGCCGAGCATCCGACAGTGCGCGCCTTTTTGCGCCGCGAGGAACCGCCACCGTCCGGGCCGAAGGCAAAGGCCGGCTCCGCACCGCCCGCGGCGCCACCTGCCGCCACGGCGCCGTCCTCATGAAGCGCCACGCCCTGCTGGTCGGCAGCTTCGTGCTGGTGGCCGCGGCCTTGATCGTCGCTGCGGTGCTGTGGCTCAGCGGCGGCAACCTGTTCCAGAACCAGCTGCGCGCGGTCATCTATTTCCAGGGCAGCGTGAGCGGGCTGTACATCGGCGCGCCGGTCACGTTCCGCGGCGTTTCGGTCGGCCAGGTCGACAGCATCGACATCGAGGTCGACTCGCGCACCCTGGCCGCGCGCATTCCGGTGCGCGTGCGCCTGCAGCCCGACCTGGTGCGCTTCAATGCCGGTGCGGCGGCCAACGCACTGCCGGATTTGCCCGAGCTGGTCAGGCGGGGCCTGCGCGCCAGGCTGGTGGCGCAGAGCTTCGTCACCGGCCAGAAGTTCATCGACCTCGACTTCGTGCCCGACGCGCCGGCACCGCAACTTGCCGGCGGCAAAGAATTCGAGATTCCGGCGCTGGCCGACCGTTTCGGCGCGCTCATCGACCAGGTGACCGAGTTGCCGCTGCGCGAAACGGTGCAAGAGCTGCGCGGCACCCTGCAGGCGCTGCAGCGCACGCTCGACAGCACGCAAAGCGCGCTGGGCACGAGCGCACGAGAACTCAGCGAGACCGCCGTGCAAGCGCGCCGCACCTTGGTGGTCGCGAGCCAGGCACTGGGCGAGGTGCAGGGCCATGCCGAGACGACGCTCGCCTCGATCACGCGGCTTGCGGAGGCCAGCCAGAAAGTGGTGCTCGGCGTCCAGCCGGAGCTACAACGCACGCTCGCCAGCGCACGCGAGGCGGCAGAAACCGCCAACCTGGCGATGAGCCGCGTGGCCGAACTCACCGCCCCCGGCGCCACCTTGCGCGGCGACCTCGACTCGGCCGTGCGCGATCTGTCGCAGGCCGCGCGCGGGTTGCGCGAGTGGAGCGAAATCCTGGAAGACAAGCCCAATGCCGTGATCTTCGGGAGCGAGCGCCGATGAGAAGCC
>NZ_JANMWL010000190.1:0-2093 GCF_031393925.1 Methylibium sp. | reverse complement strand
CGCCATGGGCATAGAAATGGCCGCCGTGGAAGTCGGGGTCGGTCACGATGGCGCGGCGCGCCACCTCGTTGAAGGCGATGTTCTGCGCCGACAGGCTGGGCGCGCAGGCCACCACCACCGCATGGCGCACGCGCGCCGGGTGGCGCAAGGTCCACGACAGCGCCTGCATGCCGCCGAGGCTGCCGCCGATCACCGCGGCCAGCGCCGCGATGCCCAGCGCGTCGAGCAAGCGCGCCTGCGCGTCGACCCAGTCTTCCACGGTCACGACGGGGAAGTCCGCGCCATACGGTCGGCCGGTGGCGGGGTTGGTGTGCATCGGGCCGGTCGATCCGAAGCAGGAGCCGGGGTTGTTGACGCCAATCACGAAGAAGCGGTCGGTGTCCAGCGGCTTGCCGGGTCCGACCAGGTTGTCCCACCAGCCGGCGCTCTTGTCCGGTTCGGTGTAGCGCCCGGCCACGTGGTGCGAGGCGTTGAGCGCATGGCAGACCAGCACCGCGTTGCTGCGCTCGGCATTGAGCGTGCCATAGGTCTCGTAGACCAGCGTGCAGTCCGCCAGGCGCTCGCCGCTTTGCAGCACCAGCGGCGCGGTGAACTGCAGCGACTGCGCAATGACGATGCCGATCGAACTCATAGGCTCCCGAGACAAAAAAGCAAACCCGGCGACGCTTTTGCTAGCGAGGCCGGGTCACTGGGAGTGTCGCGGAAACCTCTTTAGCTGCATTTGTTGAGCGCCCGCAATCCGGATCAAATCGGCGCTGTCGATCGATTCTATCGGGCCGAACCGGTCAACTCGTCACGACCGGCTCCGGCGTGTTGAACCCGCCCTCGCGCGGCCTCAAGTCCCGGCCCGGATCGTGCGGAGCTGCGCGAGCACATCTTCCTTCGTGCGGTAGCGGCCGAACTCCGCCTGGTCCTGCTGGCGCACGATGGGAAAGGTGTCGAGGATGTAGGCCGCGTCGTCCTCGGTGAGGCCGTAGAGGTGCATGAACAGCCCGTCGAGCGCGGCCAGCCGGGCGCGGCGGTCTTCGTCGTTCCAGACGAGCGGCGGCAGCACCTGCCCGGCCGCGTCGACGTAACCGAGATCGCGTGCAAACGGCGCGAGGTCGTGGGCGGTGTAAGAGAGGGCCAGCACCTGCGGGATCACGAAGTCGGCCACGGTCGGTCGGTCGTGGTGGCCGTTCATCAGGCCGGTTTCGCGCATGCGGGCCGCAAACGCGGGCGGGAGGGCTTCGTTGAAGCGCTCGGGGGCGATGACGGGGAGTTGCTCGAGGATGTACCAGTTGAGGTGCGTCGTCTGGGCCTTCTGCCGGGCCACGTAGTCGAAGGCCACGGCGTTCAGGTTTGCGAGCAGCAGTGTCGCGCTTGCTGCACTCAAACCATCGTCGATCAGCAGCGGCAACGTGTTGCCGGCAACGCTGCTTGGCACGATGCTGGCGATCATCGTTCGCACGTCGGTCGCGCGGGCGATATCGCGAAAGCCGATCGCCCAGTCCCGCTGCAACGGTTGCGGGACCGCTTCGCCCGCAACCCAGTATTGCGGCGCCGGGAACACTCCAGGGTCGGCCTTCTGCGTCGAGTTCAAGGAGGCGCCTTGCGCCGCGTTGTGGAGGTTGTCCTCGTTCACGGTGACGCTCGCGTGGCGGTGATCGTACTGATGAACCATGCGGCCGACGTACAGCGGCACCGCCTCGCGCTTGCCCTTGCGCCAGCGGTTCAAGGGCGCTGTCGTCCAGCCTTGCGTTTCCAGCTCCTCGCGCTTCAGGAACAAGTGCGAGTCGTTGGTCATGTCGAACATGCGCAGGTACTTCACCGGCCAGACCTTGCGCTCGGGCTGCTGCCCCAGCGCATCGCTGCGTTCGCCGTGGCGCACCAGCACCGGGTGTTCTCGGTAGATGCGGGTCGTGATCGCGGCGTCGCGCGCACTGCGGAAGATCGGTGCGGCGCCGGTGTTGGGGTTGAGGAGTCGGAAGTCCTCGGCCGTCAGGGCGAGCACGCGCTGCGCGTCGTCCAGGTCTTCGAGCCGGTGCAGGTAGAAGGCGCAATGGCTGCGCTCAAACCGGCGCTGCGCCCCACCGAACACCAATGTCGTGAAT
>NZ_JANMWL010000155.1:0-6033 GCF_031393925.1 Methylibium sp. | reverse complement strand
CATGAAAGTCAACGTACCGCACCACAAGCTCGGCGCCACGGCGCTGGCCGCCGCCGGGTTGATCGCCGCCATGACCGGCTTGCCGGCCCAGGCGTCGAGCCACCGCGAGGCACCCTACATCACCTCGCAGCCCAAGGTCGACGGCACCGACCTCTACATGTTTCGCAGCTATGAAAGCGGTCGCCAGGACTTCGTGACCATCCTCGCGAACTACCAACCGTTCCAGGACCCGCAAGGCGGCCCCAATTTCTTCATGTTCGACCCCAACGCGCTGTACGAGATCCACATCGACAACAACGGTGACGCGGTCGAGGACATGAGCTTTCAGTTCAAGTTCAAGAACACCTCCAAGGCCACCGCGCTCACCGTCGGCGGCAAGCAGGTGAAGATTCCGCTCATCAACAGCGGCAAGATCAGCGGCGTGAACCCGGCCGCGCTCAACGTGCGCGAAACCTTCACGCTCGACGTCGTGACCGGCAAGCGCCGCAGCAGCAAGGGCGTGGCGGTCACCAACGCTGCCGGTGGCGGTGCCGAGTTCGACAAGCCGGTCGACAACATCGGTGCGTTCACCTTCACCGACGCCTACGCCGCCTACGCCAACCAGCACATCTACAACGTCGCCATTCCGGGCTGCACCACGCCGGGACGCGTGTTCGTCGGGCAGCGCAAGGAGCCCTTCTACATTGCGGTGGGCAAGATCTTCGACCTGATCAACCTCAACCCGCTCGGCGCCGAAATCGGCGGCAACAACAACGACCTGGAAGGCAAGAACGTAAGCACCATCGCGCTGGAGCTGCCGATCGCCTGCATCAAGTCGGCCGACGAAAACGTCATCGGCGCCTTCACGACCGCCAGCGTTCGCCAGGGCCGCCTCATGAACGGCAAGCCCAAGAGCGGCCTGAACGACAGCACACGCCACGGCGGCGGCTGGACGCAGGTGTCGCGCCTTGGCATGCCCCTGGTCAATGAAGTGGTGATCGGCATCGACGACAAGGACAAGTTCAACGCCTCCGCGCCCAAGGACGACGCCGACAACTTTGCCGACTACGTGACCAACCCGGTGCTGCCAGCGCTGATCGAGTCGCTGTTCCCCTCCGCGAAAGCGCCGACCAACTTCCCGCGCACCGACTTGCTCACGGTGTTCCTGAAGGGCATCGCAGGCGTGAACCAGCCCAAGAACGTGAAGCCCGGCGAAATGCTGCGCCTGAACACGTCCACGCCGGTATCGGCCACGCAAAACCCGCTCGGCGTGGCCGGTGGCGACTTGGCCGGCTTCCCGAACGGGCGCCGTCCGGGCGACGACGTGGTCGACCTGTCGCTGCGCGTTGCCATGGGTGCGCTGTGCGTGCTCACCGGTGACACCGACACGCTCAAGGTCGGCTGCAAGCCCAGCGACGCGCCGGCCGGCGGTCTTGCGCTCACCGATGGTGTGCGCAAGGACTCGAGCAACTACGGCACCGCCTTCCCCTACCTGACCACCCCGATCGGCGGCAACTTCAATCCCACGCCGGCCGCCGGCACGACCTACCCGTAAGCGGTGAAGGAAACGCCATGATGAAACTCAAGAGAAAGTTCGCGCTTGCCGCCGCCCTGGCTGCAGCGCTCACGCTCGCGGCCTGCGGCGGCGGTAGCAACGATGCCGTGGTGCAGGCACCGCCTGCACAGGCAGCGCCCACCGATGGCGTACCGGCCGATGCCACCGCCTCGACGGCCGGCTTCATGACCTACATGAAGGCGCTGGTCGCGTCGTCGGGTGAGGGCCTGGAACCCTTCGACGTGGCGGCGGTGACGCCGCCGACTTCGGATACCGAAGACCCTGTGGCGCTCGAGTAAGGCGGCTGCTAATGCCCGGCCCTGGGGCCGGGCATTGCAAGCCAAGCGCGCGCTCGCCAACAGCGCGCGCTTTTTTTTGCGGCAAGCGAAGGCCGCTCACTGGCGACTTTTACAGGCGCCCCTCGTGCTGCCATTCGCGCAGCGTGCGCAGCATCTCGCGGTCGTTCTCCAGCCATGCCTGCTCGCGGTAGCCCTGCAGTGGCTTTTCTTCCGGCGACAGCGGCGGCGCCTCGTAGATGAAGCGCAGGAACAGCCCGCCGGGTGCGGGCTCCTCGATGGTGATGGCCAAGCCGACCGGCACCGCGCCTTCGTGCGGTTCGGGCTTGAAGACGACACGGTGCTCGGGTTCGAGCTTGACCACGTCTTCAAAGTGCAGCGCGCCGTAGTGAATGCTGCGCTCGCGCTCGTCGACGCTCGCGCCGGGGCGGACATGGCAGCGGTCGGGGCCGAGCGGAAATCGATCGGGCGACTCCACCCGCAGCAGCAGGCCGCGCCACAGCTCGGAGCGGCTCATCGGTGGCATATGCGGGTTGCCCGGGTCGGTGACTTGCAGCAGGTGTTCGAAGCGCATGTCGCCAAGCTTAAGCCCGAGCGGCAACGCGCTCAGCCCGCCACCGCCGCGGCGGCAACGAGCCGCGGCTTGACCCAGAGCCAGGCCACCAGGCCGATGCTCATCAGCGCCATCGACGCCACGGCCAGCGCCAGCGTCGAGTGCATCACCAGCGGCGCCAGCACGCCGGCCACCAGCGCGTTGGCGGCCGCCGCCACCGCCGACTGCAGCGACGAGGCCATGCCGCGGCGGTCGGGCACGAGGTCCAGCACCATCAAGGTCACCACCGGCACCATCAGCGCCCAGCCGAGCGAGAACAGGCCGATCAGCGGCAGCGCCCACCACGCCTGTACCGGCCACAGCGCATTGGCGATCACGTTGACCACCGACACCGCGACCATGATGCGAAAGCCGCGCCGGATCTGGCGCATGGGTGGCAGCTTGCCCGCCAGCCGGCCGCTCCAGAAAGCACCGGCCATGATGCCGCTGATGGTGCTGATGAAGAACCAGAAAAACTGCTCCGGCGCCATGCCCAGGTGCTCGCCGACGAACACCGGCGCCGACAGCACGTAGAGGAACATGCCGTTGAAGGGAATGCCGCTGGCCAGCACCAGCAGCACGAAGCGCGCGCTCGAGCCGAGCTGCCGGTAGCCGCGCATCAGGTTGCGCACATTGAAGGGCTGCACCGAGTCGGCGTGCAAGGTCTCGGGCAGCAGGCGCCAGTTGGCGATCCACAGCGCCACGCCAACCGCCGCGAGAAACCAGAAGATCGAATGCCAGCCGGCATGCACGTAAAGAAAGCCGCCGATGATCGGTGCCACGGCCGGCGCGATGCCGAAGAACAGCGTCACCTGCGACATCACGCGCTGCGCGTCGGCGGGCGGGAACATGTCGCGGATGACGGCGCGCGAGATGACGATGCCCGCGCCGGTGGAGAGGCCCTGCAGCAGCCGAAAGAACACCAGCTGGCCGATGGTCTGCGCCAGCGCGCAACCGACCGAGGCGAGCGTGAACACCGCCACGCCCCACAGCACCACCGGGCGGCGCCCGAAGCTGTCGGACAGCGCGCCATGGAACAGGCTCATCACCGCGAAGCCGATCAGGTAGATGGACAGCGTCTGCTGCATCTGCACCGGTGTTGCGTCGATGGAAGCGGCAATGCCGGTGAAGGCCGGCAGGTAGGTGTCGATGGCAAACGGGCCGAGCATGCCCAGGCAGGCCAGCAGCACGGACAGCGCCCAGAGCGGCGCGCGCCATAGGGTTTGAGCGTTGGGGTTCATGAAGAGGCGGCCAAGGCGCCGCGAAAGAGAGAGGGCCGCAAGAAGCGTGCGTGCCCGGCCGAGCGCGTTAAAGCAAAAGTGTGAAGCGAGCCGATAGGCCGGATTCTGTGCGCGTGCCGCGTCTTGCGACGCTGCACCCGTGACCGCCATTCCTCTGGGCCGCCCCTCGCGGGAACGGCTCGATGCCACCTACCCGCACACTCCCCGGGCCGGATCAACGTGTGCCTATTTGGTGTTGCTGCGCGCAGAGATTGCCCGTTTCACCCGGTCCACGGGGCTGCGCTCCGCGTCCCGCAGGGCTTGCGCCCTGCCCGTCCCGACGCTCCGAGGAACGTCGCCCTTTTCGAGGGGAACTTTGGAAGGTCCGCTTGCGCGGCCCTTCCAGGCCCGGACGACCGACTCGTCTCTGTTGCTCTGATCCTCACCTCGCGGTGGACAGCCGTTGGCTGCTGCGCTGCCCTGTGCAGTCCGGACCTTCCTCCAGCACGACCTTTCGGTCCCCGTGCCGGCGGCGGTCTGGCTCGCTTCACGAAGCGATTATCGTTGGACGGTTCGCAGCAACCCAGGAGAGCATCGCGATGAAGGCCAACACCGTCCTCGACACCATCGGCGCCACGCCGCACATCCGCATGCAGCGCCTGTTCGGCGCAGGCCACGAGGTGTGGATCAAGTCCGAGCGCAGCAACCCCGGCGGCTCGATCAAGGACCGCATCGCGCTCGCAATGATCGAAGCCGCCGAGCGCGACGGGCAACTCAAACCCGGCGGCACCATCATCGAGCCGACCTCCGGCAACACCGGCGTGGGCCTGGCGATGGTGGCGGCGGTGAAGGGCTACAAGCTGGTGCTGGTGATGCCCGACAGCATGAGCGTGGAGCGGCGCCGCCTCATGCTCGCCTACGGCGCGAGCTTCGTGCTCACGCCGCGCGAGGTCGGCATGAAGGGCTCCATCGCCAAGGCGCAGGAGCTGGTCGCGGCGACACCCAATTCGTGGATGCCGCAGCAGTTCGACAACCCGGCCAACATCGAGGTCCACATGCGCACCACGGCAGCGGAGATCGCGGCCGACTTTCCCGACGGGCTGGACGCGCTGATCACCGGCGTGGGCACCGGCGGCCACCTGACCGGCTGCGCGCGCGTGCTCAAGGCCAAGTGGCCGCGGCTGAAGGTGTTTGCGGTCGAGCCGTCGGCCTCGCCGGTCATCTCTGGCGGTAAACCGTCACCGCACCCGATCCAGGGCATCGGCGCGGGCTTCATCCCGAACAACCTGGACACCAGCGTGCTCGACGGCGTGATCCTGGTCGAAGCCGAGGCCGCCCGTGAAATGGCGCGGCGCTGCGCGCGCGAGGAAGGCCTGCTGGTGGGCGTGTCCTCGGGCGCCACGCTCGCGGCGATTGCGCAAAAGCTCGCCGAGCTGCCGCCCGCTTCGCGCGTGCTCGGCTTCAACTACGACACCGGCGAGCGCTACCTGTCGATCGAGGGTTTTTTGCCCACCGAGTGAGCAGACGGATTGCTCCTCTGCCCACCACCGCCCCGTCAGCGCGCCAGGAAGCGCACCGTCTCCGGCTTGTCCGCCGGCAGCAACTCGAAATGGCTCGCGATCTTCTTGAACAGCGAGGTGCTCTTGCTGTTTTTCTTGAGGATGCCGGCGTCGCGCAGCGACTCGGCCACGCCGTTCAGGCGCACCAGCTCGCCGCGTTGCAGCGCGGGGCAGGCGTCGAGCACGGCCTGCACCTCCCTGGGCAGTGGCGGCGCGACCGGGGCCGCAACCGGGGCCGCCTTCGCAGCGCTCTGCTGGCGCGGCTTGGCGGCAGCGCGCGGCCTGGCGGCAGCACGCGGCTTGCGCTCGGGCTCGGGCTCGACCGCCGCGGCGCGTGAGCCCGAGCGGCCCGGCGCGATGACGACGAACTCGTCGTAAACACGCTCGTAGTCGCGCTCGATGTTGCTGGCCGACTTGCCGTGCTGCCCGAAGCCGCTGACACGGCAACCCAGCTCGCGCAGGCGCACGATCAGCGGCGCGTAGTCCATGTCGGAGGACACGATCACCACCGCGTCGAGCGGCTGGCGCAGCACCAGCTCCACCGCGTCGATGGCCAGCGCGATGTCGGTCGCGTTCGGGCCCGCAAAGGTGCTGGGCAGGAAGCGGATCGCGTGGTCCTTGCAGAAGTCGCCAAACTCGCCGGCCTTTTGCACGCTGCCGTAGGCGCGGCGGTGCTGCAGCAGGTGCCGGCTCGCGTCCAGGCGCTCGAGCACCTGGGCGACGACGTCGGTGGAGACGTTGTCGGCGTCGATCAGGAGCGCGGTTCTGAGGGTTTTGTCCATCGCAGGGTCTCGGTTCAGTCGGCGACGAGGCGCCAGTCCAGTGTCTCGCC
>NZ_JANMWL010000153.1:0-4959 GCF_031393925.1 Methylibium sp. | reverse complement strand
CCTCCCGCCACACTTTGCAAAACAGGCACGAACGCAAGCAACGCCCCCAACCCGACCACCGCACGCGCCTTCTACCTCGCAGCTACATTCTTGAAGGATGAAGCCAAGCCCACCCGCCCGCCGCCACCTCCACGCCCGGTTGGTTGCGGGCGCCTCGGCCGCCATGGTCGGCGCCGCGGGCCCGGCGACCGAGCCGCTGCGCAGCACCGAAATCGCACGCGGTCTCGAGCACCCCTGGGCCATCGCCTTCCTGCCCGACTTCGAGAACAGCGGTCGCATGCTCGTCACCGAGCGCGCCGGCCGCATGCGCCTGGTGTCACGCGAGGGCACCCTGTCCGAGCCGCTGCACGGCGTGCCGCCGGTGTTTGCGCGCGGCCAGGGCGGCCTGTTCGACGTGGTGCTGCACCCGCGCTTTGCCGACAACAGCCTCGTCTACTGGAGCTATGCCGAACCGGCCGCCAACGGCCAGAACGGCAACAGCACCGCCGTGGCGCGCGGGCGTCTCGACCTGCAGGCGCTCACGCTCACCGACGTGCGCGTGATCTTTCGCCAGTCACCCAAGTTCGACTCCACCGCCCACTTCGGCTCGCGGCTCGTGTTTGCCCGTGACGGCAGCTTGTTCGTCACGCTCGGTGATCGCTACTACCGCCGCGACGACGCGCACACGCTCGACACCCACCACGGCAAGATCGTCCGCATCACCGACGAAGGCGCACCGGCCCCCGGCAACCCCTTCATCGGCAAGAACGGCGCGCTGCCCGAGATCTGGAGCTACGGCCACCGCAACATCCAGGGCGCGGCACTGCACCCCGCCACCGGCGAGCTGTGGACGCACGAGCACGGGCCACAGGGCGGCGACGAGCTCAATGTCCCGCGCGCCGGTGCCGACCACGGCTGGCCCGTCATCACCTTTGGTCGCGAGTACATGACGGGCGCCGTCATCGGCGAAGGCACGGCGCGCGAAGGCGTTGTCGCGCCGCTGACCTACTGGGTGCCGTCGATCGCACCGAGCGGCATGGCCTTCGTCGACCCCAGCACGCGCTACCCGGCGTGGCGCGGCCAGTTGCTGGTCGGCGCCCTACGCGCGCGCCAAGTGGTGCGGCTCGAGCTCGACGGCAAGCGCGTCGTGCGCGAACACCGCCACGAGGTCGGCGAGCGCGTGCGCGACGTGCGCCTCGCGCCCGACGGCTACCTCTATCTGCTCACCGACGAGGCCAATGGGCGGGTGCTGCGAGTCGAGCCGTAGAACGCCGACACCCACCATGCCGCGTTGATCATCGGACTCCATTCAGACTCACAGAATCAAGAATGTTGTTTGACACATCGCGAATTTCGAGCGTGCAGACACGGCTGGTCAGGGTGGCGCGAACGCTGCCTGCGATGTTCTGAGCGAGCGGCAGGAACCCACCGCGCCTACTCGAGACTTGATCTCTCGCATCCGCGCCCGATTCACGGCCTTCGGCGACGCGCAACCGCCGATTGCCAAGCGAGAGCCGGTGCTTCCACCGCCTGCCCTGGGGGAGGCACCGGCTGGCTCACCCGCGCCGCAACCCAAGCAGGCAGCCGCGAGCCGGCGGCGCAAATGACCCGGTCGTGGGCCGCGGCGCACCGATGCGCATCGCTTCCTACAATCTCCGGGTGAATTCCCCCGTCCTCAACGCCGACCTCCACTGCCACTCCATCGTGTCCGACGGCACGCTCGCGCCCGAGGCGCTGGCGGCGCGGGCCAAGGCCAACGGGGTGGAGCTGTGGGCGCTGACCGACCATGACGAAGTCGGCGGCCAGCAGCGGGCGCGCGACGCGGCCTTGACGCTGGGCCTTCCCTACCTCACCGGCACCGAAATCTCGGTGAGCTTTGCCGGCACCACGGTCCACATCATCGGCCTGGGCTTCGACGCCGACGACACCGCGCTGTGCGCCGGCCTGGCCGCCACGCGCGGTGGCCGCGAGCAGCGGGCGCGCGACATGGCGGCCGGCCTGGCAAAAGTCGGCATCGCGGGCGCTTACGAAGGTGCCTTGCAGTACGTGAGCAACCCGGAACTGATCTCGCGCACGCACTTCGCGCGGCATCTGGTGGAGTCGGGCGTGTGCGCCGACACCTACGCGGTGTTCAAGCGCTTTCTCACCGAAGGCAAGCCGGGCTACGTGCCGCACCGCTGGGCCAGACTGGGCGACGCGGTGCGCTGGATCAGCGAAGCCGGTGGCGCTGCGGTCATTGCGCATCCGGGGCGCTACAAGTTCACCGCCACCGAGGAGTACGCGCTGTTCTCCGAATTCATCGCCCACGGCGGACGCGGCGTCGAGGTGGTGACCGGCAGCCACACCAGCGCCGAATACCTCAAGTACGCCGACATGGCGCGCGAATTCGACCTGCTCGCCTCGCGCGGCAGCGACTTCCACTCGCCCAACGAAAGCCGCGTCGACCTCGGCGCCCTGCCCTGGCTGCCCGGCACGCTGTCGCCGGTGTGGGAGGCAATCGAAGCGCGGGTCCAGCGGCCGTGACCCCGGCCGTGCCCGGCCTCGCTCGCCGCCGGGCCGCCCCAAGGCGGGCGAGCGCCCCCGTGGGGGGCAGGAGCCGCCAGGCGACGTGGGGGCTCTCGTTCACCCGCCGCCGGGCCGCCCCAAGGCGGGCGAGCGCCCCCGTGGGGGGCACGAGCCGCCAGGCGACGTGGGGGCTCCATTGAACGCCACGGCGACCGCGCAGCGACCGCTGCTCGGCGTGATGTTGATCCTGCTCATGGCGATGTGCTTCTCCACGCTCGACACCACCGCCAAATACGTCGGCCAGACCCTGCCGGTGCTGCTGGTGCTGTGGGCGCGCTACTCGGTGCAGGCACTGATCATGGCGGCGTGGCTCGGCGTGCGCGCGCTGCGCGGTGGCGGCAATCTGTTCGCCACCGCGCACCCGCGCTTCCAGGTGCTGCGCGGTGCGCTGCTCCTGCTCACCAGCGCGCTGCTGTTCTTTGGCATCCAGTACATGCCGGTGGCCGAGTTCACCGCGGTCGGCATGCTCACCCCCGTGCTGGTGACCTTGCTCGCTGCCACGCTCCTGCACGAGCGGGTATCGGCGTTTCGTGCGCTGTTGGTGGTGGGCGGGTTTGCCGGCGCGCTGATCGTGGTGCGCCCGGGCAGCGGGTTGTTCGGCTGGGTTGCCCTCTTTCCGCTGGCGATGGCGCTGGTGTATGCGACGTTCCAGCTGCTCACGCGGCGCCTGTCGGGCGTGGAGCATCCGCTCACCACGCATTTCTACACCGGCTTCGTCGGCACGCTGATCGTCTCGTCGATCCTGCTGCTGAGCAGCGTCGATGCCGGGCCGTTGCTCGCGGCCGCGCCGGCTTCGACCTGGGCGCTGCTGCTGCTGGCCGGCTGCGCCGGCACCGCTGGCCACCTGTGCCTGATCGTCGCGCTCGGCGTCGCGCCAATGCCGGTGCTGATGCCGTTCACCTATGTGCAGATCGCCTTCGCCAGCTTCACCGGCTGGCTCGCCTTCGGCCACGTGCCCGACGGCTGGGCCTTTGTCGGCATGGCGGTGGTGGCGGCGTGCGGCGGCGTGTCGGTGTGGCTGAACCTGCGCGAGCGCGCACCGGCGCGCGACGTGGAAGCCGCCGCGCCGGTGGCCGACTGACGACGACGCCATGTCTCAGTACTTCGAGGTCCACCCCGACAACCCGCAGCCGCGGCTGATCGCGCTTGCCGCGCAAATCTTGCACGGCGGCGGCATCGCCGCGATTCCCACCGACTCGAGCTATGCGCTGGTCTGCCATCTGGACGACAAGGCCGCGGCCCAGACGCTGCGGCGCCTGCGCGGCCTTGATGACAAGAGCGGCAACAAGCACCACCTCACGCTGCTGTGCCGCGACCTGAGCGAGCTGGCCAGCTACGCGCGCGTGGACAACCAGCAGTTCCGCCTGCTCAAGCTCGCCACGCCCGGCCCCTACACCTTCATCCTCGAAGCGAGCCGAGAAGTGCCGCGGCGCGTTTCGCACCCCTCGCGCCGCACCATCGGGCTGCGTGTGCCCGATCACGCCGTCACGCAGGCGCTGCTCGCCGCCCTGGGCCAGCCGCTGCTCGCCACCACACTCATACCGCCCGGCGCCGAGGAGCCGCTCAACGACCCGCGGGAGATCCGCGCGCACTTCGAGAAGCGGCTGCAAGCCGTCGTCGACGCCGGTGCCTGCCCGATGCAGCCGACCACGGTGATCGACCTGAGCGGCGACGAGCCGGTGCTGGTGCGCCGCGGGCGCGGCGACCCGGCGGCGCTCGGCTTGATGGGCTAGCGGCCAGGGTCAAGACGGTTTGCGTCGCGCGGTTCGCCCGCAGTGATCGACGGGACCACAGGTCTGGATGCGCTCGAGTGAGCGACTCGATCAACGCGCCATGCGCAGCGCGCCCGCCAGTCGCGCCGGATCGAAACCCGTCTGCGGCTGGCCGCGCACCAGCATCACCGGCGTGCCGGGCGCACCCGCGGCCTGATAGAGCGCGGCGCAATCGGCGCTTGCCTCGATGCGGCATTCGTCGAACGGCACCGCATGCGCCTCGAGCCAGGCACGCGCTCGCGCGCAGTGGGTGCAGCTCGCGGTGGACAGCATCACGATGTCGCCCGGCCGCGCGGTCTGCACCAGCTCGGCCGCATGGCGGCCGGAGAACCACTCGCGCCAGCCGCCCGCACCGAGCGCCGCCGCGCCAACCACGACGGCCGCCACCGCCAGGCCGCGCACCCCGGTTCGCGGTTGATGAGGCATCGCGTGGGCCCCGGACGACGGCGTCTTGTCAGACCGCCGCGGTCACCACCAGCTCGACCTTCCAGGCCGGCCGGGCGAGCGCCGCCTGCACGGTGGCGCGCGCGGGTGCGGCGCCCGAAGGCAGCCACGCTTCCCACAGCTCGTTCAAGGCCGCGAAGTCGGCCAGGTCGGCGAGGAAAATCTCCACGCGCAGCAGCTTGCTCTTGCTGCTCCCGGC
>NZ_JANMWL010000150.1:0-2658 GCF_031393925.1 Methylibium sp. | reverse complement strand
CGGCGCGCCAGCGATCATGAGCGTGACGGCGGTCGGCGCGCCGTGATAGACGTCGGGCACCCACATGTGAAACGGCACCACGCCGAGCTTGAAGCCCAGCCCCGCCACCACGAACACGAGACCGAGCAACAGCACCGGCTTGTTGATCTGGCCGGAGGCGATGGCCTGGAACACTTCACCGAGGTCGAGCGAGCCGGTGGCGCCGTACATCATCGACAAGCCATAGAGCAGGAAGCCGCTGGCGAGCGCGCCCAGCACGAAGTACTTCATTGCCGCCTCGGTGGCAACGGCGTGGTCGCGGCGCAGCGCGACGAGCGCGTAGAGCGACAGAGACATCAGCTCCAGGCCCAGGTAGATGACGAGGAAGTTGTTCGCCGAAATCATCACCTGGATACCCAGCAGAGAAAACAGCGCCAAGGTGAACAGCTCGCCCTTGAGGATGCCGCGGTCAGCGGCATAGGGGCGCGCGTAGACCAGCGTCACGAAGGTGGCAAGGGTGGCAAAGAAGGCCAGCAGGTGGCCCATCGGGTCGCCGACCACCATGCGTTGCATGGCGTAGTGCGTGAAGCTCCCATTGAAGTACGCCAGGTGCATGCCCGCCACCACGGACAAAGTCATGAGCGACAGCACGTAGGTCGGTGTGCGCCCGGGCGAGGTGACGTACAGGTCGACCATCGCGATGACACAGGCCATCGTGAGCAGCGTGATCTCCGGGTAGACGGCGAGCCAGTTCATTTCATTCATTGCTAATTCAGCTTTGACACCGCGACATGCTCGAGCAGCTTGGCCACCGAGACCTGCATCACGTCGGTGAAGGGCTTGGGGTAGACGCCCATCCACAGCACCGCGACCGCCAGCAGCGCGAGCATGAAGAACTCGCGCGCGTTCAGGTCGACCAGACCGCGCACGTCGTCGTTGGCAACCGCGCCGAAGTAAACGCGCTTGACCATCCACAAGGTGTAGGCGGCGCCGAAGACCAGGGTGGTGGCGGCGGTGAGCGCGATCCAGAAGTTGAACTTCACGGCGCCCAGGATGACCATCCATTCGCCCACGAAGCCGGCCGTGCCCGGCAGGCCGCAATTGGCCATGGCAAAGAACACGGCCAGCGCCGCAAACCTGGGCATGGTGTTGGCCACGCCGCCGTAGGCCGCGATCTCGCGCGAATGCACGCGGTCGTAGAGCACGCCGATGCACAGGAACATGGCGCCCGAGACAAAGCCGTGGCTGATCATCTGCACGATGCCGCCGGCCATGCCGAGATCATTGAAGATGAAGAAGCCCAGCGTGACGAAGCCCATGTGGGCGATCGACGAATACGCCACCAGCTTCTTCATGTCTTGCTGCACCAGCGCCACCAGGCCGATGTAGACCACCGCGATCAGCGACAGCGTGATGACGAAGCCGGCCCATTCATGGCTCGCATCGGGCACGATCGGCAGCGAGAAGCGCAGGAAGCCGTAGGCGCCGAGCTTGAGCATGATGGCCGCCAGCACCACCGAGCCGCCGGTGGGCGCTTCGACGTGGGCGTCGGGCAGCCAGGTATGCACCGGCCACATCGGCACCTTGACGGCAAAGGCCGCGAAGAAGGCGAAGAACAGCAAGGTCTGCGCGGTCGCGGGCAGCGGCAGCGCGTGCCAGGTGAGGATGTCGAAGCTGCCGCCCGACTTGTAGTACAGGTAGATCAGCGCGACGAGCATCAACAGCGAGCCGAGCAAGGTGTAGAGAAAGAACTTGAAGGCCGCGTAGATGCGCCGCTCGCCGCCCCAGATGCCGATGATGAGGTACATCGGGATCAGAGTGGCCTCGAAGAACACGTAGAACAGCAGGCCGTCGAGCGCGCTGAACACGCCCACCATGAGGCCGGAGAGGATGAGAAACGCGCCCATGTACTGGTGGATGCGCTCGGTGATCACCTCCCAGGCCGAGATGACGACGACGATGGTGATGAAGGCGGTGAGCAGCACGAACCACACCGAGATGCCGTCCACGCCGAGCGCATAGCGCACCGCGAAGCGGTCGATCCAGGCGGCGCTCTCGGTGAACTGCATCGCCGCGGTGCTGCGGTCAAAGCGCGTCACGAGCGGCAGGGTGACGACGAAGCTCAGGGTCGAGCCGAGCAGCGCGAGCCAGCGCACGGCGCCCGCATGCTGCTCGCGGCCGAGCGCGAGCAACAGCACGCCCAGGACGATCGGCAGCCAGATGGCGAGTGAGAGCAGGCCCATGCAGCTGCCCTCTTCAGCGACCGAGCAGGGCCGTGAAATACGGCCACTGCATCCAGGTCATCAAGCCGATCACGCCCATGATCATGACCAGTGCGTACCAGTAGAGATAGCCGCTCTGGAGGACGCGCATGAACCCGGCGCCCACGCCGACCAGGCGCGCCGAGCCGTTGATCGCGCCGTCGATGAGGGCCATGTCGCCGCCCTTCCACAAACCCGTGCCCAGGCCACGCGCGGCCGGTGCGAGCAGGTGTTCGTTGATCCAGTCCATGTAGTACTTGTTGTCGAGCAAGCGGTAGAGAAAGCCGAAGCGGCGCGCCATCGCCGCCGGAATGGCGGGCTGGAGCATGTAGAACCAGTACGCCGCCCCGACGCCCGCGAGCGCCAGCCAGAACGGCAAGGCGGTGAGGCTGTGCAAGGCCATCGCGGCAGCGCCGTG
>NZ_JANMWL010000106.1:0-22278 GCF_031393925.1 Methylibium sp. | reverse complement strand
CGGTGAGCGCCCGAGCGGTCGAGCGCGTCGAGCTCCAATCTGGAGACGACGGCGTCCGCCAGCATGGCCAGCGTGACGATGCGGGCGGCTGCCTGCGGGGTGTTGCGCGGGTAGGTACGCATGGTGGGCACTCCTCGTTTGGCGTTGGCGTAATCAGTCGAAGATTTCGCTCATCCATGACTTCTTGCGGCGGGGGTATTGGCCTTGGCCTGCTGCGCCGTGATGGTCTGAATCCACGAAATCGCGCTGCGGCGTTGCGCCGACGGCTCGAGGTGGCGCCGCTGTTGCGGCGCGCTCCAGCAACTTATCGAGTTCGCCGCGATCAAGCCACACGCCCCGGCACTTTGGGCAGTAGTCGATCTCGACACCTTGGCGATCGGTCATCGCCAGCGCAGCGTCAGGACAGTTCGGGCATTTCATTGCGTTCTCCTTGATATTCTTTGAGGACTCAATCGCTGTTGCTGCCAAAGCCGATCAGAGCAAGCAGGCTGCTGAACAGGTTGTAGATCGACACGTAAAGGCTCACCGTGGCCATGATGTAGTTCGTTTCACCGCCGCGAACGATGCGGCTTGTCTCGAACAAGATCAGGCCGGCCATCAGCAACACGAACGCCGCCGAGACGGTGAGCGACAGGGCGGGCACCTCGAAGAAGATGGCCCCCAACCCGGCCAGGAACGCGACGATGATTCCGGCCAGCAGAAAGCCTCCCATGAAGCTGAAGTCTTTCTGGCTGGTGAGCGCGTAGGCGGAAAGTCCGACGAAGATCGTCGCCGTCCCGCCCATCGCCATCATCACGACCTGGTGCCCGTTCGGCATCGAGAGGTAGTGACTCACGATGGGGCCCAGGGTGTAGCCCATGAAGCCGGTGAGGCCGAAGACGGCTGCCAGGCCCCAGCCGCTGTTGCGCAGTTTTGTGGTGGCGTACAGCAGGCCGAAAAAGCCAAGCAGGGTAAGGACGATGCCGGGGTGAGGGAGCTTCAACGCGGCACTTGCGGCTGTGACGGCGGCGCTGAAGAACAGCGTTGCCGACAGCAGCCAGTAGGTATTGCGCAGGACGCGGTTGGTGCTCAGTGCGGTGCTCGCCGCCCCGGGTGCGCCGGCAACCATCGGCAGTGCTTGTTCCGATCTCATGCTGTTTCTCCTTCGTGGGGCGCGGGGTCGCGCCTGCCGGATCGCAAGCGGTCGAGATGCTTGACGACGACGCGCTCGATACGGTCGCTTTGGCGCGTCAACACAAACCGCAATCGGCGCCTGACGTGGTCGGACAGCGCGCCCGTGATCGGGAATCCCAGGCTCTGGATGTCGACGTTCATGTTTGCCCTTTCAAATCGCCCGAGGCGACGACAGCGCTAATCTAGAAGGCGCGGTGGGGCATGTAAATCCGAAAGATCTGAGCGGATCCATCGAAAAAAACGTAGTCTTTGGCCATGAACTACAAACACCTTGGCTACTTCATGCAGGTGGCCAAGTCCGGCAGCGTCATGCGCGCGAGCGAACTGTTGCACCTGACGCCGCAGACCATCAGTGGGCAGATTCAACTGCTCGAAGAAGCGCTGGGCAGCGCCTTGCTCGCCAAAAGCGGGCGTGGGCTCGTGCTCACCGAGGCCGGTCGCCTGGCGCTGAGCTATGCCGAAGAGATCTTCTCGCTGGGCGCTGAACTCCAGGAGGCCGTGCGCGAACCTGCGAACAAGGGACGCACGCTGGAGTTCAGGGTCGGGGTGGTCGACGTTGTGCCGAAATCCATGGCCTATCGGTTGGTCGAGCCTGCGACCCAACTGCCGGAGCCTGTGCGCGTCGTGTGCCGCGAATGGAAGCTCGACAGCTTGCTGGCCGAGCTGGCTCTGCATCGGCTCGATCTTGTCATCTCGGACGCTCCGATTCCTGCTTCGATCAGCGTGCGGGCCTTCAGTCACCGACTCGGCACCTCGGGGGTGAACTTCTTCGCGGCGCCTGCATTGCTCGAGCGCTGCAGCGGGGCGTTCCCGCAGTGCCTCGACGGCGCACCGATGCTGTTGCCAGGTGAGGATTCGGCGCTCGGGCAGCGTCTGCGAGCTTGGTTCAAGGCGAACTCGTTGCACCCCCGAGTCGTCGGCGAGTTCGACGACAGCGCGCTCGCCAAAGAATTCGGTCGGCGCGGTGCGGGCATTTTCGTTGGCCCGTCCGTGCTGTCACATGAAATCGAGAAGCAGCTCGGCGTCAAGACGCTGGGCGTTGCCGCCGAGGTCGTGGACGAGTTCTTCGCCATCTCGGTTGAGCGGCGCGTCAAGCACCCCTGCGTCGTTGCGATCACACAGTCGGCACGAAACGAGCTGTTTGCAGTGCCCGCCAAAACTCGCCGCGTTCGTCGCTCCACCTCGCGCTGATACGCGACTCATGTTCGACGGCCCGCCGCGCCTTTTCAAGACCTTGGCCAAAATCGAAGATCGTCATGGCCGCCAGGAGTTCCCATGCGCCACCCCGACGAGATTGCATCCAAGCTGCTGGGCGTGCCCTACGACACGCTGGACGAGCGCACCCAAAAGGTCGCCAGGCACATCGCCGCGCGCAAGCACATTGCGCGCAATGTCACGCAGGACTTCGACGCCCGGCCCGCGCTCGGCCAGCGCGCCGCGGATGCGGTGGCGTTGTTCGGCGGCTCCTGGACCTTCGTGGGGCTGTTCGCCGCCACCCTGCTCGCGTGGGTGGGGCTCAACGCCTTTCTTCTCATGAAGCGCGGCAACACCTTCGACCCCTATCCGTACATCCTGCTCAACCTCTTTTTGTCCATGCTGGCGGCGATCCAGGCGCCCATCATCCTGATGTCACAGAACCGCCAGTCCGAGAAGGACCGCGTGGCTGCGGAACACGACTACGAGGTCAACCTCAAGGCCGAGCTGGAGATCATGCTGCTGCACGAGAAGATCGACGCGCTGCGCGAGCAGCAGTGGGAGGAGCTGCTGGCGGTCCAGAAGGAACAACTCGACTTGCTCGCGGTGCTGGTCGGCAAGAAGACGCGGTCGCCCTGATCGAGCCAGGCAAGGTGATGCCCGCTGCGGCCGTCTGACGCGCGCCACCTTCACTGCGGCGCTCTCAGAACGCGTGAATGAATCTCGGCATGGAACCTGCGTAAATTTACCTCGCAACACCCGGCTGATTGAATCACCATGCTTGCTGAGCGATACCAGTGAACCAGCACCAGATCTGATCAATGGTTGATCTGGGCGGTGCATGCCAGAACATCCCATCAGGAGAAAAATCATGCCGACGAACCGTGTCTCGCAGTTGGGATATCTCGGGATCGACGTGCGCGATGTGCCAGCTTGGCAGCGATTCGCCGCCAACGTGCTCGGCCTGCAGTCCAAGGGCACCGACCCGGACGGCACGCTGTTTCTGAGAATGGACGAAAACCACCATCGCTTCGCGCTGCATCCTGGCGGCCGCGACGACCTGGCCTATGTCGGCTGGGAGACCAAAGACGCAGACTCGCTGCGAGCGATTGCCGAGCGTTTGGAGTCTCAGGGCGTCGCAATCACCTGGGGCACGACGGCCGAGGCACAGGTACGTCGCGTCGTTGGCCTGATCAGGTTGCAGGACCCAAGCGGCATCGCCACCGAGGTCTACTTCGGGCCACTGGTCGAATTCGAGCGGCCTTTCCATTCGCCGCGCGCGATTGGTGGATTTGAAACCGGCGATTTGGGCCTGGGTCACATCGTGGTCAGTGTGGATGACTACGAGGCGAGCCTGCGCTTCTACTGCGACGGCCTCGGTCTAAAGCTCAGCGACTTCATCGAGATCGAAATGGGTTCGGCGGGCAACACCATGATTGCTTTCTTACACTGCGGTCCGCGTCACCATTCGATCGCGATTGGGCAGTTCCGTGCACCGAAGCGCTTGCATCACGTCATGCTCCAGCTTCGGGACATGGACGATATCGGCACCACGCACGACCTCTGTCAGGATCAACTCGTGCCGATCGCATCCAGCCTCGGCCGCCATACGAATGACCACATGGTGTCGTTCTATATGCAGACGCCGTCTGGTTTTCAAGTGGAGTACGGCTTTGGCGGACGATTGATCGACGACGCCGTTTGGGCGGTGCAACTGCATCACGCACCCAGTATCTGGGGTCATCGCGCGCCGCGTGCAACGCCCCTCGCGGAGCAGATCGACACTGTCTAATGAGGGTTCAGCAGGCCTGCGTCCACCTTCGGCAAGGCGGCCGAGACCAAGGCGTTGGAGGTGTCCTCCAGGCATGACGCAAGGGGGCCACGAGGTCACGATGGGTCGGTGGACGCGTGCGAAGGCAGCCGGGCCTGCAGCGAGCGAACCTGGCGCTCCAGGGTCTCGATGCGGTTCAGGTAATCGAGCAGCACCGCCGCGGCGAACAGGTCCAGGTCGAAGTCCCGCCGCAGCCTGCCGGCGGTACGCAGCGACGTGACGACCTCGGCGCCGAACAGGCGCTCCGGAAGCGTTGCGTCGAGCGGCACCAGCGCGCCGTAGTCCACCAGTTCGTCCAGTTCGGCCGCACTCAGGCCGCACACCTCGCACAGCTCGGACACGCTCACCGTCTGACGGGCGTCCTCCCGCCAGGTCCATTCAACTCGCTGTGGGTTCACGTGCGTTCTCCTCGGCCGCGGTGGCGCGCGGGTTGAAGCGCGAGCTGCGGGCCAGTTCAGTAAAAAGCTCCCGCTCGCGCTCGGACAGCGTGGCGGGCACGTCGATATGCACCACCGCATACAGGTCGCCGCGCCCGCCGCGGCCGTTGGCCAGGCCGCGCCCGCGCAGCCGCAGTTTGCGACCCGCGCGGGTGCCGGGCGCCACCGTGAGCAGCACCGAGCCGTCCAGCGTGGGCACCTGCAGGTCGGTGCCCAGCGCCGCTTCCCAGGGGGCGAGCGCCAGGTCGAAGTAGAGGTCGTGATGATCGGCGCGGAACACCGCGTGCGGCGCCAGCGTGATGTGCAGATAGATGTCGCCGTCGGCGCCGCCGTGGCGGCCCTTGCCGCCCTTGCCGCGCAGTCTGAGCTTCTGGCCATCGCTGACGCCCGGCGGGATCGTTACCTCGAGGGTGTGCCGGCCCTCGTCGTCGGCCAGGTTCAGGCTGAGCGTGGTGCCGCGGTGCGCGTCTTCCAGGCCGATCTGCACGGTGCTTTCGTGATCGCGGCCACGCATCGGCATGGCGCCGTGACGCGCTCCTGCGCGCCCGCGGCCGAGTGCGGCGAGCAGATCGGCCAGGTCGAGGTCCTCGAAGGCTTGCCCGTTCGACGCGTGGTCATGGCGCCACTGCGGCGGCGGTGAGAAGTCTTCGCCGCTCGGACGCCGGCCGAGCTCGTCGTAGGCGGCGCGCTTTTCGGGGCTCTTGAGCGTCGCGTAGGCCTCGGCGGCTTCCTTGAAGCTCGCTTCGGCACCCGACGCCTTGGACAGGTCCGGGTGATGTGTACGCGCGAGCTTGCGATAGGCCTTCTTGATCTGCTCCAGATCGGCATCGCGCGGCACGCCGAGCGCGGCGTAGTAGTCCTTGTATTTCATGCCGAAAGTGTGGCGCAGATCAGCCGCGCTCAGCTTGCCATCGTGTCCGGCAGCAGCCGGTCGTACTCTTTCTTCACCACCGCGTAGCACTCGCAGGCACGCTCTTCCAGCCGCGTGCGGTCGAGCACGGTGATATGGCCGCGCCGGTAGCGGATCAGCCCGGCCTTTTGCAGGTGGCCCGCGGCCTCGGTGACGCCCTCGCGACGCACGCCCAGCATGTTGGCGATGAGTTCCTGCGTCATCACGATCTCTGCGGAGTGCAGCCGGTCCAGGCTGAGCAGCAGCCAGCGGCACAGCTGCTGGTCGAGCGAATGGTGCCGGTTGCACACCGCCGTCTGCGCCATCTGGGTGATGAGGGCCTGGGTGTAGCGCAGCAACAGGTGCAGCACCGGTCCGGCCCGGTTGAACTCCTGCATCATCAGCTTGGCCTCGAGCCGAAACGCCTGGCCGGCGCTTTGCACGACGGCGCGGCTGGGCGTCGATTCACCGCCCATGAAGAGCGAAATGCCGACGATGCCTTCCTGCCCAACGACCGCGATCTCGGCCGAAGCGCCGTCTTCCATCACGTAAAGCAGCGAGACGATCGCCGTGGTCGGGAAGTACACATGGCTCAGGGTGACGCCGGACTCGTACAGCACTTTGCCCAGCGGCATGTCGACCGCCTCGAGGTGCGGCAGCCAGTGCGCCCATTCGGCGTCCGGCAGGGCCGAAAGCAGCAAGTTTTTTTGCGGGTCCAAGCCCGCCTCCAGCAAATCGCATGCCCGTGAGCCGAGGTTCGCGCTATAGCGGCGCGACGACGCTTCCGGTCCGGCCCGCGGGACGCTAGGCTGCGTGGGGTCGCCGAGGCGCCGCCCCAAAAAAAAGGAACCGAGATGTCGAATCCGCTCATCACCCCTGCGCCGCGGCCCGAACCGGCGGCGACCTCGACCACGCTGCCCGACGACTGGCGCCAGTGGGTGGCCGAAAACCGTCTGCGCGGATGCACGCCCGAATCGATGCTGCAGGTGTTGCTGGCCAACGACCTGGACCGCAGCGCCAGCGAAGCGGCGCTGGTGGCGATCGAGCGCGACCCGAGCTATTTGGCCGCGCTCAAGTTCCTGCAGCTCTACGGCAAGCTGGCCTCGGTGATGCTGAACCACCAGCGCCTCGTCCAGAGCGCGCCGCACTACGAGCGCGTCGAGAAGCGCGCCCACGTCTCGCGCGACGAGTTCACCGAACGCTACGTGCGCGGCAGTCGTCCGCTGGTGCTGACCGAACTGGCACGCGACTGGCCGGCCCTCGGGCGCTGGTCGCCGGCCGACCTGAAACAGCGCTTTGGACACGCCGAGGTCGAGATCCAGTCGGGTCGCCAGGCCGACGCGCAGTACGAGCAGAACAAGCTGGCGCTTCGGCGCACCGTGCGCCTGGGCGACTTTGTCGACCAGGTCGTGGCTGGCGGGCCGACCAACGACCACTACCTCACCGCCAACAACGAAGTGCTGCGGCGCCCCGAGTTCGCCCCGCTGCTCGACGACATCGGCAGCCTGCCCGACTACTGCGACCGCGCACAGCTCGCGGCGCGCTCGTCGTTCTGGTTCGGCCCCGGCGGCACCGTCACGCCGCTGCACCACGACACGATCATGCTGATGCACACCCAGGTGGTGGGCCGCAAGCGCTGGCGCTTCATCTCGCCGCTGGAAACGCCGCGCCTCTACAACTTCAACGGCGTGTTCAGCCAGGTCGACCTGGACCGGCCGGACCTCGCTCGCTATCCCCTGTTCGGCGAGGCCACGGTGCTCGACATCGTGCTGGAACCGGGCGAAACGGTCTTCCTGCCGCTCGGCTGGTGGCACCACGTCACCTCGCTCGAGCTGAGCTTGTCGTTTTCGTTTTCCAACCTCGCGGTGCCCAACGAGTTTGAGTACCTGAATCCGTCGATCACCAATTGGTAGCGCGCCGCGCGGTGGCAGCCGGCTTGCCGCTGCAAGACCTTGTCAACGCTGACCGGTCGGACCTTCAACCTACGGGGGCCGAGATACTTCGCCTGCCACCCGAGGCCGCGGAACGAGCGTGCGGCTGGCCGATCTAAAACATTGCGGCTGGCGGTCTTTGCAACCGCAGGAGGTCAAGATCATGAGGCAGGCAAAGCATTGGCAAGATCCAGCCAGCGCCGTTATCGGTGCGTGGTTGATCGTGTCGCCCTGGGTTTTGGGCTTTCAGGGCGAAGTGGTGGCGATGGTCAACGCGGTCGTGATCGGTGTGGCGCTCGTCGCAGTGGCGCTGGGAGCCGTGCTGGTTCCGCATGCGTGGGAAGAATGGACCGAATTCGCGCTCGGGCTCTGGCTGATCGCCTCGCCCTGGTTGCTCGGATTCGCCTCGCTTCGCGAGGCCGGCCCCTCGGCGGTGATCGCCGGCACTGTGGCCGCGGCGTTCGCGCTGTGGATACTGTGGACCGACAAGGACTTCAGCGGCCGGTGGCGCAAGTGGCTGCCGCATTGACGCGTTGAGGTGGTCGAGCGACCCGCCCGGGGCGCGAGCCCCGGGCCCAAGCCATCCTGCCGGGTGGAGGGCGTCGTTTTGACCTTATCGCCGCGGCTGCAAGCTCAGGCCGGTCATGCGCGACACCACTTGCTGTGCGGGTGTTGGGCGGGCCGCGCAAAGCCGTGGGCGGGCGGCCGCAAAAAGACGCAGAGCGCGTCGGCGTTGACGCCGCACCCTCTCAGGCCTTGAGCTTGTAGCCGGTGCGGAAGATGAGCCACACCGCCGCCAGGCACAGCACCAGGAACAGGGCCGTCATGCCCAGGCTGAGTGCCACGCTCACGTCGGCCACGCCGTAGAAGCTCCAACGAAAGCCGCTCACGAGATACACGACCGGGTTGAACAGGGTGATGGTCTGCCACAGCGGCGGCAGCATGCTGATGGAGTAGAAGCTGCCGCCCAGAAAGGCCAGCGGTGTCACGATCATGATCGGCACGATCTGCAGCTTTTCGAAGCCGTCGGCCCACACGCCGATGATGAAGCCGAACAGGCTGAAGGTGACCGAGGTGAGCACCAGAAACGCCGCCATCCACACCGGATGCAGGATCGAGTAATCGACGAACAAGCGCGCCGTCACCAAAATGATGGTGCCGAGGATGACCGACTTGGTCGCTGCCGCGCCCACGTAGCCGATGACGATCTCTGCCGCCGATACCGGCGCCGACAAGACCTCGTAGATCGTGCCCGAGAACTTGGGCATGTAGATGCCGAACGAGGCGTTGGAGATGCTCTCCGTGAGGATGGCCAGCATGGCCAGCCCCGGCACGATGAAGGCGCCGTAGCTCACGCCGTCGATCTGCGCCATGCGCGAGCCGATGGCCGAGCCGAACACGATGAAGTAGAGCGAGGTCGAGATCACCGGCGCGGCGATGCTTTGCAGCAAGGTGCGCCAGGTGCGCGCCAGCTCGAAGGCGTAGATCGCCTTGATGGCATGCCAGTTCATGTTCGCGTGCTCACCAGGCTGACGAAGATGTCCTCGAGCGAGCTTTGCTGCGTCTGGAGGTCCTTGAAGGCGATGCCGTGCTCGTCGAGCCGCCTGAGCAGGGCTGCGATGCCGGTGCGGTCGGCCTTGGCGTCGAAGGTGTAGACGAGTTCGCTGCCGCCCGCCGCCAGTGCCAGCCGGTACTCGGCCAGCGCAGGCGGCACGACGGCCAGCGGCACTTGTAATTGCAAGCTGAGCTGCTTCTTGCCGAGCTTGGCCATCAACGCGGCCTTGTCGTCCACCAGAATGATGCGGCCCTGGCTCATCACGCCGATGCGGTCGGCCATCTCCTCGGCTTCTTCAATGTAGTGCGTGGTGAGGATGATGGTGACGCCGCTTTGCTGCAGGCCGCGCACCATGGCCCACATGTCGCGGCGCAGCTCGACGTCCACGCCCGCGGTCGGCTCGTCGAGGAACAAAATTTGCGGCTCGTGGCTGAGCGCCTTGGCGATCATCACGCGGCGCTTCATGCCGCCCGAGAGCGACATGATGCGAGCGTCTTTCTTGCTCCACAGCGACAGCTCCTTCAGCAAGCGCTCGATCAAGGCGCGGTCGGGCGGCTTGCCAAACAGGCCGCGGCTGAAGTTGACGGTGTTCCACACGCTCTCGAAGGCGTCGGTCGCCAGCTCCTGCGGCACCAGGCCGATCTTGGCGCGCGCGGCGCGGTAGTCGCGCCGGATGTCGTGGCCGTCGGCCAGCACCACGCCTTCGCTCGAATTGACGATGCCACAGATGATGTTGATGAGCGTGGTCTTGCCCGCGCCGTTGGGCCCGAGCAGCGCGAAGATCTCGCCCCGGCGGATGTCGAGATCAACGTGGTCCAGCGCGCGCTGGCCCGACGCGTAGGTCTTGCCGAGGCCGCGAACCGAAATGACCGGCTGCACCTCGGCGCCTGCACCGGCTGCCACGTGGCTAACTCAGGCGAAGGCTGCTGGCGCCGAACAGGCCCACGAGCCCGATCAGGATCAGGTAGATCGCGACGATGAAGTTGAGCAGCTTGGGCATCACCAGGATGAGGATGCCGGCGACGAGGGAGATGAGCGGGGCGAGGCTGAGGTGCAGGTTCATGGGTCGAGGTGCTTTTGAACAGAGGAGGGCGTCGTCGTGCGAGGCGCGAGCTTCGCACAAGCGCCGAAGGCGCGCGCCGCAACCACACGGGCTCAGGGTTGCGCCCACGCCCGCTCCCAGGGCACCCTGTGGTGGAATCCTTCAAGGGATCAGTAGCAAGTCCCGGCAGCGCACGAAATCATCAGCAAACAGGCGGGATATTTCCACCCGTCCGCATTTTTTGGAGAAGAGCATGACTGGCATCGCCGCAATCGAGGGAAACGGCCCTCATCGGGTTCTCGTACTTCATGGCTGGGCGCTCGACAGTGGCGTTTGGTTCGCATCCCGGGCGCTGACCGATCTGTCGCGCTTCACCTATGCCTACCTCGATTTCCCGGGTTACGGCGTCAACCGGAGCAAGCCGCCCGCTGCCAGCGCGGATGCGATGGCGGCGGCCGCGATTGAAGCTGCAGACGAGCTTCGGTGGGACCACTTCTCGATCCTTGGGCACTCCATGGGCGGGCTGACGGCGCTGCGCGTGGCAAGCTTGATCCCCCAGCGCGTCAAATCCGTCGTGGCGCTGACGCCGGTCTCGCCTGCCGGGACGCCACTCGACGCAGCCACCTACGCGACCTTCAAGGGCGCTTGGGCCGATCCAGGCGCCGCCATCAAGGGCGCGCTGTCGCCGAACATCACCGAGCGCAACCTGCGCAATCTGGTTGCCAGAAACAGGTCCAGCATGAGTCAGCCGGTTTGGGATGCCTACCTGGCGAACTGGACTTCACCGAGCTTCCTGTCCGAACTTAAACAGTACACCGGGCCAGCGACGGTGCTGTATGGGCAGTCCGACCCCTTTGTCACGGCTGGGTACCTCGCCGACACGATACAAGCCCTGCCCAATGGACAGTTGCAGTCGATCGCCCATGCGGGCCAC
The DNA here is from genome assembly GCF_031393925.1 of Methylibium sp. Lineage (GTDB taxonomy): Bacteria > Pseudomonadota > Gammaproteobacteria > Burkholderiales > Burkholderiaceae_C > Methylibium. The sequence goes on along the minus strand of NZ_JANMWL010000106.1, from coordinate 11,292 downwards.
TACCCGATGATCGAGCAACCCGTCGCGACCGTATCGTTGTTCGAGGCGGCTCTTTCGGGCACGCCGGCCGAGATCGGCTGACGCCAGCGCCGCTGTCCTCGCGCGACTCCGATTGATTCCAGGCGAGCGATGCGGGTGGACTCATTGGCACCACGTTCCGTCCGGGCAAGGGGGCAGCAACCTGGATGGCTTCAAGTGGAACCGTGCTGGGGAAGGGCGCCCGATACGAGTGGTTTGCGCGAAGTGCCTCGCGAAGTCACGAACTGCACGTCGATACGAGTTACCAGGGCAGCATGCTCGGGGATTGAAAAGCCGCTGCTCGGTGGCGCCGCAACGCGACGCTGATAACCTGCCTCGTCCCCACCGCAATCCACAACGGAGATCCATGCAGCGAGGCGGTTTGCGATTCGGCGATGTGCTCGTCACCCGCACCATCGGTGCGCTGGAAGAAGCGGGGCCGCTCGACGATGCCGAGGCGCTGCGCGCGGCAGCGCTCGCCACGCCGGGCCGTGAGGGCCGTATCGTCGAACGCGCGCGGCTTCTGGCACGGCGTATCGGCCTGGACAAGGATCTCGCGCGCCTGCGCCAGGGCCTGCCGCTGGTTGCCTTTGCCGCCGCGGTGGTGGTGGTGCTGCTCACCTGGAGCCTGCTGCGCGCCGTGATCGGCGAGGGCCGCTCCATCAACGCCATCACCGCGTTCGCATCGGTGCTCGGCCTGCATCTCGCCAGCCTCGCGCTTTGGCTCGTGGCGCTGCCCTGGGCCGCAGCGTCGGCGCGCAGCGACGGTCGCCTCAGTGGCGCGCTGGGCCGCATCGCTTTGTGGCTCACGGCGCATTGGCCCGTGCTCGGCGGGCGCAACGGCCCCGAGCTCATGAAGGCGGGTGTCGAACTGCTGCGGCGCGAGCGCCTGCTGCCCTGGGCCTTCGGCTTCATGAGCCACGCGATCTGGACACTCGCGTTCGCGTTGCTGCTGCCGGTGCTGTTCTGGGTGTTCGCCTTCAGCGCCTACCGGCTGAGCTGGGAAACCACCATCCTGCCGAGCGAGTTCTTCGCCTCATTCGTGCGGCTCACCGGCTGGCTTCCCGCCGCGCTGGGCTTGCCGACGATGGACGCCCAGGCGCTGCGTGCTGCGGGCGGCCCCGACGCCGACCATCGCCTCTGGGCATGGTGGTTAATGGGCTGCACCTTCGCCTATGGACTGCTGCCGCGGCTGGCGCTCACCTTGCTGTGCTGGGCGGTCTGGCGCCTGCGCAGCGAGGCACTGCGGCTTGATACGGCCGAGCCCTACTTTCGCAAGCTGCTCAATCGCTTTGATGCACTCAACACGTCGCGCGTGGTCGATGCCGAGCAGGCACCGCAGCTCGACGAAGCCGCACGCCGGACCCCGGCCACGCACGACCGGGCCGGCCCCCTGGTGCTCGTCGGCTTCGAGCTTCCTGCGGAGCTGCCGTGGCCGCCCGATGGGCTGAGCGCGCAGGGGCATGTGAGCCGCCGGATATCGGGCACGGGCGACGAGCGCCGCGCCGTGCTGGACCTGCTGGCCGGCGCGCGCGCCGGCAAGATCCTGTTCGTCTGCAACGGCGCGACTTCGCCCGACCGTGGCACCGCGCGCTTCATGCGCGAGGCCACGGTGCATGTCGGCGCCGCCGCCCTGCTGCTGGTCGATGCCGGCGGCGCGCGCGGCGTGAACCTGCCTCAGTGGACGGCGTGGCTGAAGACCGCTGCGCTCGACGCGACCGAGGTCTTCACCAAGGTGGCCGATGCCAACGCTTGGGGAGAACGGGCGATCAATGGCTAACGCGATCGAGATCGCGGTCGTCGGGCACACGAACGCGGGCAAGACCTCGTTGCTGCGCACCCTGACGCGCCGCGGCTCCTTCGGCGAGGTGTCCGAACAACCGGGAACGACCCGCCACGTCGAAGCGGTGGAACTGGCTTTCGACGGCAGTTGCACGGTGCGATTCTTCGACACGCCGGGGCTCGAAGACTCGGTCGCCCTGTTCGACTACCTGCGAGCGCTCGACCGCTACGCCACGCCGCCCGAGCGCATTCGCGCCTTTCTCCAAGGCCCCGAGGCACGGCGCAGCTTCGAGCAGGAGGCCAAGGTCTTGCGCACGATGCTCGACGTCGATGCGGCGTTCTACGTCATCGATTGCCGCGAGCCGGTGCTGCCGAAGTTTCGCGCCGAAATCGACATCCTCGCGTCGTGCGGCAAGCCGGTCATGCCGGTGCTCAATTTCGTTCGTCACGCCGACAGCCGCGCCGCAGAGTGGCACGAGGCGCTGTCGGCCCACGGACTGCATGCGCTGGCGCACTTCGACGCGGTCGCGCCCTTCACCGGCTCCGAGCAGCAGATCTACCGCGACCTGACGACGCTGCTGCGCAGCCGCCAGCAGCAGCTCGAGGCCATCGTCGCCTACCTCGAAGTCGAGCGCCTGGAGCGTCGCTCGGTGGGCTTGGCGATCATCGCCTCGCTGCTGGTCGACGTGACCGCCATGCGGCGCACCGTCTCGACCGAGGCGCTGGCCGAGCCGATCGCGAGAAAACGCTTCGTCGGCGAGTTTCGTGCGGCGGTTATCACGCGGGCGCGAGCCGGCGTCGACGATTTGCTCGAGGTCTACGCATTTGGCAAGGACGAGGCCGACCTCGCGGTCATGCCCTGGCTCGACGGCCGGTGGGAGGCCGACCTGTTCAACCCCGAAGCGCTCAAGGCGGCGAGCCTGCAACTCGGCGCGGGCGCTGCGATCGGCGCATCCGTCGGTGCGGTGGCCGACGTGGCGCTGGCTGGCCTTTCGCTGGGCGCCGCCACCGCGATCGGCGCTGCGCTCGGCGGTGCCGTCAGCCAGGGCTTCGGGCCACTGGGTCGCAGCGTGGTCAACAGCTTGCGCGGGCGCGAAGACCTGTCGTTGGAGAACGAAGTCATCCAGGGGCTGGCGACGCAACTGCTGGGCCTGCTGTTGGCCCTGGAAGAGCGCGGCCATGCGGCCCAGGGCAAGGTGCCGGTCGCCGCCACCTTGGCCGCTGCGGCGTCGGCAGGGTTTGACGGTGTTGTCAAGGCGCTGGTGCCTGCGCGAGGCCGGCCCGAATGGTCGTTGCAGCGCAAGGCGCGGTCGGCCCGGCACTACCCCCAGCGCGAGAGGCTCGTCGAGGACGTCACGGCCCGGCTTGGCGTGGTGTTCGTCGGCGCGGCGAGGACGCAGGTCGTGCGCTGACAGCGGCACGGCCGGCCGAGCCCCGCCTCACCCGGCATGCATTGCGCGTTGCGCGACGCTGTGCCGCAGCTCGGCCAGCAGCGCGTCGAACACCTCGGGCTCGATCGGCTTTTGCAGCGAGCGCACGTTCGCGCCCACGCTCTTGAGGTCGCAGTCGAACACGTAGCCTGAGCAGAACACCACCCAGGTGTCGGGTGCGCGCTCGAGCGCAAGGCGGGCCAGCTCCACGCCCGAGAGGCCGGGCAGGCTGATGTCGGTGATGATCATGTCGAACGAGCGTGTGTCGGTTTCGGCGAGCGCTTCTTCAGCGCTGGCGCAGGCCACCACGTCAAGCCCGGTCTCGTCCCAGAGCGCGCGGGTCGTGAAGCGGATATCTTCGTTGTCCTCGACGAACAGGACGGCAATGGGGGGCGGGTGACGACTGGGGAGCATGGGTGCAGATCGAACCGCAGGGGTGGCGAGCTTGCTGCGGCAATCGACGTGCCCGAGTTGCGGCCCGGGCGTGTTTGTTGACCATGTCTCGCCAGCACCGGGAATCACCATGCATCTCGACGGTTCATGCCACTGCGGCAGCGTGAAGTTCTCGGTCCGCTCGGCCGAGCCCTACCCCTTCATGCGCTGCTACTGCTCAATTTGCCGCAAGACCGCCGGTGGCGGCGGCTTTGCCATCAACCTGGGCGCCGACAAGGCCTCCTTGCGGGTCACCGGCAAACGGCATGTGCGCGTGTACGTGGCTCGGTTGCAGGAGGAGGGCATGGCAGAGCGCACCAGCACCGCGGAGCGCCATTTCTGCGGGCGCTGCGGCTCGGCGCTGTGGCTGTGGGACCCGACCTGGCCCGAGCTGGTGCATCCGCACGCGAGCGCAATCGACACGCCCTTGCCGGCGGCGCCGGGCAGCGTCCACATGATGCTGGGCTCCAAGGCCGCGTGGGTGCCGGTCGAGGGGCGGCCAGGCGACGCGCGCATCGACGCTTACCCGGACGTGTCGCTGGCGCAGTGGCACCGGCAACGCGGGCTCACGTCGAGCACCGACGAGCCGCCCGCCGGGACCACGGCGTGAAGCGAAGGCGCCCGCACGCCGCGTGCCGGCGCGCCGTCACCCGCGGGCCGGCGTGTGGCGCGCCAGGCAGCGACGCGCGCGCTCGTCGACCCGCGCCGCGAACCACTCGGTGGTGAGTTTGCGGGTGATCTTGGGGCTCTTCAGCACGATGCGCGGCACCATCGCGCGCGGCAGCGGGCGGCCTTCAAGTCGATCGGCCAGCGCGAACACGCGCTCGTAGAGGGTGCTGCGCTCGAACTCCGCCGTGGCGCCGCGCTCGAGGTCGCGGCGGATGGCAGCGGCGCCCAGATCCAGGCGCTTGGCGAGCACGCGCGTGGCGAGTTCGGTGCTGCCCGGCGCGTCGGCGTCGTGGTCCAGGCGCACCAGGTCGCCGTCGAGGTCCAGCGGTATGCCCGAGGCAAGGCTCACCGCGTTCTGGAACGCGGCGTTGCGGCTGGCGTAGTGCCCGGCATTGAAGTCGGCGTAGCGGTACAGGGGCTGGTCGTAGGACGCCGCGTAGTCCAGCAGGTGGGCGATGCCGAAGTACATGCCGCCGCGCCGCGTGAACACCTCGTGGCGGATCGTGCCGGCCACGGGGTAGGGGTAGGGCCGCGCTGCCGCGTGCGCTTCGGCGTAGGCAATGCTCACCTGCATGGGCCCGCCGGTGCGCACCGGGTTGCGCCCGGACAAAAAAGTCTTGCCCAGCGGCACCATCCCGATGAAGTCCTCGAAGATGACGCTGAGTTCCTGCTCGGTTTTGGCAGCGTCGATGCGCTTGCCGTAACTGCGGCCGTCGGGCGACGAAAGCTCGAGCGCCGTGTGGACCAGCAGCAGCGGCACGCCTGCGCGTTCGGCCTGCTTGTCGATTTCTCTTCGGGCGATCGCCGGCAGGCCGGCCACGGGCGGGTCGGCGCGAAAGCTGGACTCCTGTTCGGTGATGGCGACCACCGCGCAGATGTTCTGCGCGGTCGGTGCGATGTCCATGGACGCGAATGCCGCATGGATATCGGTGACCCAGCCTTCACGGTCGGGCGTGCCCGAGGGCAGCAGCCTGGCGACCAGCGCACGCGCGTCCGTGGGGCTGAGGCCCGGCGCCGGGCCGGCGCGCTGGTCGGTGGCGCACCCCGCGAGCAGCGCCAGGCAGCAGGCGAGGAGCCGGGTTGGCGCGCGTCGCGCGCCACTGCCGGAGTTGCTACCGCGGGCGCGCTCGTCGAAGGTCGTGTCAGCCAAGGTCGGTCCCTGATGTGATCTTGCCATGCGCCTGACAGGCGTTTTGGTGACGGGCGCCGGGCGCGCGATCCACGGGCCGGGCACGTCGGTTGCTCCAAGTCGGCAGCATTACTCTGGGCGGACCATGGCTTCTTCGCAATCGCGTCTGATCGGATTTCAAATCTGGCGACGCTGGCGCCAGCTGGCCGAGCAAGTCATTCCTTTTCCCGAGACGCAGCAGTTCGCCGACGACCAACGCCAGGATGCCGGGGTGCTTGCTTCATCGCTCGACTTGAAGCGCGGGCTCGACGTCAGCGAGCGTCCGCTGGACACGCTGCCGGGTGACCTGCAAGACGAGCTGAGGAAGCCGCGCCGGTTTCCGGTTCGCTGATTGACGCGGCGCTGGCAGCGCACACGCACGAGCGGTTACGAGGCATTCGGTCGCCGGGGTTGTAACCTCGGGCTTCGCCCCCGAAACCTGACCACCAAAATGTTCGGAAACCCTAAAGCCGTCCTCTTCGAACCCTATGGCAAGCGGCGCTCGCGCTGGCCCGTCCCACGTTGGTTGGTGCTGCTGCTGATCGGTATGGCCCTCGGCGCGGGCGGCGTCGTGTTCGTGCAGGAGCGTTACCAGCCGCCGCGCCTGTCGGCCGGCGATTCGGTCAAGCTGCAAAAGGCGTTCGACCAGGCCGAGGCCGAGCGGCTGCGCCTGGCCGGCCAGATCGAGGGCAGCACCAGGCAGCGCGAGACGGCGCTGGCCGAGACCAAGGGGCTCACCGACCAACTCGCCGCCAGCCGCGAGGCCAGCGAGCGGCTGCGCGAAAACCTCGCCTCCATCGTCGCGTCATTGCCGCCTGACCCGCGCGGCGGATTGATCGCGGTGCGCGCGGCGCGCTTCACGGTGGCAGACCAGGCGCTGGCCTACGACGTGGTGCTCTCGCGCGAGCGCGCCGGCGGCAAGCCGCTGGGCGGCGTGATGCAGTTCGTGGTGAGCGGCGAATCGGCGCGCGGCTCCGAAACCGCACTCAGCCTCAAGCCAGTGCCGATTTCGGTCGGCAGCTTCGAGAGCCTGCGCGGCAAACTGCCCTTGCCCGAAGGCTTCAAGCCGCGCCAGACGACGATCAATGTGCTGGACCGCGTCGAAGGCAAGTTGCTGGGCATGCGCGTGATCAACATCAGGTAGCGACTGCGGTCGTCGTCGCTCAGTCCGACGGCGGCTTCTTCGCTGTTGGTAAAGCCGGTCACACGCTTGCCCTTGACCCGTGGCGTGCCGCCGCTCGCCTTCACCTGGCGTAGTACGCCCGGGGCGGGCGACCCCGGCACCCGGCAGCGCAACGTCGTGACCTGCCGGCGTGCCCCCAGCGCGCCAGATTTCAAGAAGCGGTTCAAGCGTTCGGCGTTTCTCGCTCTGCGCTTGCTGCCGTTCTGGCAGACGCGGCGCCGCCCCCGGCGGCCGCCGCTGCGGCGTGGCAGCGGCTTTTCGCGGCGGGTGTGCCCGTCAGAACGCGACCCGCTCGACGCCCTTGAGTTGCAGGATCTCGCGCGCCTCGGCGGGGGTGGCGATCTCGAGACCCAGCCCTTCGAGGATGCCGCGCACCCGGCGCACCTGTTCGGCATTGGACGTGGCGAGCTTGCCGCGGCCGATCCACAGGCTGTCTTCCAGGCCGACCCGCACATTGCCGCCCATCGCCGCGGCCATCGCCGCGATCTTCATCTGGCTGTTGCCGGCGCCGAGCACCGACCAGCGGTAGTCGTCGCCGAACAGGCGATCGGCCGTGCGCTTCATGTGCATCACGTCGTCGGGGTGGGTGCCGATGCCGCCGAGGATGCCGAACACCGTCTGCACGAAGAAGGGCGCCTTCACCAGGCCGCGCTCGACGAAGTGCGCCAGGTTGTACAGGTGCGAGGTGTCGTAGCACTCGAACTCGAAGCGCGTGTCGTTGACCGAGAGTTCGGCGAGCACGGTTTCGAGGTCGCCGAAGGTGTTGCGAAAGACGAGGTCCTTGCTGCCTTCGAGATAGGGGCGCTCCCAGTCGTGCTTGAACTCCTTGAAGCGCTTCAACATCGGGAACAGGCCGAAGTTCATCGTGCCCATGTTCATCGAGGCGACTTCGGGTTTGAGCACCTTGGCCGGCTGCATGCGCTCCTGCACCGTCATGTAGGGCGAGCCGCCGGTGGTGAGGTTCACGATCGCGTCGCAGCCTTTTTTGATCACGCCGAGAAAAGGTGTGAACGCCTCGGGACGCTGATCGGGCTTGCCGGTGACCGGGTCGCGCGCATGCAGGTGAATGATCGCTGCACCGGCCTCGGCCGCCGCGATCGAGGACTCGGCGATCTGCTCGGGCGTGATCGGCAAGTGCGGCGACATCGACGGCGTGTGAACGGCGCCCGTCACGGCACAAGTGATGATGACTTTTCTTTGCGGGGTCATGGCTTCTCCTCGGTAAGACTTGGGCAGCCCCAGCACCTTCTCGGCGATGAAGCACAGGATGAGTCGTGGCGATGCGGGCGCGACGCGCGGCAGCATCGCTACGCGCAAGCACCGCTCGACGGAGTATTCCCTGCCATCGCCGAAGGCGCCATGCGTCAATACCGCAGTCTCGCGAGCTTTTAACCGAGCCCGGCCTGCCCGCCGCCCGCGGCCCAAGCCACCGGCGCGTAAGGTCAGGTCGCATGCCTGCGACACACCGAAGCTGGCTTCGATGCCCCGAAGCCGCCCATTCAACGATGCCCGACCGAGAGATCACCCGATGAACTCAGCTCGCCGTTTTCACCTCGAGCGCCAGGCCTTGCTGCTTTGTGTCGGCCTCGGCTTCGGCCTGGCCGGGCACGCACAGTCGCCGGCACCCGAGCCCGCATCGGCGCCCGCGAACGCCGCGCCCCTGGAGCTGGTCGTGCTCGGCTCGGGCGGCCCGGGCGCCACCGGACGTGCCGGCAGCAGCTATTTGGTGCTGCTCGATGGCGTGCCGCGCGTCCTGGTCGATGCCGGGCCGGGCTCCTTTGCGCGTCTGGGCGAGGCGAAGCTGTCGCTCGCCAAGACGGACATCGTCTTGCTGACGCATCTGCATGTGGATCACGCGGGCGAGCTGCCGGGCCTGTTCAAGGCGCGCGCGGTGTCCAGCCGCGGGCCCATCAGCTTGCAGGTGTTCGGGCCGCAAGGGCGACGCGGCAAGGGCGAGGGCGACGACGCCAGCGCGAGCTTCCCGTCGACGAGCCAATTCGTCGATCGGCTGTTCGGTAAGCTGGGTGTCTTCGGCTACCTGCGCAATTTTTCGGCGCCGATGACGATCAAGGCAAACGATGTGAGCACCGCGCTCGCGCCCGGCCAGCAGCCCAAGACCCTGCTCACCGAAGGCGGCCTGGTGATCAGCGCCATCGCCGGCCACCATCGCGACGCGCCGGCGGTGATCTACCGCATCGACTACGCCGGCAAGAGCATCACCTTCAGCGGCGACATCGACGCCGACGGCCTGCCCGGGCTGCGCCGCATCGCGCGCGACACCGACCTGCTGGTGTTCAACAGCGTCGTGCTCGATCCGCCCGGCTCGCCCGCGGTCCTCTACACGCTGCACACGCCGCCGAAGGCGATCGGTGAAGTCGCCCGAGACGCCGGGGCGAAGCAGCTCATGCTCAGCCATTTGTCCCCGACCATCGACAGCGCGCGCCCCGCCGTCGAGGCTTCGATCAAGCTGGCGTTCAAGGGGCCGATGGTGTTCGCGCAAGACGGCTCGAGAGCGCGACCCTAGAGCCCTCGGGCGCTTCTATCATCGGGTCGATGAGCACAGAGCGCGAGGCGATCTCCACCTTCATTGCACGCTGGCAGGGCGTCACCGCTTCCGAACTCTCCACCTCCCAAAGCTTCGTCATCGAGTTGTGCGACCTGCTCGGCGTGCCCCGCCCGCACGCCACGCCCGCGCAGGACTACATGTTCGAGCGGCCAGTGACCTTCCGGCACGGCGACGGCAGCAGCAGCGCCGGGCGCATCGACTGCTACCGTCACGGCGCCTTCATCTGGGAGTCGAAGAAGCTCAAGCTCAGTGGCCAGACGGCGGCCACCGGGCAGACCAGCAAGGGCTTCGACGACGCGCTGCTGCGCGCCCGCGCCCAGGCCGAAAGCTACGCCCGCGCGCTGCCCGCGGCCGAGGGCCGCCCGCCGTTCCTGGCGGTCGTCGATGTCGGCCACGTCATCGAGCTGTACGCCGAGTTCAGCCGCAGCGGCGCCACCTACACGCCCTTTCCCGACCCGCGCTCGCACCGCATCGCGCTCGCGGACCTGCACCACGACAAGGTTCGTGCGCGCCTGCGCAGCCTGTGGCTCGACCCGCAGAGCCTCGACCCGGCGCGCGCCAGCGCCGAGGTCACGCGCGAGGTCGCTGCCGAGCTGGCGCTGCTCGCTACGTCGCTGGAAGCGGCGGGCCACGCACCGCAGGCCGTGGCCGCGTTCCTCACGCGCTGCCTGTTCAGCATGTTTGCCGAAGACATGGCGCTGCTGCCCGAGCGCAGCTTCAAGGAGTTGCTGCAGCGCCACCGCAACGACCCCGCCACCTTGCACAAGATGCTGCGCGTGCTGTGGGCCGACATGGACCGCGGCGGCTTCAGCGCCGCGCTCGCCCGCGACGTGCTCCGCTTCAACGGCAAGCTGTTCAAGGGCTCGGCCGCCGACGGCTATGTGCTGCCACTGAGCCGCGAGCAGATCGACGGCCTGCTGCGCGCCGCGCAGGCCAACTGGCGCGAGGTCGAGCCCGCCATCTTCGGCACCCTGCTCGAACGCGCCCTTGCGCCCGACGAGCGCCACGCGCTGGGCGCCCACTACACGCCACGCGCCTATGTCGAGCGGCTGGTGATGCCCACCGTCGTGCAGCCGCTGCGCGAAGACTGGGCCAACGCCCAGGCCGCCGCATTGCTGCTGGCGAGCGAAGGCAAGCTCGATGAAGCGCGCGCCGAGGTGCGGCGCTTTCACCACCAGTTGTGCAGCACCCGCGTGTTGGACCCGGCCTGCGGCAGCGGAAATTTTCTGTACGTCACGCTCGAACATTTGAAGCGTCTCGAAGGCGAGGTGCTGAACCAGTTGCAGGCCTTCGGGCAAGACACTGACACGGTTCGGCAGGACAAGCTCGGCTTCGCCGGTGAAACCGTCACCTTGCAGCAACTGCGCGGCATCGAGATCAACCCGCGCGCCGCCGCACTCGCCGAGCTGGTGCTGTGGATCGGTTACTTGCAATGGCACATCCGCAGCTTCGGCAACGCCAGCGTGGCCGAGCCGGTGATCCACGACTACGGCAACATCGAATGCCGCGACGCGGTGTTGGCGTATGACCGCATCGAGTACGTGATGGACGCGCACGGCAAGGCGGTGACGCGCTGGGACGGCGTGCATGTCAAGACGCACCCGGTGACCGGCGAGAGCGTGCCCGACGAAGCATTTCAGGTCGCACAAGAGCGCTATGTGAACCCGCGCAAGGCGGCGTGGCCGAAGGTGGATTTCATCGTCGGCAATCCGCCGTTCATCGGTGCCAGCACGTTGCGCCGAGCCTTGGGCGAGGGGTATGCCGACGCACTGCGCGGCACCTGGCATGACGTGCCCGAAAGCGCCGACTTCGTGATGCACTGGTGGCACACCGCCGCGCAACAGGTGGCGCGCGGCGAGGCCCGGCGCTTCGGACTCATCACCACCAACAGCCTGCCGCAGGCCTTCAACCGGCGCGTGGTGCAGGCCGCGCTGTTGGGCCGCATGGGAGAGCCGCCGATTCATCTGGCCTATGCAATTGCCGACCATCCCTGGGTCGACAGCAGCGACGGCGCGGCGGTGCGCATCAGCATGACGGTCGGCGC
>NZ_JANMWL010000074.1:0-34353 GCF_031393925.1 Methylibium sp. | reverse complement strand
GGCAGATGGGCCACCGCACGCCGATCACAAGGGGGGTGAAGGCTGGCAGTCATCGCGACGTCGGCGGGCAAGCTCGCGTGAGCCTCCGGTAGGTGCAGCCCTTGCGGGTGAGGGTGGCCTTTGAACCCCGTTCTGGGGTGGCCGGGGCCCGGAGGTGCTGCGCTCACTCTTGCCGCTTCGACAAACCGGAGATTATCGTCGAAGCGAGCACTTCCGTCAAAGACGCCGGGCTACACCCTGCCCAGGGCGCGGTAGGCGGCGGCGGTGAGGTCGGCGCTGGCGAGCTGCGTCATGGTGGCGCGCAGGTCATCGAGCAGAGGCTCCACCTCCACATCCAGGGTTTCGATCAGCGCGGCGGCCTGTGCGCCCCAGGGTTCGGCGAGCAACGGCTCGCGCAACACCGACCAGGGCTGCGGCCCCTGGTCGTGCAGGCGGCGGTCCAGCCAGCGAAACAGCTCGCCGTGCCAGTCGGGGCGTTCGCACAGCAGCTCATGCTCGGCCGTGCCGAGCTCGCCCCACCACTGGCAATGCAGCAACAGCAAGCGCGCGGCGTTGTCCTCAGGGCGGCGCATCACCGTGCGGGCCGGGCGGCGGGGCGGTGGTCGCGGCACGCCGGGCGCGGGCACGGGACGAGCGGCGCGAACGCCCCACAGGTCAGCCAGGTCGGCCAGCGGCAACTGCCCGAGCGCGGTCAACTCACCGAGCAAAGACCGCTTGAGCGCACCGTCGGGGAGCGCCTGCCACAGCGGCTTGGCGGTGGCGAGCAGCCGCGCGCGGCCCTCGGCAGTGGTGATGTCCGTGCCCTCCCGCGCCGCTTCGATGAGCTGACGCGACAGCGGCACTGCCTGCTCGACGCAGGCCTCGAAGGCCTGCGTCCCATGCTCACGCACATAGGAATCCGGATCGTGCTCGGGGGGCAGAAACAGGAACTTGATGCTGCGCGTGTCGCTCGCGTGCGCCAGCGCGGCTTCGAGTGCGCGGCCGGCCGCGCGCCGGCCGGCCGCGTCGCCGTCGAAGCTGAAGACGATGCGGTCGGTAAAGCGCAGCAGCTTCTTCACATGCTCCTCGCCGCACGCGGTGCCCAAGGTCGCGACCGCGTTCGGGAAGCCCAGCTGCGCCAGCGCCACCACGTCCATGTAGCCCTCGACGACCAGCGCATAGCCGCGCTCACGCAGCGCGTGGCGCGCTTCGAACAGACCATAGAGCTCACGCCCCTTGACGAACACCGGCGTCTCGGGCGAGTTGAGGTATTTGGGCTCGCCCGTGTCGAGCACGCGCCCGCCGAAGCCGATGACCTCGCCCTGCACCGAGCGGATCGGAAACATGATGCGGTCGCGAAAGCGGTCGTAGCGCTTTTGTTCCGCGCCGTCTTCGCCCTGCACGATCACCAGGCCGGCCTCGGCCAGCAGCGGGTCGTCGTAGCGCGCGAAGGCACTCGCCAGGCCGCGCCAGCCCTCGGGGGCGTAGCCCATGCCGAAGCGCGCGGCGATCTCGCCGCTGAGGCCCCGGCGCTTGAGGTAGGCGATGGCCCGATCGTTCACCTTGAGCTGCTTGCGCCAGTGTTCGCCGGCCTGGGCCAGCACCTCGTTCAGCGTGGCCTGGCGCGCCTTGGCCGCCTTGGCATGCTCGCGCTCCTCAGGCGTGCTGTCGTCCTCGGGCACGGTCATGCCGACCTGTTGAGCCAGGTCGCGCACCGCGTCCATGAAGCCCATGCCGCCATGCTCCATCAGGAAGCCGATGGCGTTGCCATGCGCGCCGCAGCCGAAGCAGTGGTAGGTCTGACGGGTCGGGCTGACGATGAAGCTCGGCGACTTCTCGCCATGGAAAGGGCACAGCCCCTTGAGGTTGATGCCCGCCTTCTTCAGCTGCACATGGCGGCCGACCACCTCGGCGACGTCGGCGCGCGCAAGCAGATCCTGGATGAAGTGCTGGGGGATCACGCGGCGAGTCTATAGAACTGGTCGGGCGCGACCGGTGCGAAAACGCCCGCGACGCTTCAGCGCCCGGCAGCGACGCCCTCGCGACGCGGGTCGGCGCCGGCCTGCCAGCCCGTGGCCTCGCGGCGCAGCAGGTGCGCTCCGCTGGTGAGCGCCGTCTCCACGACGCTGTGGCCCCGCGCGCGCAGCTCCGCCACGTCGGTGCGTGAAAAGCGGCCCGCTTCGAGCAGCGTGGGGCCGGTGAGGGCGCCGAAGTTGGGCAGCGCCACGGCGGCTTGCACGTCCAAGCCCCAGGCGAGCGTGGCCCAGAGCGTCTTGGCGACATAGAGGGGTATCGGCACGCCGCCCGGCGACCCGGCCACCAGCACCAGCCGCACCGGGGCGCGCGCCGCATGCTCGAACGCGAAGGTCGGCGCCATGCTCGAGCGCGGTCGCTTGCCGGGCTCGGCGCGGTTGGCTGCGGTAGCGCCGTCGGCCGTGCGCGGCGCGAAGCTGAAGTCGGTGAGCTGGTTGTTGAGCAGGAAACCGCCGGCCAGGCCGACGCCGCGGTTGACCATCAACCGGGCGCCGAACTGCGCTTCGATGGACGAGGTGAGCGCGACCGCGTTGCCGGCGGCATCGACGATCGACAAGTGCGTGGTGGCCGGCAGTTCTGCGCTGAGGGCGCGCACCGCGCCCGGCTCGGCCGCGCTGCGACCCGGCTGGCCTGGCGCCGCCTCGCGTAAGGCGTTCGGGCCGATGAGCCGGGCGCGCGCATCGAGGTAATCGGCATCGAGCAGGCTGTCCCAGCGCCCGAGCGGCGCGGTACTGCGGTCGGGGTCGGCAACGTGGTGCTCGCGGTCGGCATAGGCCAGCCGTGCGGCCTGGCTGAAGCGATGCACGAAATCCGCGCTCGGCGTGTCTTGTGAATGCTCGGGTCCGCGCGCCGGCAGCCGCTCGAGCACGCCGAGGATCTGGCCCACCACCAGCGCGCCGGACGACGGCGGCGGCATGCCGCAGATGCGAAAGCGCCGCCAGTCGTGGCACAGCGGCTCGCGCTCGAGGGCGCGGTAGGCGGCCAGGTCAGCGACCGCGAGTCGACCCGGGTTGTCGGCGTGGCCGCGCACCGCGTTGACGATCGCCACGGCGACCGGCCCTTCGTACAAGGCGCTCGCGCCCTGACGTGCGATCAGGCGCAGCAGCGCTGCGTACTCGGGGTTGCGCAGGCGGCTGCCGACGGCCACGGCGCTGCCGTCCGCGCGGTAGTAGAGCGCGCGCGCCAGCGGATCGCGGCGCAGCGCGGCGTCGCCCTCGAGCAGCAAGGCAAGCCGCGGCCCGACCGCAAAGCCGTCTTCGGCCAGCGTGATCGCCGGCTCGAACAGGCGCGCCCACGGCAGTCGGCCATGCGCGCGATGAGCCAGTTCGAGCATGCGCAAGAGCCCGGGCACGCCGACCGCGCGGCCGCCGATGGCAGCGGCGGCAAACGCCAGCGGCGCGGCCCTCTCGTCGAGAAAGAGCGTGTCGTCGACGGACGCCGGGGCCGTTTCGCGGCCGTCGTAGGCGCGCACGCGCGCGCCGTCCCAGTGCAGCAGGAAGGCGCCGCCGCCGATGCCGCTGGACTGTGGCTCCACCAGTCCCAGCACCATCTGCGCGGCCACCGCGGCGTCAAGTGCGGAGCCGCCCTCGCGCAGCATGCGCGCGCCGGCCTCGGCCGCCAGCGGATGCGCCGCCACCACCGCTTCGCGCGTGAAGTGGCCGAGCGCCTTGTCGCTGACGCCGCTGGCGCCCTCGGGTTGCAGCGCCGGACCGAGCGGCGCGCTGGCGCTGCAGGCGGCCAGCGCCAGCGCGAACGCCGCGAAGGCGAAGCGCACCGTTTCAGCGCGGTGCGAGGCGGATGGCGCCGTCCAGGCGGATCACTTCGCCGTTGAGCATCTCGTTGGTGACGATCTGATGCACCAGCTTGGCGTAGTCGGCCGGGGTGCCCAAGCGCGACGGGAAGGGCACACTGGCGGCGAGCGCGTCCTGCACCTCCTGCGGCATGCCGAACAACATGGGCGTGCCGAAGATACCCGGCGCGATCGTCATGTTGCGGATGCCACTCCTTGCGAGATCGCGTGCGATCGGCAGCGTCATGCCGACCACGCCGCCCTTGCTTGCCGCGTAGGCGGCTTGGCCGATCTGGCCGTCGTAGGCGGCCACCGATGCGGTGGAGATGAGCACGCCGCGCTCGCCGGTCGCTTCGGGTGTGTTGCGGCTCATGGCCTCGGCAGCGAGTCGGATCATGTTGAAGCTGCCGACCAGGTTGACCATGATGGTCTTGGTGTAGACCGCCAGCGGGTGCGCGCCTTCCTTGCCGACGGTCTTGACCGCCGGTGCGATGCCGGCGCAGTTGACCAGGCCCATCAGCTTGCCGAGCGCTACTGCCTTGGCGACGACAGCCTGCCCGTCGGCTTCGCTCGACACGTCGCATTTGACGAAGACGCCGCCGAGCTCCCTGGCGACAGCCTCGCCCTTGTCGGCCTGCAGATCTGCGACCACGACGGTCGCGCCCTCGCGGGCCAGCATGCGAGCCGTGCCTTCGCCCAGGCCCGACGCGCCGCCGGTAACGATGAAGACCTTGCCTGCGATGTCCATGGAGTGCTCCTTGTCGTGGACGGGGGTGAAAAAGGAAAAGGGCCGCCCAGGCGGCCCTCGTGTACGTCGTCTACGGCGCGAAAGCGCTCTCAGCTCAGCGCGGCCAGCGCACGCGCGCTGATGTCCTCGACGCTGCCCTGCCCTGCGATCTTGCGGTAGCGCGGTGCGCCGGTGTCGCCGGTGGCGGCCCACTGGGCGTAATAGTCGACCAGCGGTCGCGTCTGACTCTGGTAAACCTGTAGACGCTTGAGCACCGTGGCCTCCTGGTCGTCGTCGCGCTGGATCAGTGGCTCGCCGGTCGCATCGTCAATGCCGGGCGTCTTGGGCGGATTGAACTCGAGGTGATAGGTTCGGCCCGAAGCCACATGCACGCGACGACCGCTCATGCGCTCGATGATGGCCTCGTCAGGGACGTCGATCTCGAGCACGATGTCGAGCTTGACGCCGGCCGCCTTCATGGCCTCGGCCTGCGGAATGGTGCGAGGGAAGCCGTCGAACAGGAAGCCCTTGGCGCAGTCGGGCTGCGCCAGGCGCTCTTTCACCAGGCCGATGATGATGTCGTCGCCGACCAGGGCGCCGCTGTCCATCACCTTCTTGGCCGCGATGCCCAGCGGTGTGCCGGCCTTGACGGCGGCTCGCAACATGTCGCCGGTCGAGATTTGCGGGATGCCAAAGCGCTGGCAGATGAACGTGGCCTGGGTGCCCTTGCCGGCGCCGGGTGCGCCCAACAGGATCAATCTCATCGCGGATCCTCGTCGTTCTTGTCGGTGGCCGCAACGCTTGGCGCCTGCGACCTGCCTATCGGTGCCGTGCGGCACTTAAAATGAGAATAACACGCAGCCCTTGTCCGAACGGGCCCGCGCGAGTGTCGCTTCGCCTGCGCTCGCAGTCGCGATTTGTCGCGTGATTTGCGAAGCGCTCAGCCGCTGGCGCCGAGGATCGCGCGCACGCGCTGCAGGTCCTCGGGCGTGTCCACGCCCGGGCCTGGCCGCAGCAGGCTCACATGCACGGCAATGCGCTCGCCGTGCCAAAGCACGCGCAATTGTTCAAGCGATTCAATCGCTTCGATCGGCGCGGGCGCGAGCGTTGGGTAGCGTTGCAGGAAGGCGGCGCGATAGGCATACAGCCCGATATGGCGCAGCGGTGGCGGCTCGCTCAGGCGCACGCCGACGCCCAGGCCTGCGGCATAGCCGTCGCGCCACCAGGGCAGCGGCGCGCGCGAAAAGAAGAGGGCGCGTCCCTCAGCGTCGCACACCACCTTGACGACGTTCGGATTGCTGAACTCGGCTACGTCGTCGATCGCATGCGCGGCCGTGCTCATGGCGCAATCGGGGCGGGCGGCCAGCAGCGCGGCGCAGGCATTGATCAACGCCGGCTCGATCAGCGGCTCGTCGCCCTGCACGTTGACCACGATGGCGTCGCCGTGCAGCTCGAGCAAGCTGCAGGCCTCGGCGAGGCGGTCGCTGCCGGTGGCGTGGTCGGTGCGCGTGAGCAGCGCCGCTACGCCGTGGGCGCGGCAGGCTTCGACGATGCGCGCGTTGTCGGCTGCGACCACCACCGCGCTCGCTTCGCTGCGCGCGGCGCGGCGCGCCACATGCACGACCATCGGCAGCCCGGCGATATCGGCCAGCGGCTTGTCGGCGAGTCGCGTGGAGGCAAGGCGCGCCGGGATCAGGACCGTGAAGCTCATGAATGATCCCTTCGCGCTGCGCGGTGTCGCGCCGGGCCGGAGCATTCGCCAAGGGCCACAACAGCGGCCCCTCCACGGCCTTGGCGGCCGTGCGGGCTCATCGGGGAACCCTTCGCGCTGCGCGCTGTTCCGCCGAGCGGGAGTTTTCGCCCTTCGGGCGGCCGTGCGGGCTCATCAGGCTAGCTTCGTGCTGCGCACTCAGGTACTGGCACTTCGGGCGGCCGCGCGGCCTCATGGGCCCGCGGTCAGCGGCGACGTCGGCGGTGCGGCGTCCTCGAGCGCGCGCGCTTCGCTTTCCAGCATCACCGGGATGCCGTCGCGCACGGGAAAGGCCAGCCGGTCGGCGGCGCAGTGCAGTTCCTGCGCTTCGCGCGCGTGCGTGAGCGGGCCTTTGCAGATCGGGCAGACCAGCAGATCCATCAAGCGGGTGTCCATGCTTATCCTTCGCGGCGCGGGGCCGCCGGCAGTGCCGCGAGTGCGGCATCGAGCGCGGCAAACAGGGCCGGCTCCGGAGTGAAGTCTAGCGGCGCCACCCACACGACCAGGCCCGGTCGCTCGCGTGCCATGCGCTCGGGCACCAGCTTGACGGCATCCTTTTCCGTCACCACGACGTCGCGTGCATCGGCCGGCCATGGCAGCGGCACGAAGTCGGCGTGATCGCCGAGCGGCAGGGGCTCGATCGTCAGCCCGGCGGCTCGCAACGGCTCGAAGAAACGCTCGGGTTGTGCAATGCCGGCGCACGCGATCACGCGCTTGCAGCGCAGCGCCTGCAAAGCATCGACGCGGGCCGGCTGGCCTTGCCACCAGGCGGCGAGTTCGACCACGCCGGCCAGGCGCCGCCGCGAAAGAAAGCCGGGCAGAGCGGTACTCGGCGCGTCGGCGTTGTAGAGCACCAGCGTGCGACGCGCGCTGCTCGTTGCTTCGATCGGCTCACGCAGCGGACCGGCCGGCAGCAGCCAGCCGTTGCCGGCGCCGCGCGCGTCGAACACCACCAGCTCGATGTCGCGCGCCAAGCGTAGGTGCTGCAGCCCGTCGTCGGCCACCACGATGTCGACGTGGGGGTGAGCGGCGATCAGCGCGCGGGCCGCCGCGGCGCGGTCGCGGCCGGCCATCACCGGCACGCCGCTGCGCAGGTGGATCAACAGCGGCTCATCGCCCACCGCGGTGGCGGGCGTGATGCGGCGCACCGCCTGGACCCCGGCCCCGCTGCCGCCATGACCGCGCGACACGACGCCAGGGCACCAGCCGCGTGCCTGCAGGTGGGCCAGTACGGCGAGCACGGTCGGTGTCTTGCCGGCGCCGCCGACGATGCGGTTGCCCACCACCACCAGCGGAGGGTCGATGTGTTCTTGCCTCGGCCAGCCCGAGCGGTACGCGGCGCGGCGCAGGGCCACGTACACGCCGTAGAGCAGCGACAGTGGCCACAGTGCGCAGGCCAAACCTGCGCGGGCCAGCCAAGCGCGTGTTAGCGCTGCTTCAAGCCGCGCGCGCCACCGCGCGCTCAACGCGCCTCGCCGGCACCACGCGTGGCCTGGGTGGCGAAGGTCAGCTGCGACAGGCCGGCACGGCGCGCGGCGTCCATCACGATGATCACGCTTTGGTGCGCGGCACTCGCGTCGGCCGAAATGACGACCATGCGATCGCTGGCGCCGCCCGACGCGAGCGACAAGGCGGCGGTGAGAGTGGCCAGGTCGCGTCCCGCCACCGGCTGGCGGTTGACGGTGTAGCGGCCATCTCTGGCCACGCCGACGACGATCTCCTTGGGATAGTCGCGCGAGCGCGCCGCATCGGCCACCGGCAGGTTGATCTTCAACTCGGTGAACTTGGAATAGGTGGTCGAGAGCATCAGGAAGATCAGGATCACCAGCAGCACGTCGATGAAGGGGATCAGGTTGATCTCAGGCTCGTCGCCAACCTTGTGGTTGCGAAAGTTCATCGTCATGCTGGCACGCTCGCGCTCAGTGATTGCGGTGCGTGGCGCGCAGCAGCGTGGGAAGCATCCGTTCGGCGGCCTGTTCCAGTTCGACGGCGTACTCGTCGACGCGACCGCGGAAGTAGCGGTAGAACATCAGCGAGGGAATCGCGACGATGAGGCCGAACGCGGTGTTGTAGAGCGCTACCGAGATGCCGTGCGCCAGTTGCTCCGGGTTGCCGCCGATTCCCGCGGCCGTGCTCGGCGCCTGCGAGCCGAAGATCTCGATCATGCCGATCACCGTGCCCAGCAAGCCCAGCAACGGCGCCGCCGAAGCGATGGTGCCCAGGGTGTTGAGGTAGCGTTCCATGCGGTGTACCGCATGGCGGCCCGAAGTCTGGAAGGCGATGCGCAGCGCCTCCTCGTCGATGCGCGGCTCGGAGAGGGCCGCGCGCAGGCCACCGGCCAGTACGCCACCGAGCACCGAATTGGCGGCCAGCTTGTTGACGACGTCGGGCGCCGGCAGGCTCTTGGTGGACACCGCGATGACTTCTTCGAGCAGACGCGGCGGAGCGACGCGCGCGGTCCTGAGGCTGCTGAAGCGCTCGATCACCAGCGCCAGCGCCACGATGGAGCACAGGAGCAACGGCCAGATTGGCCAGCCAGCGGCTTGTATGATCGAAAGCAACAGTGTTCTCCAGGCCCGGGGTGCGAGTGGCGGCGATTATGGCGCCAGCCCTCGCGGAGTTCGGCGCCGCGCGGGTTCCTGTTTCGTCGGGCTGCAATCGTCCACCGTTGCTGTGGACAACATTGTGGGCAACCGCGATCCGAGTGGCCCGCAACGCACGCCCACCAAGGGCTTCGACAGATTGCTCAAACAACGAGCACAAAAAAACCATTGCGGATCAACGACTTGCACAAATCTGACGGCTTCGTGACGGTGTCATGGTGGTGTTTGACCTTATTCGGCGCGGTTGTGGAGTTCCCGGACCATGCGCGATGCGGCCCGCGCGAGCTTGGACGTGATGACGTTTGAGCCACTGGTAAGCGGCGATGCGGGCACCGGGCCGCACGTGTGGGATGTGGCCGCCCTGGTTCATGCAGTGGCCGACACGCTCGCGGCACGCTTCGGAGCCGTTGCGGTGCGTGGCGAACTCAGCGGATACGGCCGCGCTGCGAGCGGGCACAGCTACTTCACGCTCAAGGATGCCCGGGGCACTGCGGCATTGCGCTGCGCGATGTTCCGGCGTGCCGCGAGCTTGCTCGATTTCGCGCCTGGTGACGGTGATCTGGTCGAGCTGCGCGGCCGGCTTGCGGTGTACGAGCCGCGCGGCGAGCTGCAGTTCGTCGTCGAATCGATGCGGCGCGCCGGTGCCGGCGCGCTGTACGAGCGGTTCCTGCGCCTGAAGGCCCAACTCGAGGCAGAAGGTCTGTTCGATGCCGATTGCAAGCGGCCGATCAGCGCCTGCCCACGCGCCATCGGTATCGTGACCTCGATGGCGGCCGCGGTGTTGCGCGATGTCGCCAGCGCCCTGGCGCGGCGCGCGCCGCATGTGCGGCTGATCGTCTACCCCAGCCCGGTGCAGGGCGGCGAGGCACCGGCCGCACTGGCCGCGGCGATCGCGCTGGCCGGGTCACGCGCCGAGGTCGACACGCTGCTGGTGTGCCGCGGTGGCGGCTCGATCGAGGACCTGTGGGCCTTCAACGAAGCCGTGGTGGTGCGCGCCATCGCGGCGTGCGCGCTGCCCGTCATCAGCGGCGTGGGGCACGAGACCGATGTGACCTTGGCCGACTTTGCGGCCGACCTGCGCGCGCCCACACCCACTGCGGCGGCCGAACTGGCCGCGCTGCCGCGTGACGACGCGCTGGCGGCGCTGCAAGCGTTGGCCGCGCAGGCCCGCCGTGCCGTCGCGCAGCGCCTGGACGCCCAGGCGCAGCGGCTCGACCGCGTGGCCTGGCGCATCGCGCGGCCGGCGCGGGCGCTGCTGCCGCACCGGCAGCGCCTGGAGCAATTGGCCCAGACGCAGCAATCGCTGCTGCTGCGGCGGCTGCAGCAGGAGCGCCAACGCCGGGACGTGCTGGCGTTGCGACTCCACATCGCCGCGCGGGCGCAGCCGGCGCGAGCACGTCAGTCCACCGAACTGCTGGCGGCCCGCTTGATTGCTCTGGACCCCGAGCGGGTGCTCTCGCGCGGCTACGCCTGGCTCAGCGATGCACAGGGGCAAGCGCTGGTGTCGGCCGCTCAGCTGCACCGCGGCCAGCTGCTCACCGCGCGGCTTGCCGATGGCCTGGCGCATGCCGAGGTCCGCGACGTCGAGCGGGCGCCACGCAGCGAGTGAAACCTGGCCCGGCGCGCGAGGCCTTCAGAGCCTTCGAGCGCTGCCTACAATCGTTTTCTCATCCCCGCTTCGACTCTTCACTCACAAAGGATCGACATCATGGAACACACTTTGCCGCCCCTGCCTTATGCGATGGATGCGCTCGCGCCGCACCTTTCGAAGGAGACCTTCGAATTCCATTACGGCAAGCACCATCAGGCCTACGTGACCAACTTGAACAACCTCGTCAAGGGCACCGAGTTCGAGTCGCTTTCGCTCGAGGAGATCATCAAGAAGGCCAGCGGCGGCGTGTTCAACAATGCCGCGCAGGTGTGGAACCACAGCTTCTTCTGGAATTGCATGAAGCCGCAGGGCGGCGGCGAGCCCGGCGGCGCGCTGGCGCAGGCGATCACCGCCAAGTGGGGCAGTTTCG
This sequence comes from Methylibium sp., assembly GCF_031393925.1. Lineage (GTDB taxonomy): Bacteria > Pseudomonadota > Gammaproteobacteria > Burkholderiales > Burkholderiaceae_C > Methylibium. The sequence continues at coordinate 23,450 of NZ_JANMWL010000074.1, read as the reverse complement.
CCGCATTCAGGGAAGCCTTCAGCAAGAGTGCGGTGGGCAACTTCGGCTCCGGCTGGACCTGGCTGGTGAAGAAGGCCGATGGTTCGGTCGACGTGGCCAACACCAGCAATGCCGCCACACCGCTCACCGGCGCCGACAAGCCGCTGCTCACCGTCGACGTGTGGGAGCACGCCTATTACATCGACTACCGCAACGCGCGGCCGAAATTCGTCGAGACCTTTCTTGGCAAGTTGGTCAACTGGGACTTCGCGGCGAAGAACTTCGCCTGAAAGCCGACGACCCCCGCGCATCGCCGGTGCTGCCCAAGCGGTCGCTCGGAGTTCTCGGGACGACTTGGCGCGGGCCGAGCCGGGCGTTCAGGGCTTGAAGGGTGGGCCGCTCAATTTGCTGCCCGCCTTCAGGCCCCGCTTGGCGAACCAGCCCTGGTTCATCTCGAGCGCCAGCCGCACCGGCTTGGCCGAGCAATGCGAGGCGAGCGACTGCGGCGTCATGTCGGCGATGTTGACGATGCTGCCGTCGTCGGCCAGGAAGGCGATCGACAGCGGCAGCAAGGTGTTTTTCATCCAGAAGCACTGCGGCGCGGGCGCCTCGAAGTTGAACAACATGCCGTCGTTGGCCGCCATCTCGGCGCGGTTCATCAAGCCGATGGCCCGTTGTTCGGGCGTTTGTGCCAGCTCGGCGCGGATGTTGTGAATGCCCGCATTGAGCTTGACGGTGGGCAGCGACTGCGAAGCGTTCTGCGCCACGCCCAGGGGGGCAGCACCCACTGCGATCAGCGTCAAGGCGATGGACATCAAGCGGCGTCGACGGGCAAGCTGGGGCATGGCGATGTAGGCAAAGTGGCTCACCAATTTAACGCAGCTCGACGCGTCGCGACGACACCGGTCTCTCAGTGTCGATGGCCTAGAATTTCCATGCGTCTTTCCAAACTGCCCACAACCGCTGCGTCACTGCGCGGAGACACAGGAATTTATGTACCAGCACATCACGGTGCCCGCTGACGGCCAGAAGATCACGGTCAACACCGACTTCTCACTCAACGTGCCCGACCATCCGATCGTTCCCTTCATTGAAGGCGACGGCACCGGCGCCGACATCACGCCGGTGATGATGAAAGTCGTCGACGCGGCGGTCGCCAAGAGCTACGGCGGCAAGAAGCAGATCCGTTGGATGGAAATTTACGCGGGCGAGAAATCGACGCGGGTCTACGGCCCCGACGTGTGGTTGCCCGAAGAGACGCTCACCGTCTTGCGCGACTTCGTGGTGTCCATCAAGGGGCCGCTCACCACCCCGGTGGGCGGCGGCATCCGCTCGCTCAACGTGGCGCTGCGCCAGGAACTCGACCTTTATGTTTGCCTGCGCCCGGTGCACTACTTCAAGGGTGTCCCCTCGCCCGTCAAGGAGCCGGAGAAGACCGACATGGTGATCTTTCGCGAGAACTCCGAAGACATCTACGCCGGCATCGAGTTCGAGGCCGAGAGCGAGAAGGCCAAGCGCCTCATCAAGATCCTCCAGGAAGACTTCGGCGTCAAGAAGATCCGCTTCCCCGACACCTCGGGCATCGGCATCAAGCCGGTGTCCAGGGAAGGCACCACGCGCCTGGTGCGCAAGGCGATCCAGTACGCGATCGACAATGACAAGCCCAGCGTGACCATCGTTCACAAAGGCAACATCATGAAATACACCGAGGGTGGCTTTCGTGACTGGGCCTATGCGCTCGCACAGACCGAGTTCGGAGCGCAGTTGATCGACGGCGGCCCATGGTGCAAGTTTAAGAATCCGCGCACCGGGCGCGAGATCATCATCAAGGATTCGATCGCCGATGCCTTCTTGCAGCAGATCCTGCTGCGCCCGGCCGAGTACTCGGTGATCGCCACGCTCAACCTGAACGGCGACTACATTTCCGACGCGCTGGCAGCGCAGGTCGGCGGCATCGGCATTGCGCCGGGCGCCAACCTGTCGGACTCGGTGGCGATGTTCGAGGCCACGCACGGCACGGCGCCCAAGAACGCTGGCAAGGACTACGTCAACCCTGGCTCCGAGATCCTCTCGGCCGAGATGATGCTGCGTCACATGGGCTGGACCGAGGCCGCCGACCTGATCATCTCGTCGATGGAGAAGTCGATCCTGTCCAAGAAGGTCACCTACGACTTCGCGCGCCTGCTCGAAGGCGCCACCCAGGTCAGTTGCTCTGGTTTCGGCCAGGTGATGATCGACCACATGTGATCCCGCTCCCTGGCGTCTCATGACGTCCTGCAAACCCCTGATTTTTCTAGCGGAAGTTTGGGGTTGTTTCTTTGAACGGAATCAGCGCTTAGGGTTCAGGCGCGGGTGGGTCTCTTCACCCCAGCGATAGAGCACCCAGCCTGACAGGCCCATCGCGATGGCCACGAACCAGAAGGCGCTTTCGATGCGACCGCCCAGTGCGGCGGCCGCACCCAGCCCGAGCCCGCCGATGCCGTAGCCGAGGTCGCGCCAGAAGCGGTAGATGCCAATGGCGGAGGCGCGCCAGTTCGGGTGGGCGATGTCGGCCACGGCCGCGCTCAAATTCGGGTACAGCATGGCCATGCCCAGCCCCACCACGGCCGCTGCGCCGCTCCACCACGCCGAGCCGCTGCCCAGCGGCCACACCGCCACGCCGGCGCCGCACACCCACATGCCCCAGACGTTCAGTCGGTGGCGGCCGACTCGGTCGGAGAGCCGGCCGGTGAAGAACTGCGCTCCACCCCACGTGAAGCCGTAGACGCCCACGATCCAGCCGATGCCGGGCAGGCTGACGCCCTGCTGGTGCAGGAAGACCGGCCAGAAGGCCCAGACCAGCGCATCGACGAACTTCTCGACCAGGCCCGCCTGGCACAGCGCGGCCATTCGACGGTCTCGCCAGCTCATCAGGGCGAACATTTCTCCGGTGGTCGGATACCCGCTGACTCCGATCGGATAACGTGGTCGCAAGGCCTGCGCCGTTGGCGCCGCAGCATGCCGTTCGACCTCGGCGTGAGCCCAGGGCAGCGTCTCGGCAATAGTGAGCCAGGCCAGCAGCGTGGCGAGCCCGATGACCACCGCCCCGAACCAGAACAGTCCTTCCCGGGGGCCGAGCAGCGACGCAGCGTAGCCGGTGACAACACCGGCGATCGCGACACCCACGTAGCCCGCGAACTCGTTCAACCCGATGACCAGGCCGCGCTGGTCGGCGCGCGTGAGGTCGAGCTTGGCGGTCTGGGTCATCGACCAGGTCAACCCCTGGTTCACTCCGAGCAGCACGGTGGCCAGAACAATCCAGTTCCACGACGACGCGAAGTACACGAGCGCCGGAATCGGCAACGCCACCAGCCACCCGACGAGCAACACCCGTCGGCGGCCGAGGCGCTCGGCCAGGCGACCGGCCACGAAGTTCATCGCTCCCTTGATGAAGCCAAAGGCCACGACGAAGGCCGCGAGCAGCATGAAGGACCCACGCGGTACACCGAACTCGGTCTCGGCCAGTGCCGGGACGACGTTGCGCATCATGCCGATGGTCATGCCTACCAGCAGCACCTGCAACAGTTGCTGCAGGACCTGTCCGAGATTGGCGCGCAGGCCGTATTCCATCGCAGCGCGCTCAGGCGTTCGCCATGCCAGGTGCGGCACCGCGCAGGTTGGCGTCGAGGATGCGAACCACGTCCTTAGGCTGCGGCTGGGCGTCGGCCGTGAACGAAACCCGCCCCCGCTTGATCTCATGCGAGCAGTACCGCGCACCGATCCGTCGCGCCAGCTCAGGACCGCCGCTGCAGCGGTCCGCATGCGCATGGGTGTCAATCACGTGGGCGATCTTCGCGTCGGCCTTCTCGGCCTCGGCAACGCGCCAGTCTTCAAGATGGGTTCAGGCCTCGATGGGCAGTCCATGGGCGCGCCATTCCGCCACGCCATCGGTCAGATGGAAGGCGCGGTAGCCTTTCTTGTGCAGCAACGCGACCGCGTCCCTGGCCATCAGGCAGAACGGGCCTCGGCAATACGCCACCACCGGTGTGTCCTTGGGCAGCTCGGCGAGCCGCTTCTTCAGTTCGTCCAACGGCAGCGAGCGCGCGTGCGGCAGGTGGGCGGCGGCGAACTCGTCGGCCGGCCGCACGTCGAGCACCAGCACTTCGCCGGACGCCGCCTTCTTCAGGATGGCCTTGCGGTTGAACCCTTGGAGGTCCTCGCGATGCTCGACGATGGACGCGAGGGCCACTTGCAGTTCAACCAACCGTTCCTCGGCCTGCGAGCGCAGCGTCACCCACAGGTCGGCCACGCTGGTGCTGGCCAGACGGTACTGGACGTATTTGCCGTCCTTTCTGGTCTCGACGAGGCGCGCGAGCCGTAGTTCCTTCAGGTGCGCACTGGCGAGCTTGACGCTGATTTCCGCCAGGGTCGCGAGCGCTTCGACGGTCTTCTCGCCCTGACACAGGAGCTCGATGAGCTCCAGGCGCTTCGGGCTGGCAACCGCCTTGCCGATGCGGGCGACCTGCTCGTACAGGAAGCTTCTTGTTTGTTTCATCGTATCATTCTAGAGAATATTAGATTGTTATGTTCGGCATCGAACGGAACGCAGGTACGACGCGTTGCGGGCCTGTCGACTGGCCGGCGAACAAACCTGCCGATTCACCACGAGGTCTGATCGATGTTCATCGGGCGACGCAACGTTTTGCTGCTGGCATTCAGCCAGGCGGCCACGCTCTCCGCGATCGTGATGTCGATGACACTCGCAGCCATCCTCGGCGGCAATCTTGCCCCTGACAAGGGCTGGGCCACGCTGCCGATCGCGGCGATGGTGGTCGGGACCGCGATCGTCTCGCTGCCGGCCGCCCTCCTGATGCGCAGGCACGGTCGTCGTGCAGGCTTCCAGATCGGCGCGGCCCTGGGAATTTCGGGCAGTCTGCTGTCTGCCTTGGCACTGCATCGAGGTTCGTTCGTGCTCTTCGTCATCGGCCACCTGCTGTTGGGCGGCTACCAAGGCTTTGGCAACTACTACCGGTTTGCGGCGGTCGAGGCTACTGGCGCTGCGCATGCGAGCCAAGCGATCTCATGGGTCGTCGCGGGCGGCGTCGTGGCGGCCTTCGTCGGCCCGCAACTTGGCCAGTGGGGCAGGGACTGGTTCGCGCAAGACGTCTTCGCGGGCTCCTACGTGGCGCAGGGGGCACTCGGGGTAGTGGCCCTGGCCTTGTTGTCGCAGGTGCATTTGCCGGCAGTCGCCGTTGCCGCCGAGGGCGTTGCGCGACCGATGCGCGAAATCCTGAAGCAGCCCGCGTTGCGGGCCTCGATCCTCGGCGTCGCCGTCGGCTACGCCGTGATGATCATGGTCATGACCGCCACGCCGCTGGCGATTCTTGGCTGCGGATTGCCCGGCTCGAGCGTGACGTCGGTGATCCAGTGGCATGTGGTCGGCATGTTCGCGCCGTCCTTCTTCACCGGCACCCTCGTCAAGCGATTTGGCGCACCTCGCATCATGCAGATCGGCTTTGTGTTGCTGCTCGGCCATGTCGGCATCGCGCTGCTCGGCACCGAGGTGCTGCACTTCCTGTCCGCGCTGATTCTGCTCGGTGTCGGGTGGAACTTCGCGTTCATCGGCGGTACGGCACTGCTGACCCAGAGTTATCGGCCCGCCGAACAATTGAAGGTCCAGGCCGTCAACGAGTTCGCGGTGTTCGGTCTGGTGGCGCTGGCCAGCCTCTCGGCGGGCTGGCTGTACGACCGCTTCGGCTGGATCGCGCTGAACCTCGCAGTGGCTCCCTTGCTGATCGTGGCGTTGCTGGCTACCGCGGCTCTTGGGCACCGGCTCAGGCAGATGGCTTAGCCGAAGGTCGGCGAGCGCTCAAACCGCCAGCCTGGCGCGCAGTTCATCCTCCAGGGTTGACTGCGCCGGCCCGACCAAACGCCAAGACGGCTGGGAACGTGACCTTGTGATCGGCGCGAGCGTGGCCATATTCCTCGGCATGACAGTCGCGCGCGGCGACTCTATAGAATGATTTCACGATGCCGGCCGACCCGCCCACGCCCCCCGTTCCCACCCGCCCGGCCGTGAAGCCGGACGACGGGCAGGGCGCGGTCGTGGCCGAGCGAAAGCCGCAACGCACGGCACCCCCCAAGATGTTCCAGGTGGTGCTTTTGAACGATGACTACACGCCGATGGAGTTCGTCGTCATGGTGCTGCAGGAGTTCTTCCAACGCGACCTGGAGACCGCGACCCAGATCATGCTGAAGATCCATCACGAGGGTCGGGGCGTGTGCGGGGTCTACACCCAGGACGTCGCCGCGACCAAGGTCGAATCGGTGCTCGCCGCTGCCAAGCGATCGAGTCACCCGTTGCAATGCACTATGGAGGCCGCATGATTGCGCAAGAGTTGGAAGTCAGCCTGCACATGGCGTTCGTCGAGGCGCGCCAGCAGCGACATGAATTCATCACGGTGGAGCACTTGCTGCTCGCACTGCTCGACAACCCATCGGCCGCCGAGGTGCTGCGTGCCTGTTCGGCCAACCTCGATGACCTGCGCAAGAGCCTGACGCAGTTCATCAAGGAAAACACGCCCACCGTGGGCGGCGCCGACGAGGTCGACACCCAACCGACGCTAGGCTTCCAGCGCGTGATCCAGCGCGCGATCATGCATGTGCAGTCCACCGGCTCGGGCAAGAAAGAGGTCACCGGCGCCAACGTGCTGGTGGCGATCTTCGGCGAGAAGGATTCGCACGCCGTCTACTACCTGCACCAGCAGGGCGTGACACGCCTGGACGTGGTGAACTTCATCGCGCACGGCATCAAGAAGTCCGAGCCGCCGGAGCCCGCCAAGGGCCAGGATGGCAACGGCGCTGAAAGCGAGAAAGAGGAGGCTGGCGAAGGCAAGGGCACACCGCTCGACCAGTTCACGCAGAACCTCAACCAGCTCGCGCGCGAGGGCAAGATCGACCCCCTGATCGGCCGCGAGCTCGAGGTCGAACGCGTGATCCAGGTGCTGTGCCGCCGTCGCAAGAACAACCCGCTGCTCGTGGGCGAGGCGGGCGTGGGCAAGACCGCGATCGCCGAAGGGCTGGCCTGGCGCATCACGCAAAACGAGGTGCCCGAGATCCTCGCCGACGCGACGGTGTACTCGCTCGACATGGGCGCGCTGCTCGCCGGCACCAAATACCGCGGCGACTTCGAGCAGCGCTTGAAGGGCGTGCTCAAGGCGCTCAAGGACCAAAACCATGCGGTGCTCTTCATCGACGAGATCCACACGCTGATCGGGGCTGGCGCCGCGTCGGGCGGAACGCTCGACGCGAGCAATTTGCTCAAGCCCGCGCTCGGCTCGGGCGCGCTCAAGTGCATCGGTGCGACCACCTTCACCGAGTACCGCGGCATCTTCGAGAAGGACGCGGCGCTGTCGCGGCGCTTCCAGAAGATCGACGTGGTCGAGCCGTCGGTGGAGCAGACGATCGAGATCCTCAAGGGTTTGAAGTCCCGCTTCGAGGAGCACCACAGCGTGAAGTACGCGCTCGGCGCCCTGCAGGCCGCCGCGGAGTTGTCGGCCAAGTTCATCAACGACCGACACCTGCCCGACAAGGCGATCGACGTGATCGACGAGGCGGGCGCTGCGCAGCGTATCTTGCCCAAGAACAAGCAGAAGAAGACCATCACGCGCGCCGAGGTCGAGGAGATCGTGGCCAAGATCGCGCGCATACCGCCGGCGAGCGTGAGCAACGACGACCGCAGCAAGTTGAAGAACCTGGACCGCGACTTGAAGAGCGTGGTGTTCGGGCAGGACCCGGCGCTCGACGCGCTGGCGTCGGCCATCAAGATGGCGCGCTCGGGCCTGGGCAAGCCCGACAAGCCGATCGGCAGCTTCTTGTTCAGCGGCCCGACCGGCGTCGGCAAGACCGAGGCCGCCAAGCAGCTTGCCTTTATCCTGGGCATCGACCTCGTGCGCTTTGACATGTCGGAGTACATGGAGCGCCACACCGTGAGCCGCCTGATTGGCGCGCCCCCCGGCTATGTGGGCTTCGACCAGGGCGGCCTGCTGACCGAGGCGGTCACGAAGAAGCCGCATTGCGTGTTGCTGCTCGACGAGATCGAGAAGGCGCATCCGGATGTCTTCAACGTGCTGCTGCAGGTCATGGACCACGGCACCTTGACCGACAACAACGGGCGCAAGGCCGACTTCCGCAACGTGATCATCATCATGACCACCAACGCGGGCGCCGAGACCATGAACAAGGCGACCATCGGTTTCACGAACGCGCGCGAGAGTGGCGACGAGATGGTCGACATCAAGCGCCTGTTCACGCCCGAGTTCCGCAATCGGCTTGATGCGATCGTGAGCTTCAAGGCGCTCGACCAGGAAATTATCCTGCGCGTGGTGGACAAATTCTTGCTGGAGCTCGAAGGCCAGCTGACCGAGAAGAAGGTCGACGTGACCTTCACCGATGCGCTGCGCAAGCACCTCGGCAAGAAGGGCTTCGATCCTTTGATGGGCGCGCGCCCGATGCAGCGGTTGATCCAGGACACGATCCGTCGTGCCCTGGCCGACGAGTTGCTCTTCGGTCGACTCGTCGATGGCGGGCGCTTGAGCGTCGACGTCGATGCCGAAGGCCAGACCGTGCTTGACATCACGCCGGCCAAGAAGAGCGACAAGCCCAAGGCCGAACCGGCCACGGCGGACTAAAAGCGCAGCGCGCCAATGATCCAGGGGCTTCGGCCCCTTTTTCTTGTCTTGAAGAATCAGGCGCTCGGGTCCTGCTTGAAATAGCCGACGAACAGCTCGTAGAGCTGCGGCTGCTCGTCGCGCAGTGCGTGCGGCGCCACGAAGAAGGCTTCTGCGGTCACCGCAAAGAACTCCTCGATGGCTTCGGCGCCATACGGGTCGAGAAAGGGCTCGCGGCCCGCTTCGAGCGCACGGCAAAAACGCTGGTAGCTGGCTTGCAAGACGCGCTGCCAGTGCTCGCGCGCGGCGCGATCGGGCAGCGGCGGCAGGCCGTCGGCCGGCCGGCCATCGGCCATGTCGATCACGTGCATGAACTCGTGGATCACGACGTTGCAGCCCAGCGCGGCCGATTCGCCCGCCCCGGCGACGTCGCGCCAGGACAGCATCACCGGGCCGCCTTCCATCGCCTCGCCGATGAGCGTCTCGTCATAGTGGTGGACGACGCCGGCTTCGTCGATCAGCTCGCGCCGCGCCCGCACCTCGTCGGGATGAACCACGATGCCCACGAAACCGTCGTACATGCCCAGTCCCAGCGCGAGCAGCGGCAGGCAGGCCTGGGCTGCGATCGCCACGGCAATCTCGTCGCTGATCTGCAGTCCACCGGCGCCGCTGAATTCCTTGCGCGAAAGGAACAGGGCGGTCAGCTCACGCAGCCGTGCCCTGGCAGCGTCGTCGCGCGCGGCGAGGAAGGGGTAGCGCTCGAGCGTGTGCTGCCACAGCGCCTGGGGCACGGCATGTGTGCGCAGCGCATGAAGGTCACGCCGACGGCGCCACCAGCGCGCGATCACGCGGCGCGCGCCGGCGCCCTGCGCTCCAGGCCGCGCCTGCTGAGGCGCAGCACGCTGGCGCGATGGGGTTCGTGGTCGGCGTCCCAATCGGTCAGCACCCACCGCATGAAGCCCGGGGCGAGCTCGCCACTGCCGGGCCGGTGCGTGTGACCGTGGATCATTTGCCGCGTGCTCGCTGCCTGCATCCATTGCACCGCCGTAGCGGCATCGATGTCGGACCACGCCGCGCTTTGCTGGTCACGCTGATGCTGCCTGCTCGCGTCGCGCATGCGCGCGGCCAGCGCACGGCGCTCGGCCAGGGGCAAGGCCAGGAAACGCACCTGCCAGTCCGCGCTGCGCACTTCGATGCGAAAGCGCTGGTAGTCGGCGTCGTCCAGGCACAGCGCATCACCGTGTGTGAGCAGCACGCGTTCGCCGAAAGCGAGCAGCACCGTGGGGTCGGACAGCGCGAGCATGCCGCAGTCACGCAGCATTTCGGCGCCCACCAGGAAGTCGCGGTTGCCGGCCATGAACGCCAGGCTCAAGCGCGCCGAGGCGGCTTGCAGCACTTCGGTCACCGCGCGCTCGGAGCCGCCATGGCGGGCGTCGTCACCGACCCAGGCCTCGAACACATCGCCGAGCAGGAACACGGCATCGGCGTCGGTGTGGCGCAAATGCGCTGCGAAGGCAGCCAGTGTGAGCGGGTGGCTCGCCTGCAGATGCAAGTCGGAGATGAAGTCGATCGCGCGCCATGCACGCGGCGCTTCAAGCTCCCGCGGATGCGGCAAGGCGGGGGCACTCGTCGAAGCCACGCGCGGCCTTGCGGTTGCGGGCGAGCGCCCAGGGTCTCAGGCGATTTCGACGGCGCGCTGGATCATCGCGTCTTCGAGCGGCACGTCGTCGTGGCCGTTGCGGCGCCCGGTGGCCACGCGTTCGATCGCGTCGACCACGTCGTTGCCGGCGACCACCTTGCCGAACACCGCATAACCCCAGCCTTGCGGGCTCTCGGACTTGAAGTTGAGGAAGTCGTTGTTGGCGGCGTTGATGAAGAACTGCGAGCTGGCCGAATGGGGCGCATTGGTGCGCGCCATCGCCAGCGTGTACTTGTCGTTCTTCAGGCCGTTGCCGGCCTCGTTGTCGATCATGGCCTGCGTGGGCTTTTGCGTCATGCCGGGCTCGAAGCCGCCGCCTTGCACCATGAAGCCCTTGATGACGCGGTGAAACACCGTGCCGTCGTAATGCCCGGCCTTCACGTAGGCCAGGAAGTTGGCCACCGTCTTGGGCGCCTTCGTGTCGTCGAGTTCGACGCGGATCAGGCCATGGTTAGTGTGCAGTTCTACGGTCTTGGTCATGTCATTTCTCCAGCGTGGCCTTCTTGATGAGCACCGGCTCGACCGGCACGTTCTGGTGCATGCCCTTGTTGGCCGTGGGCACGGCGCGGATCTTGTCGACCACGTCCATGCCGTCGACCACCTTGGCGAACACCGCGTAGCCCTGCCCGTCACGCGACGTGGGCTGGTCGAGGGATACGTTGTCCTGCACGTTGATGAAGAACTGCGCGGTGGCCGAATCCGGCTCGGAAGTGCGCGCCATCGCGACCGTGCCGCGCTCGTTCTTCAAACCGTTGCGGCTTTCCAGTGCGATCGGCGCGCCGGTTTTTTTCTCGGTCAGGCTGGCGTCCATGCCGCCGCCCTGGATCATGAAGGTGGGGATGACGCGGTGGAACACGCTGCCGTTGTAGTGGCCGCTCTTGACGTAGCCCAGGAAGTTCTCGACCGTCTTCGGTGCCTTGTCCTTGTCGAGCTGCAGCACGATGTCGCCCTGGCTCGTGACCAGGCGCACTTTCTGTGCAAGCGCCTCGCCATTGGCGCCGAGCAAGGCGACCGTCAGTGCGGTGGCAAGGGCCCAGTTCCTCAGCTTCATCCTCGTCTCTCCTGTGGTCGGTGGCGCGAGCGACACGCCCGGCGCGCGGCTATTGTCCACTGCCTTTTTACCCCCAGAAGTCGCGAGGGGCGCTCGCTATACTGCGGCGCTCCAACGAAGGCCCTGGGCAACGCAAGCCGGTGCCGAGCGACCCGCCCCGATGAGCCTGCGCATCCACAACACGTTGACCCGCGCCACCGAGGCGTTCGTACCGATCGAGCCGGGACACGTGCGGATGTACGTCTGCGGCATCACCATCTACGACTTCTGTCACGTCGGCCACGCCCGCATGGTGCTGGTGTTCGACCTGGTCCAGCGCTGGCTAGAGGTGTCGGGCTGGCGCGTCACCTACGTGCGCAACATCACCGACATCGACGACAAGATCATTCGGCGCGCCCTTGAGCGCGGCATCCCGCTGCGCCAGCTCACCGACGAGATGACGGCCGCCATGCACCAGGATTTCGGCGCGCTCGGCGTCCGGGTGCCGACGCACGAGCCGCGCGCAACCGACCATGTGGGCGGCATGATCGGCCTGATCGAGCGGCTCGAGCGCAACGGGCTGGCCTACCGCGCGCCCGGCGGTGATGTGAACTACGCGGTGCGCAAGTTTCCCGGCTACGGACGGCTCTCCGGCAAGTCGATCGACCAGTTGCGCGTCGGCGAGCGCGTGGCGGTGCTCGAAGGCAAGGACGATCCACTGGACTTCGTACTCTGGAAGACCGCCAAGCCCGACGAGCCGGTCGACGCGAAATACGATTCCCCCTTCGGGCCGGGCCGTCCCGGCTGGCACATCGAATGCTCGGCCATGTGCCACGCGCTGCTCGGAGAGCGCTTCGACATCCACGGCGGCGGCATGGACCTGCAGTTCCCTCACCACGAAAACGAGATCGCGCAAAGCGATGGCGCCTTCCATCTCGGCAGCGGCACGAGTTTCGTGAACGTGTGGATGCACAACGGCCTGCTCAACGTCGACAACGAGAAGATGTCGAAATCAGTCGGCAATTTCTTCACCATCCGCGACGTCTTGCAGCGCTTCGACGGCGAGACCCTGCGCTTTTTCATGCTGCGCGCGCATTACCGCAGCCCGTTCAATTTCAGCGACGTTGGTCTGGGCGATGCGCGCAATGCGTTGCGGCGCCTCTACACCGCGCTGCAAGCTTGCGCGCCGGACTCGGGCGTTGCCATCGATTGGAGCGCGCCGCACGCGGCACGCTTTCGGGCCGCCATGGACGACGACTTCAACACGCCGATCGCCATGGCGGTGATGTTCGAGCTTGCCGGCGAGGCCAACCGCGGCCACGCAGAGGCCGCGACCTTGCTGCGCGCCCTCGGCGCCACGCTCGGGCTGCTGCAGCAGGACGCCACCGCGTATTTACAAGGTGGCAGCAGCGTCGATGCTGCGCACATCGAACAGCAGATTGCCGCTCGTGCGGCAGCGAAGGTGGCCAAGAATTTCTCCGAGGCCGACCGCTTGCGCGACGTTTTGGCAGCCCAGGGCATCGTGCTCAAGGACTCACCCTCCGGCACGAGCTGGGTCAAGGCCTGAGCCGGCCCGCTGCTCCACCCGCGCCTCCTCCGCTGCCGTTTTCGCACTGAGCGCTCCCATGTCGCCCCGCGCCCCCGGCCTTGTCACGCCCGAGTACTGGGACGAGGCCTGCAAGCACCTCGGCAAGCGCGACCGCGTCATGCGCAAGCTCATTCCGCGCTTCGGTGAGGCGCGCCTGCAAAGCCACGGCGATGCCTTCACCACACTCGCGCGGTCGATCGTCGGCCAGCAGGTCTCCGTCAAGGCGGCGCAAGCGGTGTGGGCGCGCCTTGCCGAGCGCATCGGTGGCGCGCCCGGCCGCATCCAGCCGGGCGATGTGCTCGGGCTCGAAAGCGGCGACCTGCGCGCGGCTGGCTTGTCGATGCGCAAGGTCGACTACCTGCGCGACCTGGCGGTTCACTTCGACGCTGGCAGCGTGCATGTGCGCACCTGGGCCTCGATGGAAGACGAGGCGATCATCGATGAGCTCGTGGCCATTCGCGGCATCGGCCGCTGGACGGCCGAGATGTTCCTGATCTTCTACCTCATGCGCCCCGACGTATTGCCGCTCGACGATGCCGGTCTCATCAAGGGCATCAGCCTCAACTACTTCAGCGGCGAGCCGGTGTCGCGTGCCGAGGCGCGCGAGGTCGGCGACGCCTGGGCGCCGTTTCGCACCGTCGCGACCTGGTACCTGTGGCGCAGCTTGGAGCCGCTGGTGGGCGGCGACTGAGCGCCTGCGGCTGCGCCGATGCACGACAATCCGCCCCTGCCTTTCGGAGCCAGCAAGGACCATTCGGGATGAGCAGCAAAAGACACTTCCTCGAATTCGAGCAGACGATCGCCGATCTCGAGACCAAGATCGAAGAGCTGCGCTACGTGCAAAGCGAGTCGGCGGTCGACATTTCCGACGAAATCGAACGCCTGTCCAAGAAGAGCCAGCAGCTCACCAAGGACATTTATTCGAGCCTCTCGCCCTGGCAGGTGACGCAGATCGCCCGCCATCCGCAGCGGCCCTACACGCTCGACTACCTCGGTGAGGTGTTCACCGATTTCGAAGAGCTGCACGGCGATCGCAGTTTCGCCGACGACCAGAGCATGGTCGGCGGTCTGGCGCGCTTCAACGGGCAGGCCTGCATGGTGCTGGGCCACCAGAAGGGCCGCGACACCAAGGAGCGCGCGCTGCGCAACTTCGGCATGAGCCGCCCCGAGGGCTACCGCAAGGCGCTGCGCCTGATGACCTTGGCGCAGAAATTCGGCCTGCCCTTGTTCACCTTCGTCGACACGCCCGGTGCTTACCCCGGCAACGGCGCCGAGGAGCGCGGCCAGTCGCAAGCAATCGGCCACAACATCTTCGCCATGGCGCAGCTCGAGGTGCCGATCATCACCACCATCATCGGCGAGGGCGGCTCCGGTGGCGCGCTGGCCATCGGTGTGGGCGACCAGGTGTTGATGCTGCAGTACTCGGTGTACTCGGTGATTTCGCCCGAAGGCTGCGCCTCGATCCTGTGGAAGACCGCCGAGCGCGCCAGCGATGCGGCCGAGGCGATGGGCATCACCGCGCACCGGCTAAAAGCGCTCGGCCTCATCGACAAGATCGTCAACGAGCCGGTCGGCGGCGCGCACCGCGACATGGCGCAGATGGCGGTCTATCTCAAACGCGCGCTGGGCGACGCGCTGCGCCAGGTGGTCGACCTCACGCCGCGCGAGCTGGTGAACCGGCGCTACGAGCGGCTCAAGAGCTACGGACGCTACACCGACACCACGGAGCGGTAGCCCGGCCTTCGCGGTCGCCTACAGCGGCGGCCGCGACTCGACGGCGCTGCTGCACGCCAGCCTGTTCGCGGCGCGCGAGTCGGGTTGCACGGTGCATGCGCTGCACATCCACCACGGGCTGAGCGATGCGGCCGACGCCTGGCTCTTGCACTGCCAGGCGCAATGTCGGCGCTGGGCGAAGCGCGGCCTGCCGGTGGTCTTTCATACCGAGCACCTGGGCCTGGCGCCCGCACGCGGCGAGAGCGTCGAAGCGGTGGCTCGCACGGCGCGCTACGCGGCCCTGCGACGCCTCGCGCTGGCATCCGGGGTCGCCTTGGTGCTGCTGGCCCACCATCGGCGCGACCAGGCCGAGACCTGGTTGTTGCAGGCGCTGCGCGGCGCGGGTGCGGTGGGCCTGGCTTGCATGCCGGCGTGCATCGAGCGCGATGGCATCACCTGGGCGCGGCCCTGGCTGGCGCGTCCGCGCGAAGCGATCGAGGCTTACGTGCGTGCGCACCGGCTGCGCCATGTCGACGACGACAGCAACGTCGACGTACGGTTTGCGCGCAACCGGCTGCGGCTCGAGGTCTGGCCCGCCTTGCAGGCGGCCTTTCCACAGGCGGAGTCGGCGCTGGCCGATGCCGCGCTGCATGCCCAGCAGGCGGGCGACTGCCTGGCCGATCTGGCGCGACTGGACCTCACGGAATGCAGCGACGAGCGCGGACTCGACATCGCCGCGTGGCGTTCGCTCGCGCCGCACCGCGCCGCCAATGCGTTGCGCGCCTGGGTGCATGCGCACAGCGGTCGCCGGCCCGGCGCGGCCGAACTGCAGCGCCTGGTTGATGAAGTTCCGGCCGCGCACGCCCCCGCGCGCTGGTTGCTGGCTTGCGGCAGCGTGCGACGCTTTCGTGGGCGGCTGTGTTTCATTGACGCCACCCCACCCAGCGCCGCGGCACCCGCGCCCGAAGCCAGCCTGAGCGTGCGGCGCGCCGGCCGTTACCTGCTGCCCGGCTGGAGCGGTGCGCTGGTGGCGCGGCGCGTCAAGAGTGGCGGCGCCGCGCTGGGCCTGCTCGCGCAGCTTGCGCTGCAAGCGCGCGGCGGTGGTGAGCGCTTCAGCCTGTCGGCAACGCGGCCCGCAAGGAGCCTCAAAAAACAATACCAGGCCCTGGACGTACCGCCGTGGGCGCGCACCGGACCGTTGTTCATGCACGCCGGGCGACTGGTGTTCGCGCCCGGCCTGGGCATCGAGGCCGGCGCGCAGGCGGCGCCCGGCGAGCCGCAGCTCGCGCTGCATTGGGAGCCGCTGGCGCTTGGCTAGAATCCTCGGCTGCTCGCAGCACCCGGCAACCGCCACAGGACTCTTTCGCCGCGAGCCCCCTGCATGGCCTTGATCGTTCACAAATACGGCGGCACGTCGATGGGCTCGACCGAGCGCATCCGCAATGTAGCCAAGCGCGTTGCCAAATGGGCGCGTGCCGGCCACCAGATGGTGGTGGTGCCTTCGGCGATGAGCGGCGAGACCAACCGGCTGCTCGGGCTTGCCAGAGAGCTCGCGCCTCTGTCGCACAGCGCCGCCCTGTCGCGCGAGTTCGACATGATCGCCGCCACCGGCGAGCAGGTCTCGGTCGGCTTGCTGGCCATCGCGCTGCAGGCCGAAGGCCTCCAAGCGGTCAGCTACGCAGGCTGGCAGGTGCCGATCGAAACCGACTCCGCCTACACCAAGGCGCGCATCGAGCGCATCGACGACACCCGCGTGCGCGCGGACCTCGCCGCCGGCAAGGTGGTGGTGATCACCGGCTTTCAAGGCATCGACGCGGCAGGCCACATCACCACGCTCGGCCGCGGCGGCTCGGATACCTCGGCGGTGGCCGTGGCCGCGGCGATGAAGGCGGCCGAATGCCTGATCTACACCGACGTCGACGGCGTCTACACCACCGATCCGCGCGTGGTGCCCGAAGCGCGGCGCCTGTCGGCCGTCAGCTTCGAAGAGATGCTCGAGATGGCGAGCCTGGGCTCCAAGGTGCTGCAAATTCGCGCGGTGGAGTTTGCCGGCAAGTACCGCGTGCCGCTGCGTGTGCTCTCCAGCTTTACGCCCTGGGACATCGACCTCGATGAAGAGGCGAAGTCCGGCACCCTGATCACCTTCGAGGAAGACGCCAACATGGAACAAGCCGTTGTATCGGGCATCGCTTTTAACCGCGACGAGGCCAAGATCACCGTCATGGGCGTGCCCGACAAGCCGGGCATCGCCTATCAGATCCTCGGGCCGGTGGCCGAAGCCAACATCGACGTCGACGTGATCATCCAGAACATCTCGCACGACGGCAAGACCGACTTCTCCTTCACCGTGCATCGCAACGACTATGCGCGCACGCTCGAGCTGCTCAAGACCACGGTGCAGCCGCACACCGGCGCGGCTCGAGTGACGGGCGACCCGAAGATCTGCAAGGTCAGCATCGTCGGCATCGGCATGCGCAGCCATGTGGGCGTGGCGAGCCGGATGTTCAAGGTGCTGTCGGAGGAGGGCATCAACATCCAGATGATCTCCACCTCCGAGATCAAGACCAGCGTCGTGATCGACGAGAAGTACATGGAACTCGCGGTGCGCGCGCTGCACAAGGCCTTCGATCTGGACGCGCCGCCGACTACGCCTGCGGCATAATCGCGTCCGTGCTGGAGTCGTGACCGAGCGGCCGAAGGTGCTCCCCTGCTAAGGGAGTATGTGAGCTAAAACTTGCATCGAGGGTTCGAATCCCTCCGACTCCGCCAACAACAGGATCACTGAAGTCGGCTGATTTCGAGCCGACCAAGAAAAGCCCCGCGCGCCGGGGCTTTTTTGTGACCGGATTGCGCTCAAAGCCAGGGCGGTCGGGTCCGGTTCGGGCGCCCATACATGCAGGGAAGAGCCTCGGTCAAAGCCGAAGCGCACCCACTCGAGGGCCCGACGCGCACGTCATGTCGGGGCGGCGTAGCATGCGTTTCTGGCTTGTCAGTCCGTTCGTCCGGAGGTTCCCCGTGGCCACGTTTAATTTTCGTTCTCGAGACTTCAGCCTTGTCCGGCCCGCAAAGGCCAAGCGCAGCGGTCCGGCCTTTCGCGACACCGAGCCCAACGACCCGATCGCGCGCGCCGAAGAAGACGTATGGCGCGACTCCTCGTTCGATCTGCGCCGAGGCCTCGAAATCAGCGAACAACCGCTCGACTCCCTGCCTGGTGAATTGCGCGACGCCTTCGGCAAGGTCTGAGTGCCGGGCGCCGCCGCGCGAATGAAATCAAGACGGAGTGGGCAGCACCTTCAGCCCGGCCCACGCCGCAGCGATCACCGCGTCGACCGACATGCTGAGCGCGCTGGGCACGTAGAAGCAGGCTGACAGCACGGGTGCTCCGATGACTAGTTCGACAAATCCACCCAGCGCATAGAGCAGTGCGCCGCCCAATAGCCAGCGCCGCAAATAGGTCGGTAGCCATTGCGCCTGCACCCGGTTGTGTCGCCATGCAGCGGCGCGCTCGAGCCGACTGCCGTGCTGAACGTCGCGGAACAGCCAGCCGAAGAAAAAATAGCGGTAGAGCAGGGTGCGTAACGGCATGGAATGAACGAGCGCCTTGACACGACGAGTGCTTGCGACGTTGATGCATGTCCGTCAATGCGACGGTGTGGACGAGGCGCTGCTTGTCTGTACGGTTCCAGGAGGGGCATGTAGCGTGCCGACACGCCTTCGGGGGACGGTGGCGTGCTGCGCGCAGTGCAATGGCAGGTGCCGGCGATCTCGCGCACGCGTGCGGTGCCGGGCGGCGGTCGGTAGACGCGGCTTTACACTGCGGCCTTCGCGGGCGTCGTTCAATGGCAGGACCTGAGCTTCCCAAGCTCAAGACGTGGGTTCGATTCCCATCGCCCGCTCCAGTACCCCTGAAGGCCAGCCGTCGCGCTGGCCTTGTCGTTTGCAGCTCGTCGTGGGCGCGGCGCGGCGCGGCCCGTCACAGGACGATCGCAGCCAGCGCCCCCACGATCAGTGCCCACTTAAGCACGTAGTACACGCGTCGGTGGCTGGCTTTGAGCTTCTTGGCCTGCAGGCGCCCCTGGTAGGCATAGTAGAAAAAACGGTTGAGCGCGCCGACCGGCTCGCCCTCGACGTTTTGCGTGGCCGAGGCCGTCATCACCAACCGCGCGAACACGCGGTTGAACCAGCGCATGGGGGCAAAGTGCAGCGGCCGCTCGATGTCGCAGAACAGGATCACGCGACGCTGGTCGGTGGTGTTTTCGGCGTGGTGGATGTAGGTTTCGTCAAACATCACCGCTTCGCCGTCGCGCCAGTGGTAGCGCTGACCGTCGACCTCGATGTAGCAAGCCGGTGAGTTGGGCGTGATCAAGCCCAGGTGGTAGCGCAGCGAGCCCGCATACGGGTCGCGGTGGCGCACCAACCGGGCGCCCGGCGGCAGCGAGGCGAACATCGCCGCCTTGACGGTGGGAATGGTCGCCAGCAGCGCGACTGTGTTGGGGCACAGCGCGCGCGCCGAGGCCAGCTCGTCGCCATACCACTTCAGGTAGAAGCGCTTCCAGCCGGTGCGAAAGAACGAGTTGAAGCCGATGTCGTTGTAGCTCGCGGCAGCGCGGATGTGGCCTTCGTCGTCGAGTGCCAGCGCCTCGGCGCGGATCGTCTGCCACTGCGCCTGCAGCGGCGCCAGGTCAGGAAACTTGGCCGGGTCGAGGTAGGCGGTGGCCGGCGTGCGCGAAAACAAATACATCAGCGCGTTGAAGGGCGCGAGCAGCACGGTGAAGTCGGTCAATGCACGGAACAGGCCGAAGCGCGTGCGCCCGCGCAGATGCACGAACAAGGCGGACGCAATGAATACCATCAGCACCCAATGGCGCGGCGCAAGCGTGAGTTCGATCGGCATGGTGAGCAAGGCCTATTTCTGGATGTCGCCGAGACACAGGTATTTGATCTCGACATAGTCTTCGATGCCGTGGCGCGAACCCTCGCGGCCCAGCCCCGATTGCTTGACGCCGCCAAAGGGCACCTCGGCCGTCGAGATGATGCCGGTGTTGACGCCGACCATGCCGTACTCGAGTGCCTCACCGACGCGAAAGATGCGGCCGATGTCGCGGCTGTAGAAGTAGCTCGCCAGGCCGAACTCGGTGTCGTTGGCCAGAGCGACTGCTTCGGCCTCGGTCTTGAAGCGAAACACCGGCGCCACCGGCCCGAAGGTTTCTTCGCGGGCGCAGAGCATCTCGCGGGTGGCGTCGCCCAGCACGGTGGGCGCGTAGAAGCGCTGCGCGCCGAGCCCGGCGAGCCGTTCGCCGCCGGTCAGCAGCTTGGCGCCCTTGGCGAGCGCGTCCGCCACATGGCGTTCGACCTTCTCGAGCGCCGGCTCGTCGATCAGCGGGCCCACGCTCACGCCCGCATCGAAACCGTTGCCGACCTTGATCTCCCGCGCCTTGGTCGTCAGTTTGGCGACGAAGCTGTCGTAGACGCCATCTTGCACATAGAAGCGATTGGCGCACACGCAGGTCTGGCCGGCATTGCGGTACTTGCTGGCGAGCGCGCCTTCGACGGCGCTGTCGAGGTCGGCGTCGTCGAACACGATGAAGGGCGCGTTACCGCCGAGCTCGAGCGAGAGCTTCTTGATGGTCGGCGCGCACTGCTGCATGAGGATGCGTCCGACTTCGGTGGAGCCGGTGAAGGACAGGTGGCGCACCGTGTCGCTCGCGCACAGCACCTTGCCGATCTCGACGGAGTTGTGCGCGTCCGCCGTGAGCAGGTTGATCACGCCGGGCGGCATGCCGGCGCGCTGCGCCAGCTCGGCCACCGCCAGCGCCGAGAGCGGCGTCTGCTCGGCCGGCTTGATGACCACCGTGCAGCCGGCCGCCAGCGCGGGCGCGATCTTGCGCGTGATCATCGCGATCGGAAAGTTCCAGGGCGTGATGGCCGCGCACACGCCCATCGCCTGCTTGATGACGAGCAAGCGTTTGTTGTTGTCGGTGGTCGGTACGGTCTCGCCGTAGACGCGCTTGGCCTCTTCGGCAAACCATTCCAGAAAGCTCGCGCCGTAGGTGACTTCACCCTTGGCCTCCGCCAGCGGCTTGCCCTGCTCGGCGGTCATGATGCGCGCCAGGTCGTCGGCATGCTGGAGCATCAGCGCATGCCATTTCATGAGGACCGCGCCGCGCTCCTTGGCGGTCTTGGCGCGCCAGGCGGGCCACGCCTTGGCGGCTGCGGCGAGCGCGCGTTGCGTGTCGTCGGCACCCAGATTGGCCACGCGTGCGAGTTCCAGGCCGGTGGCAGGATCGTTGACCGCGAAGCGTGCGGTGCCGCCGTGCCAACGGCCGTCGACCAGCGCGTCGGTCTTGAGCAGACTCGGGTCGTTCAGGCTGGCGAGCGGCGAGATTTTCATGTCCATGGGGCAGGGCCTTTCGAGAGCGCTCGATGATAAGCGCGGCAGGCTGTTCGCGGGGCGTGGAAGGCCGCCGTACCTATAATGAAAATGCCATCTGAATCAAGCACTTGCGTTGCACCAAACGCCTTGTCAAAGCCCCGCATGAAAGCCTCTGAAATTCGTTCTAAATTTCTCGACTTCTTCGCCTCCAAGGGCCACCAGATCGTGGCTTCTTCCCCGGTGGTGCCGGGCGACGACCCGACCTTGCTGTTCACCAACGCGGGCATGAACCAGTTCAAGGACGTGTTCCTGGGCTTCGACAAGCGTGCCTATGCACGCGCCACCACGGCGCAGAAGTGCATCCGCGCCGGCGGCAAGCACAACGACCTGGAGAACGTGGGCTACACCGCGCGCCACCACACCTTCTTCGAGATGCTGGGCAACTTCAGCTTCGGCGATTACTTCAAGCAGGACGCGATCGCCTACGCCTGGGAGCTGTTGACCGAGGTTTACAAGTTGCCCGCGGAAAGGCTTTGGGTGACGGTTTATGCCGAAGACGACGAGGCCTACGACATCTGGAACAAGCAGATAGGCGTGCCGGCCGAGCGCATCGTGCGCATTGGCGACAACAAGGGCGCGCGCTATGCGTCGGACAACTTCTGGATGATGGGCGACACGGGGCCCTGCGGCCCCTGCACCGAGATCTTCTACGACCACGGGCCCGAGATTGCCGGCGGCCCGCCGGGATCTCCCACCGAGGACGGCGACCGCTACATCGAGATCTGGAACAACGTGTTCATGCAGTTCAACCGCGACGAAGCGGGGGTGATGCACAAGTTGCCGAAGCCCAGCGTGGACACCGGCATGGGGTTGGAGCGTTTGACGGCCGTGCTGCAGCATGTGCACAGCAACTACGAGATCGACACGTTCGTTAATTTGCTGGCGGCAGCGAAGAAGGCCGTCGATGCCGCAGGGGGCGGTGCGATTGGCAACGGCAGTGACAAGGATTCGCCGTCGTTGAAGGTGATTGCCGACCACATCCGCGCCTGCAGCTTCACCGTGGTCGACGGCGTGATTCCGAGCAACGCTGGCCGCGGTTATGTGCTGCGCCGCATCACCCGCCGTGCGATTCGGCATGGCTACAAGCTCGGTGCGCGCAAGCCGTTTTTTCATGTGCTGGTGGCTGCGCTGGTGGCCGAGATGGGGGACGCTTATCCCGAACTGCGCCAGGGCGAGAAACGCGTCACCGAGGTGTTGAAGCAAGAGGAGGAAAGCTTCTTTCGGACCATCGCGAATGGGATGGAAATTCTTGAGAAGGAGCTTGATCTAAAGGCGCTGTCTTTGCGGGAATACGCGCGGCGCAATCGGATCGTGGAGGTCGAAATTGTCACGCTTTGGGATGATGAGTTTCAATGGATCGTTGCAAGTGGCGTCTGCGACTCAAAGCCTGTCCATTTCCATGTGGCGTTTGGCGACTCGCTTCAGTCCGTCAAGAATTTCCTGAACGCTCATATGGCCTCGGGACATATGGTCATGGTCGTAGTCCCTGATCTTGAAGCATGGCCGACCGCTCCGCAGACTCTCGGTTGGTGGTTCATCCCTCAATCGAGAGTGCTGGATGGCGGGGTGGCCTTCAAGCTGCATGACACCTTTGGTTTTCCGCTCGATTTGACCGCCGATGTGTGCCGCGAGCGCGGAGTGACGGTCGACGTGGCTGGCTTCAACCGTCAGATGGATCGCCAGCGCGAACAAGCCCGCGCCGCCGGCAAGTTCAAGATGGCCGCCGGGCTGGACTACAGCGGGGCCGACACCAAGTTCCACGGCTACGAGCACCTGACGCACGAGGGCTGCAAGGTCACCGCCGTCTACGTCGACGGCACACCGGTGCACAGTGCCAAGGCCGGTGACGATGCCGTGATCGTGCTCGACCACACGCCGTTCTATGCCGAGTCGGGCGGCCAGGTCGGTGACACCGGCGAGCTGCGCAACGCCACCTCGCGCATGCTGATCGAAGACACCGTGAAGATCCAGGCGGCAGTGTTCGGCCACGAGGGCCGCGTCGTCGAGGGCGAGATCAGGGTCGGCGACACGCTGAACGCAGAGGTGGCCTTCAAGCTGCACGACACCTTCGGCTTCCCGCTCGACCTGACCGCCGATGTGTGCCGCGAGCGCGGTGTCACGGTCGATGAAGCCGGCTTCAATCGCGCCATGGACCGCCAGCGCGAACAGGCCCGCGCCGCCGGCAAGTTCAAGATGGCCGCCGGGCTGGACTACAGCGGTGCCGACACCGAGTTCCACGGCTACGAGCACCTGACGCACGAGGGCTGCAAGGTCACCGCCGTCTACGTCGACGGCACCTCCGTCGCAAGCGCCAAAGCCGGCGACGATGCGGTGATCGTGCTCGACCACACGCCGTTCTA
>NZ_JANMWL010000068.1:0-6415 GCF_031393925.1 Methylibium sp. | reverse complement strand
TGCGCTCGACCACTTCGCCGTCCTTCATCACCAGCACCTCGTCGGCGACGAAGCGCACCACCGCGAGGTCGTGGCTGATGAAGACGTAGGCCAGGCCCAGCTCGTCCTGCAGGTCTTTGAGCAGGTTGAGCACCTGCGCCTGCACCGACACGTCGAGCGCGGACACCGCCTCGTCGAGCACCAGCACCTCGGGGTCGAGCGTGAGGCAGCGCGCGATGGCGATGCGCTGGCGCTGGCCGCCGGAGAACTCATGCGGGTACTTGCCCCAGGCGCTGGCGTCCAGGCCCACCTTGGCGAGCAGTGCGCGCGCCTTGGCCTGGCGGCCCGCGCCGTTGCCTTCGAGCGCGTGGATCGTCATCGGCTCGACCAAGGTCTGGCCGATGGTGAAGCGCGGGTTGAGCGAGGCATACGGGTTCTGGAACACCACCTGCAGCTTGCGCCGCAGCGGCAGCCACTCGGCCTTGCTGAGCTGCAGCAGGTCGCGCGGCTCGCCGCCCTGCGCGCTCTGGAACAGCGCGGTGCCGGCCATCGGCCCGCCGATGGCTTCGTGCAGGCGCAGCAGCGCCAGACCGGTGGTGGTCTTGCCCGAGCCCGACTCGCCGACGATGCCCAGCGTGTGGCCGCGCCGCAGCTCGAAGCTCACGCCCTTGACGGCCTGGAACTCGCGGCGACCGAACACGCCGGTGCGCAGCCAGAAGCTCTTCTTCAACGCCCCCACCCTCAGCACCACCGGCGCGGCCGGGTCCTTGGCCTTGGCCACGCGCAAGGGGGGCGCAACGGAGCGCGCATCGGTCGCTGCATAGGTGCTGCGCTGTTCGGCGGCCAGGTGGTCGTCGATCACCATCAGCCGCGCGGGCGGCGTGGCCAAGGTGGGGCGGCAGGCGAGCAGCGCGCGCGTGTACGGGTCGCGCGGCGCCGCGAAGATGCCCGCCACCGGGCCCTGCTCGCGCACCGTGCCCTGGCGCATCACCACCACGCGGTCGGCAATCTCGCCCACCACGCCGAGGTCGTGGCTGATGAACAGCATGCTCATGCGCAGGCGCTCCTTCAGGCTCGCGAGCAGCTCGAGGATCTGGCGCTGGATGGTCACGTCGAGCGCGGTGGTCGGCTCGTCGGCGATCAGCAGCTTGGGTTCGCAGGCGATCGCCATGGCGATCATCACGCGCTGCTGCTGCCCGCCCGAAAGCTCGTGCGGATAGGCGCCGATGCGCCGCGCCGGGTCGGGCAGGCCCACTTCGGCGAGCAGCGCCAGGGCGCGTGCGCGCGCCTGGCGCCGGCTCATGCCGAGGTGAACGCGCAGCGGCTCAGCCAGCTGGTCGCCAACCGTGAACACCGGGTTGAGCGAGGTCATCGGGTCCTGGAACACGCAGGCGATGTCCTTGCCGCGCAGCGCCTGCAGCTCGGCCAGGCTCGCAGCGAGCAGGTCGCGGCCGAGGAAGCTGATCGCGCCCTGCCGCTCGGCGTTGTCGGGCAGCAGCTTGAGGATGGACATGGCCGTGACACTCTTGCCCGAGCCCGATTCACCGACCAGCGCGACGGTGGTGTTCTCGGGGATCTGGAAGCTCACGCCCTGCTCGCCGCGGCCTACGCCCTCGGCATAGCTGGCCTGGGCGCCTCGGCCAAGGCGAAAGCGCACGCGCAGGTTGTCGACGTTCAACAGCATTCGCTACTCCGTGGATTCAGGCGAGTTCCGGCTCGCAGCGCACGTCGGTCAGCACCGACGACGCGATGAAGCATTGCTCGTGAGCGCGCTGGTGCAGCGCCTGCAGCTGCGCCTCGCTCGGCCGGCGTTGGCCGGCAAACACGGTGCGCGGGCGCAAGGTCACGACGGTCATCGCCAGCTTGCCGGCGCCGTTCTTCGCCATCACGCCTTCGGCCGCGTCGGTGTAGGCATCGACCACGAAACCGCGCTGGGCCGCGATCGACAAAAACCACAGCATGTGGCAGCTCGACAGTGACGCAACGAAAGCCTCCTCGGGGTCGACCGCGGCCGGGTCCGACATCGGCGGCGGCACGACCTGCGGCGAGCTCGATGCCGGGATGTCCAGGCCGCCGTCGAAACGCCAGCGGTGCGCGCGCGGGTAGCGGTGGTCGGTGAAGGGCGCGTCGCCGCGCGCCCAGGCGATGGTGGCGGTGTAGCGGCTCATCGGCGCCTCGGCTTCACTCGGCCCCGCGCAGCTTGGGATCGAGCGCGTCGCGCAGCGCATCGGTCATGAGCGAGAAGGCGGTGACGAACACCGCCATGAAGGCCGTCGCGGCCACCAGCTGCCACCAGTGGCCGAGGATCAGTTCGCCCTGCGCTTCGGCCAGCATTGTGCCCCAGGACACCTGGTCGACCGAGACGCCCAGGCCGAGATAGCTCAGGATCACCTCGGCCTTGATGAAGCCCACCACATGGATCGACAACTGCACCAGCACGACGTGGCTCACGTTGGGCAGGATGTGGCGAAACATCCGCGACAGGTTCGAAGCACCGATCGCTTCGGCCGCGCGCACGTACTCGCGCACGCTGTGCTTGATGAACTCGGCGCGCACCAGCCGGTAGATGCCGGTCCAGCCGGTCAGGCCCAGGATCAGCACCACCGACTCCACGCCGCGCCCGGTGACCGCCGCAAAGGCGAAGATCAGCAAGATGCCGGGGATCGAGGTGAAGACGTTGTAGACCCACTCCAGCAGGTCGCCGACCTTGCCGCCGAAGAAGCCGCCGAGCGCGCCGAGCAAGGTGCCGATCAAGGTGGCCAGCAGTGCGGCGGAGACGCCCACCAGGATGGAAATCTGCGCGCCCTTGACGGCCTTGGCGAGCACGTCGCGGCCCAGGCGGTCGGCGCCGAAGGGCAGGGTGCGGGCGCGCGGCGCTTCGGTGGTCTCGTACTTCTTGGCGGCCTCGGCCCATTCGGCGTACTTGGGTGCAAGCGGGTCGATGTCCGACAGATCCACCGGCGGCCCCTTGGGCACCGCGGCCACGACCGCCTCCTGCGGCGCGGCCGGCCCCATGAAGCCGGGCGGCGCATTGGGCACGCCGCTCTCCTGCTGCCAGCCGGCCGCCACCAGGCCCAGGCCTGCGGCGATCACCAGCAGCAGGAACGACGCCACGATGACCAGCGACACCATGCCGACGCGGTCGTCGCGAAAGCGCCGCCAGGCCGCCGCCCACACGCCTTCGGAGCGCTCGGCCGCAGCGGCCGGGAGCGGTGCGCCTGCCCGCGGCAAGACCGCGCTCACTTCAGCACCACCCGCGGATCGACCATCTTGTAGAGCACGTCCGTTCCCAGGTTGACCACCATCGTGATGACGGCGATGTAGATCGTCACCGCCTGGATGACCGGGTAGTCGCTGCGATTGACCGCCAGCAGCACCTCGCGGCCCAGGCCGGGAATGGAGAAAAACACCTCGATCAGGAACGAGCCGACAAAGATGCCCGGCAGGCTCACCGCCACGTTGGTGAGGATCGGAATGAGCGCGTTGCGCAGCACGTGCTTTAGCAGAATGCTGCGCTCGGTCAGGCCCTTGGCGCGCGCGGTGCGCACGTAGTCCTGGCCGATCTCGTCGAGAAAGAAGCTGCGATAAAGACGCGTCTGCGGCGCCAGGCTCACCGTCACCGCCAGCAGCACCGGCAGCGGCGCATAGGTCGTGAGATTGATC
Organism: Methylibium sp.; assembly: GCF_031393925.1. Classification (GTDB taxonomy): domain Bacteria; phylum Pseudomonadota; class Gammaproteobacteria; order Burkholderiales; family Burkholderiaceae_C; genus Methylibium. Next base: position 2,773 of record NZ_JANMWL010000068.1, on the reverse strand, counting down.
CAGGTGCTGTCGCTCCAGCCCTGCACCGGAAACCAGCCGAGCCGAAAGGCGAAGAAGTACTGGCCGACGATCACGTAGACCAGGAAGCTGATCGACAACGCCACGGTGGTGGCGATCATGATCGCGCGGTCAGTGAGCGAGCCGCGCACATAGGCGACCATCAACGCAAAGGGGATCGCCAGCGCCACTTCCAGCAGCAGGATCGGCGTCATCACCGTCAGGGTGGCCGGCAGGCGGGTGGCAAACAGGTGGGCGACCGACTCGTTGGTCGCCCAGCTCTTGCCCCACTCGAAGCTCAGGATCTGCTTGACGAAGATCCCTAGCTGCTCGATCACCGGCCGGTCCAGCCCGAGCTGCTGGCGGATCGCGGCGATCTGCTCTTGCGTGGCATTGAGGCCGCCCAGGATTTCGGCCGGGTCGCCGCCGAAATACTTGAACAAGAAGAACACCAGCAGCACGACGCCGATCAAGGTCGGGATCATTTGCCACAGGCGCCGTACCAGGTAGGCGGCCATCGGGGGGGAGTTCTCCAACAGGACAGGAGCGGCGGGCTCGCTCGTGGCAAGCCGGCTGCCGGACTTTTTGCGCTGGCCGGGAGTCTAGGGCTTGGCGATACCCGAGCGCCGCGCATTTGCCGCCTCCCTCCCCCCAACGCTCTCCCGCCAGCGGAAGAGGGAGCAATGCCTTGCCTGCACCTCCATGAGTGGCACCGGCAGAGATGCTCCCTCTGCCGCATCCTCGTGGGAGGGTTGACCTGGTGCTCCCATCACAGGAACCATCCCCCTGCCGTTCGGGTCACCCACCTTGGTGGCGTCAGCTCGTGCGCCATAGACTGCGCGCCTTCGGCTGCGGCGTTGCGCCCGCGTCCGGCCCGGCCCGACAAAGCGACTCAGGAGCTTGCTCAGATGTTCAGACGCGGCCTCACCCTGGCCCTTGCCCTGTTGACGGCCCTCGGCGGCGCCCACGCGCTCGCGCAAGCCGCGAAAGGCAACTCAGCGCCAGCCCTCACTGCGTCCAAGGTGTTGCGCTACGCCTTCCGCGTCGCCGAGACCGGGTTCGATCCGGCCCAGCTCTCCGACCTCTACTCGGCCACCATCGCCGCCAACATCTTCGACGCGCCGCTGCAGTTCGAATTCCTGGCGCGCCCGGCGCGCCTGCGTGCCAACACCGTCGTGGCCCTGCCCGAAATCTCGGCCGACTTCACCACCTACACCTTCACCTTGAAGTCCGGCATCTACTTCGCCGACGACCCGGCGTTCAAGGGCAAGCGGCGCGAGTTGGTCGCGGCCGATTACGTCTATTCACTCAAGCGCCACTACGACCCCAGGCACAAGAGCCCCACGCTCTACCAGTTCGAGAACGCCAAGCTGCTGGGCCTCTCCGAGCTGCGCCGCGAAGCGATCGACGGCAAGAAACCGTTCGACTACGACCGCGAAGTGCCTGGCTTGCGCGCGCTCGACAGGTACCGCTTCCAGATCAAGCTGGCCGAGCCGCAGCCACGCTTCGAGCACATGCTGGCCGACCCTTCACGTTCGGGCGCGGTGGCGCGCGAGGTCGCCGAGGCCTACCCCGACAAGATGATGGAGCACCCGGTGGGCACCGGGCCGTTCAAGCTGGCCGAGTGGCGGCGTGCATCGAAGATCGTGCTCGAGCGCAACCCGAACTACCGCACCGTCCTCTACAACGAAGAAGCGCCGGCCGATGACAAGCTTGCGCTGGCGGCGGTCGCCAAGCATCAAGGCAAGAAGCTGCCGCTGGTCGACCGCGTGGAGATCAGCATCATCGAAGAAAGCCAACCGCGTTGGCTCGCCTTCCTGAACAAGGAACACGACCTCATCGAAGAAGTGCCGCCCGAATTCGCCGACCTGGTGATGCCCAACGCCAAGCTTGCCCCCAACCTCGAGAAGCAGGGCATTTTGATGGTGCGCTACCCGCGCGCCGATCTGCACATGACCTACTTCGCCATGGAGAACGCGGTGGTCGGCGGCTACACGCCCGAGAAGGTGGCGCTGCGCCGCGCGCTGTCGCTGGCAATGGACATCGACAAGGAAATCCGCCTGGTGCGCAAGGGCCAGGCCATCCCCGCCCAGGGCCCGATCGGCCCCAACACCTTCGGCTACGACCCGGCCCTGCGCAGCGAGATGGGTGAATACAACCTCTCGCGCGCCAAGGCCCTGCTCGACCTCTATGGATACACCGATAAAAACGGCGACGGCTGGCGCGACCTGCCCGACGGCCAAGCGCTGGAGCTGGAGTACGCGAGCGAGTCCGACCAGTACAAGCGCGCTCTGGCCGAGCAGTGGCAGAAGAACATGGCCGCGCTCGGCGTGCGCATCGTGTTTCGCATCTCGCAGTGGCCCGAAAATTTGAAGGCCTCGCGCGCCGGCAAGCTGATGATGTGGATCGTCGGCTGGAGCGTGGGCTCGCCCGACGGTGACGGTTTTCTGCAACTCGGCTACGGCCCCAACAAGGGCCAGGCCAACCATGCGCGCTTCGACCTGCCCGCCTTCAATGCCGTCTACGAGCGCCAGAAAAAGTTGCCCGACGGCCCCGAGCGGCAGGCCGCGATGGACGAAGCGCAGCGCCTCATGATTGCCTACATGCCCTACAAGGTGCATGTGCATCGCATCTTCACCGACCTGGCCCAACCCTGGGTGATCGGCTATCACCGCAACATCTTCCTGCGCGAGTTTTGGCAGTACGTCGATGTCGACCCGGCGCTGCAGGCGCGGGCGAAGTGAGTGGGTGAGCGGGTGATCAACGCAGCCTCGAG
>NZ_JANMWL010000304.1:0-8429 GCF_031393925.1 Methylibium sp. | reverse complement strand
CCAATAAAAAGCGGCACCTCGCAAAGATGAGCCATCGCCATCCATTTCGGCTTGCCGCGGCTGTTGATGAGCAGGGCCGGCGCCTGGGCTGCGCAGTTAAAGAACAGCCCAACGGCCAAGATCTGAGCGACGGGCGCGGCGGTGCTTGCAAAGCCTTCACCGAGCCACCACGTGAAGGCCACTTCGGCGAAGACGGTCACGCCCAGCAGGATCGGCAGCACAGCGATGACGACGCACTTGAAGAGCAAGGCGTAGAGCGATCGGGCTTGCGCTTGATCCTGGTAGCCCGCCACCACCGGGAGCGCCGCGGACATCACTGAATACGGCAGCATCACGACCTTGTTGACGATGTCGAACGCGGTCGCGTAATAGCCCACCGCCGCAACCGGCACGAAACCGGCGATGATCAAGCGGTCGAGCGAGTTCATCAGGGGGCTGATGATGTCCGACACCGTCATCCAGCCGCCAAAACCGAGCAACTGTCGAAGTCGCGCTCGCTCCGGCGTCTGCCACCTCATGGTGAAACTGCAATCTCGGCGGCATGCCCAGCGATGGACCAGGTTGGCAACGACGCGCATCAGAACTACTGCGCTGACCATGACTTCAAGTCTCGGCGAGACCAGTACAGCGCCGAGCGGTGCCAAATACGTGAAGAAACCCATGCCTACCCGGATCATGCTGACTGTCGGGAAGCGTCCGTAGGCTTCGAGGCAACCGCGGTATCCGGACGTCAGCATGACGAAAGGCAGTCCTACGGCAAGGATGCGCAATGCCCAAGTACCCTCGTGGATCAAATGCGCCGGCAAGGAAAGATAGCCGACCACGATCTGGGCTGTGCAGAGCAAGCCGATCGCAAACACAGCACCCAGGATCAGCAGGAAGGCCATCGCCGTCTGTGCGACCGCTTCAGCGGCTGGACGATCGTCCGCGCCGAGGCGCTCGGCGACGACCCGCGTCATCGCCCTGCCGACGCCCAGATCGAAGATGCCGACATAACCTATCAACACCCAAATCAGCGTCAGAAACCCGTAGCGGTCGGGTCCCAGTTGCTTGAGCAGCAACGGGATGATGATCAGCGCCAGCAAGATTGGCGCAATCTGCCCGAACAAGTTCCAGGCGGAGTTCTTACCGATCTGTCGCAACGACATCGTAGTTCTTCAAGCAGCCGAACGCACGACGTCAGTAGTCATTCATGATGACCCCGACCAGCTTGGCGGGGCCGTCGCCTATCGTCCGAACGAGTTCCTGCAGCGCCTTGATGCGTGATAGGTCTTTTCGGGCAACGACCAGCGCTGCGCCGCACTTGGCAGCGATCAGCTGGGCGTCCGCTCCATAGAACCTCGCCGGCGTGTCGACGATCACGTGGTCGAATTTGCTGGTCAGCTCGCGCATCAGAAAGCCAAACGCGGGCCGCTCCAGCAGTTCGACCGGGTTCGGTGGCATATTGCCAACGGGCAGCACATACAGACTGGGCAGATCGTCCACTTGTTGAATCACATCAACATTCGATCGACCCGAGAGGAGGCCTGACAAGCCTGCCGTGTTCTCGATGCCAAACAAGTGCTGTTGTCGGGGGCCGCGCATGTCGGCATCGACCAAGAGCGTGCGCCCACCCAGTTGCGACAATGCGACGGCGAGATTGGCACAGAAGAACGTCTTGCCGTCGCCCGATTCGGGGCTGACGACCGCGAGCGCCGGCCGTAACCCTTCGTCGCCGAAGAAGCGCATGGTCAGCTGGCTGCGAATCGCCCGAAACGACTCCGCCTGCAGTGAGAACGGTTGATTTGCCACGACAAGTTCGGCGCTGAAAGACCGCTGATCCTCCGGCGCGTAGTGGTAGTGGAACTGCTGCGACAAGGCAAACAAGACATCCTTGTCCGAGACAAATCCGAGCGCAATCGCTGCCTCGCCGAATCGCATGCCTCGGTCGCGCTGGTATTGGAGAACGGCGGCAATCTGCTCGTCCGTCAGATCACATGTTCGCTGGAGAATGTCGCCGATTGATCGGTCATGAACCGAATTCTCTTCTCCGGAATGAGGCGCCGATGGCCAAGCAAGCGCAGTGACGCGGGAACCATGCATTTTTGCCATTTTTCACGCTTTCTTGGTGGCGGTCAGGGGCAAGCGGCCGAGCAGCCGGCGGGCCAGCAACGGCTGCGAGCGCGCGCGGCGGTCAGGCCCCGCAAGAACGCCCAGCACAGGCAAACCGAGGGTCTGAACGATATCGTCGATGTTGCGAACACGGCGGTTCATCATTTCCAGGCCGATCACAAGCCCAACCGCGAGAAGCGCACCGACAAGCGATGCGATCACGGTGTTCAGCATCAACCTGGGCGACGAAGGCCGTGTCGGCTCGACCGCAGGCGTCAGCAACCCGATGTTGGTCTGAGTGGTCTGGCTTTCCAGCGACGTCTGGTTGTAGCGATTCACCACACTGTCGTAGGCGCGTTGAGCGTTTTCCACCTCTCGTTGATAAACGGCCGCTTCGTCGCGCTGCGCCTTCATGCGCAGGACTTTCTGCCGCTGTGCCTCGTAGGCAGCACGGAACTCGGCTTCGCGCTGTCGATTGATCGTGTTGGTCAGGCCAACGCCGCTGGTGATCCGCCGTACCTCGCCGTCGAGACGGCTGCGCAAGGAATTGATGTTGGCCTTGGCTTCCACTACCTGAGGGTGCGCATCGCCCAGCCGAGAATTCAACTCCTGCAGTCGCGCCTCGCCCCGCGAAAGATCGGCTTTTAGTCCGGCCACCACCGGATTCATGAGCACATCCTGCAATTGCTCGGCGGACCGGCCTTGAGCAGCGACCTGCCGGCCGCTGGACTCGGCGGCAACCGCTTGCGCAGAGAGGATCTGAACGGAAAGCTCGCTCAACCGCGCGGTGTCGAGGTCGAGCCGTTCATTGGTCCCGATCAGCCCATTCTGGCGCTCGAACGCCGACAGCTTGGCCCGTGCGCTTTCGACTTGCTCTCGCAGTTCCTTGGACCGCGAGTCGAAAAAGGTGGTGTAGCGGCGTGCTGGATCCACGCGCAAACCAAGCACCGTATCGATGTATGCCTTAACGAAGGCATTGGCTGCGGTCGCCGCGAAGCGCGCGTCCGACGACTTGAAGGCCACGTTGATCACGTTCGATTCGCGTGCCGGCTTGATGTCGAGACTCTCCAGCAGCACTAGCGCAGCCCAGGCCTCCAGATCGCCACGACCCCCGGTGGCTTCCATCCACTTGCGCCGCAGCTCGCCGTTTTCGGTGAGTTGGAGCGCAGCAACCACCCGACGCGCGACCCGCTCGCTCTGCAGGATGTCAATCTGCGTGGCCATGTAGGCTGGCAAAGCCGTCCCGAAGGCGGCGGCCGACAGTGGGTCAGGACCGATGTCTAAGACGACGGATGCCGTCGCGGAATACTGCTTCGGCAGTAGCAAACTGACCACGACAGCGGTGCCCACGATCATGAGCACGACGGCCAATGCCAGCTTCCAGCGAGCGTGGAGAATAGAGATGAACTGACTGAATGCCATAGCAGCTCCTGGCGTCAGAACAGACTTTCGCGGACGTAGACCACATCGCCGTCGCGGAGCGTGTCTTGCATGCCCGGGGTGAGTGCTTCAACCTTGCCGTCCGAACCGCGGCGATTCACCCTTAGGCCCTTTTGAGTTCCTCTCAAGGTGAGGCCGCCTCCCGCGGCCAGTGCCTGCATCAAAGTCATGTCGCGTTCGAGCCGGAAAGCGCCCGGCTTCTGAACCTCGCCGTAGATGTACACCATCGGCATGCGGTCAATGAAGACGACGTCGCCTGCCTGGATGCCGATGTCCTCGCTTTGCTTGCCGGCGAGCACCAAGGGCACATCGACTTCTTTGCGGAAGGCCTTGCCACTGCGCTGCCCCGACACCACCGCGGTGTCCGAACCATTCGGCGCAATACCCCCAGCCAACGCAAGGAGATCGCTGAGCTTGGTATCTGCCTGCTCCAACGGGTAGCGGCCGGGCTTGTTGACCTGGCCCAGGATCGACGCCTGACTGCCGCGCACCGTGACGACCAAGATCGAAACCTGCGGCTGCTTGACGAAATTGCCCTCCCGCAGACCGTCCGCGATCCGCTTTTCGGCTTGGGTAAGCGACAGGCCGCCAAGCTTGACGGAGCCCAGCAGCGGATAACTGATCACACCGCTTTCGGACACGCGCGCCTCCAGCGACAACTCGGGGTTCTGAAACACGGTAATGCGCACCGCGTCCCCTGAACCAAGGCGGTACTCATCTTTGGACACCGGTGTAGCGGCCTGCGCCGCCGCCGAAAGCCAACCGACTGACGCCAGCGAGCCCAACGCAACCATGAGCACCAGTCGCAGCAACGCTCTCGTAGACAAACCCATAACACCTCCAATCGCCATCGATCCAAAGAACGGGAGGCCGCGCGGATCGCCTGCCCTTCGACCACCATCAAACACTGCCATGACAACACCTTTTCGATCACGACGCTGTGCCGAATCTTAAGCAAATCAGCAGAGCGGCCCAGTCCCCAAGTCGGGGGGCCGGCAGTTTGCATGCCTACTTGAGCACGAACCACCATTCGCGCCGCCCACAAGACTCGCACCCCGCAAAACTCGAGGCTACACACGCCTGGAGACGGTAGACCGCCGCCTCGGCCGCTATCGTCGGAGCCGGATCGATCCGTCGGGTGCTCAGACCCGCAAACCGACGTGCAACGCCACGACGCCGCCGCTTAGGTTGTGGATATCGACATGGCCGAAACCGACCGTCTTCATCATCTCTTTGAGCGCGGCCTGATCTGGGTGCATGCGGATCGACTCCGCCAGGTAACGATAGCTTTGGGCGTCTCCCGCAACCCATTGACCGAGCCGCGGTAGCACGTTGAAGGAATACCAATCGTAGGCCTTCTCCAGAGGCTTGGCGACCTTGGAGAACTCGAGCACCAACAGGCGCCCCCCTGGTTTGAGCACGCGCGCCATCTCGGCTAGCGCCCGTTCCTTGTGCGTCATGTTGCGCAATCCAAACGCGACGCTCACCACGTCGAAGCCTGCATCGGCAAACGGCAGGCCTTCGGCGTCGCACAGGGCGGTCGGCAGCAGCAGGCCCTCGTCGGTCAGCCGATCTCGGCCGGCGCGCAGCATGGCCTCGTTGATGTCGGTATGCACGACCAGCCCGCTGGCACCCACCTGCCGGGCGAAGGCGCGCGCCAAGTCGCCGGTGCCAGCGGCGACGTCGAGCACGCGCTGCCCCTCGCGCACGTTGGCGACCGCGACCGTGTAGGCCTTCCAGAACCGGTGCAGCCCGAGCGACGTGAGGTCGTTCATGACGTCGTACTTGGACGCGACGGCGTTGAACACGCCGCGCACGCGGTCGACCTTCTGCGCTTCGTCGACGGTTTCGAAGCCGAAATGGGTGCGGCTCACGGCAGCTCCGCTCGCAGCGCCATGTCAGTGATGGTGGCCGCAGGCACTGCCGCCCGCTTCGGGCATGGCCGCGTCGCGGTTCATGCCGGCCGCGGCGAGCCGGGCCTCGTAGGCACGCCAAAGGCCGTCTTGCTCGACGCCCAGGTGGTAGAGGTAATCCCAGGCGAACAGGCCCGAACTGTGACCGTCTGAAAAGGTCGGCTGCACCGCGTAGTTGCCGACCGGCTCGAGCGAGACGATCTCGACATCGCGCTTGCCCGTCTGCAGCACTTCCTGCCCTGGTCCGTGGCCCTGCACTTCGGCCGAAGGCGAGTACACGCGCAGCAGTTCGAAGGGCAGCTTGAACGCAGCACCGTCGGAAAAGTCAATCTCGAGCATGCGCGACTGTTGATGCACGGTCAGCGCGGTGGGTGTGGGGGTGTTTTTGTTCAGGCCGGCCATGGTGGGTGCGAGCGAAAGTTGCCCGACAAGTCTAGCCGCGCACGGCTGGTGACAGTTCGTGCAGCGCGGCGGCCACGCGGGTATCGAGCGTGGCCAGGGCGAGCGGCAATCGCGCCTCGGCGGCCGGCTCGACGCTGCGTTGCGCCTTGCCCCACACCGGCTGCGGAAAATGACTGTCCCACGCAAAGCGGGCGATCACGTGCCAGTGCAGATGAGGCACCACATTGCCCAGGCTGGCGAGGTTGATCTTGGTCGGCGCGAGCGATTGGCGCAGCGCCTGTTCGACCGCGGCGACCGCTTCGATGCAGGCGCGGCGCCGGGACGTGTCGAGGTCGCTGAACTCGGCCACATGGGTGTTCCAGATCACGCGGTAGAAGGCGGGAAAGGCAGCGTCCGCCACGCGCACCACGCGCCAATCGAGCGTGCGATGCACCGGCAGGCCACCGCTCGCGGCGCACAACTCGCACGCCGGCTGGTCGCTCACACCAGCACCCGCTCGATGCCGCCTTCGTTGGCGCGCGCCACATAGTCGGGCAGCCAGCCCTCGCCGAGGATCTTGCGTGCCATCTCGACAACGATGTAGTCGGCTTCGAGCAGGCCGTTGTTCAGATCGTTGCCGTAGCGCGAAAGACCTTGCAGGCAGCTCGGGCACGAGGTGAGGATCTTCACCGGGCCCTTGGCGGGCAGCGCGCTTGCCGCACCCTCCCCGCTGCCCGTGACCATGGCGCGCAGCGCGGCCTCGTCCTGCTTCAGCTCTTCTTCCTTGCGAAAGCGCACCTGCGTCGCAATGTCCGGCCGCGTCACGCCGAGCGTGCCGCTTTCGCCGCAGCAGCGCTCGCTCTTCCTGACCTTGTCGCCGACCAGCGCCTTCACCGTTTTCATCGGCTCCTGCAGTTTCATGGGGCTGTGGCAGGGGTCGTGATAGAGGTAACCGCCGTCTTGCTGGCTGGCGCTGAGGGTGATGCCTTTTTCAAGCAGGAACTCGTGAATGTCGACGATGCGGCAGCCCGGGAAGATGTCCTCGAATTTGTAGCCTTGCAGCTGGTCGTAGCAGGTGCCGCAACTCACCACCACGGTCTTGATGTCGAGGTAATTGAGCGTGTTAGCCACGCGGTGGAACAGCACGCGGTTGTCGGTGATGATCTTCTCGGCCTTGTCGAACTGCCCCGAGCCGCGCTGCGGGTAGCCACAGCACAGGTAGCCGGGTGGCAGCACCGTCTGCACGCCCGCGTGCCAGAGCATCGCCTGCGTCGCCAGACCCACTTGCGAGAACAACCGCTCCGAGCCGCAACCGGGGAAATAGAACACCGCCTCGCTCTCGCTCGTGGTCCCGTTCGGGTCGCGAATGATCGGTACGTAATTGGCGTCTTCGATGTCGAGCAGCGCGCGCGCCGTCTTCTTGGGCAGGCCGCCTGGCATCTTTTTGTTGATGAAGTGAATGACCTGCGCCTTGATCGGCGCCGTGCCCACCGTCGACGGTGGTGCTGCGGTCTGCTGCTTCGCCAGGCCGCGCAGCAGGTCGTTGGCCAGGCGCTGCACCTTGAAGCCGACGTCGACCATCGCCGTACGCATCAGCTTGATGGTGTCGGGGTTCTTGGCATTGAGGAAGAACATCGCCACCGCGTTGCCTGGGCGCAGGCTTTTCTGTCCCATCTTGCGCAAGAGGTTGCGCATGTTCATCGACACTTCGCCGAAGTCGATGTCCACCGGGCACGGTGCCAGGCACTTGTGGCAGACCGTGCAGTGGTCGGCCACGTCCTCGAACTCCTGCCAGTGCTTGATGCTCACGCCGCGGCGCGTCTGCTCCTCGTACAGAAAGGCTTCGACCAGCAGCGAGGTGGCGAGGATCTTGTTGCGTGGGCTGTACAGCAGGTTGGCGCGCGGCACGTGGGTGGCGCACACCGGCTTGCACTTGCCGCAGCGCATGCAGTCCTTGATGGAGTCCGAGATCGCCCCAATGTCGCTTTGCTGCATGATCAGCGACTCGTGGCCCATCAGGCCAAAGCTGGGCGTGTAGGCATGGCTCAAGTCGGCGGCCAGCACGTCGTCTCCCAAGGCCTTCAACGCCGCACCGCGCAGCAGTTTTCCCTTGTTGAAGCGGCCCTCGGGATCGACGCGCTGCTTGTAGGCCGTGAAGTCCGCCGTCTCGGCCTCGGTCAAGAACTCGAGCTTGGTGATGCCGATGCCGTGCTCGCCGGAGATCACGCCGTCGAGCCGCCGCGCCAGCGCCATGATGCGGGCGACCGTCTCGTGCGCCGTCTGCAGCATCGCGTAGTTGTCGCTGTTGACCGGTATGTTGGTGTGTACGTTGCCGTCGCCCGCGTGCATGTGCAGCGCCACCCATACGCGACCGCGCAGCACCTCCTGGTGGATGCGCTTGCACTCGGCGACCACGGGTGCGAAGGCGCCGCCGGAGAACAGGCCTTGCAGCGGCTTCAGCACCTGCGTTTTCCACGAGGCGCGCAGCGAGTCGTCCTGGATCAGCGCGAAGAAGCTGCGCTGGTCTTGTGCCTGCACCACGTCCAGCCCCTGCAGCCAACCGAGCCACAGCAGCCGCACCTCGCTCAGCAGCGCCAGCGCCTG
>NZ_JANMWL010000271.1:0-13643 GCF_031393925.1 Methylibium sp. | reverse complement strand
GTTGAATGAAGGCGTGCAGTTCGGCGCCGTCCAGCGTGCGTGCCTCGTAGGCAGACGCGGAAGCAGCCGGAGCAATCGCTCGCGGCTCGAAATGGGCGCAGCCGCTGATCGCCAGGGCCGCCACGCAGAAAGTGATTGTGATTCTCATGGCAGGGATCTTTGTTTCGCAGGGGAGTCCGGAGTCCAAGCGCTGAACCGCGAGCCGTCAAGACGGCGCCAGCGAAGTGTTGACGAAGGCTCGTTAAGTTCGCGCTACGACCTCGAACTGATCTGCGTATAGCTTATAGGGCCAAATCATGAGGTCGATCTCTACCGCAACCCAGCTCGCTTCCCACTGCCGACTCGTTCAGCGCCACCGAAGGGGACGCGGATTTGGTTGCGCATTTCCATCGCGCTATCGGACCCTATGAGCGTCAGCGATGCGTGGCTTCGTAAAATGCGCAACGTCGCCACGCGGGCGACCTGAGGGCGCGCATGGTGACGATGGTTCGGAAAGCGTGGTTGCCGGTCGTGGTCGCAGGTGTGCTGATGAGTTCGGGACAGTGCGCATTGGCCGCCGACAAGGCTCCGGACATTGCGCAAGACGACGCGACCCGCATGCAGGCTCTGCCGGCTCGCGTGACGCTCGGCTTCGAACGCTTGCGGCTGCCCGATGACGAACATGTAGGCCTGCTCGGCGCCAACCTGCCTCAAGCACAGAGTTGAAAGCGTTCGAACCCGCGCTCGCCGCCGACCCGACTCCTGCGGCAACCGCCCCTGCGACGGGCCTTGGCCAACTGCTCATGCAGGATGCCCGCCACGTGCTGCGTTCGCCCATTCGCTGGGACCAGAGCTCCTGGCAGGACATCGGGCTGATTGGCTTGGCCGTGGTGGGCACTGCGGCCGTGTTGGACAGACCGCTTCAGAATGCCGTGCAGCGACATCGGAACCGAACGTCCGACAAGGTCGCCCGAGTCTTCGAACCTTTCGGTGCGGAGTATTCGCTGGCGGTCTCGGTAGCTTCTACCTTGCGGGCGCCATCAACGACGACCCCAAGGCCAACGCGGTCGCGCAAGACGGTCTTGCCGCCAGCCTGATTGCATCCGGACTCATCACGCCCGTCTTGAAACTGGCCGTCGGCCGCAGTCGGCCGGCGCAGGATGAAGGTACGCATCGTTTTCGACCGTTCGGGGGCAACGCCTGGTTTCCGTCCGGTATTGTGACCCAGGGGTTCGGGGTGGCTTCGGTGATCGCCGCACACTACGAGCCGTGGTGTATAAAAACGACCGCGTATGGTGCAAGCCTCGATGCGTCGAATCCATCTGCAAAATTGAAACGTTCACGGGCTCTCAGATGCGATGCGCCGTGAGCGTCATGAGTTTGGCGGCGCCACGCATCAGCCAGCGTGCCGGCGCCGGCAACGGGGTGGCGCCGGCGTTCTCGGCGGCGTCGGCATGGCGTGCCTCGTCGTCGCGCATCTGCGCCACGATGGCACGAGACGCCGCGTCCTGCGCCGGCAGACGGTCGAGGTGTCGTGCAAGGTGCTGCTCGACCTGGCGCTCCGTTTCGACCAGGAAGCCCAGGTTGACGGCGTCGCCGGCCCGTCCGGCCAGCAAGCCCACGCCGAAGGCGCCGGCATACCACAAGGGGTTGAGAAAGCTGACCCGCCCGCCGAGTTCGGCCAGCCGCTCCTCGGTCCAGGCCAGGTGATCGGTCTCCTCGCGGGCGGCCGCTTCGAGCTGGGTTTGCAGCGCCGGATTCGAGGTGCTCAGCGCCTGGGCATGGTAGAGCGCCTGAGCGCAAACTTCGCCCACATGATTGACCCGCATGAGGGCCGCGGACAGCGCTCGGTCCGCCGCGGTGAGTTCGCTCTCGGGTCGGGCGGCCGGTTGCGGCGTGGGGCGCGATGCCGAGTGGCTGGCGAACACCGTGCGCAGACCCTGGTCGAGAGCCGCGGTCAATTGGTCTAAGGGCGTAAGTTTTCGCATCGTGGTCTTTCGCTGCGGCAGTGTGGGCAACGATAGCCTGGCGGCTTGCCCTCGGTTTTATGTCGATGGTGTGACGAAAGGGCAAGAACGCCCAGGCCTGGGATCAGTTGTAGCACCGCAACAAAATTGGCCCTGTTGGGGCGGGCTGATCCAATTTCCCCGCATGTGTCTGTTGAAATATCGGCTTCCGATTAAGTTGACGCCTGTCGGCCGTAGCGATACAGACAGACAGGCGTCTCGTTTCAACTTTGGAGATGGCCGCAATGAAAAAATCAATCCTCGCTCTCGCTGCGCTCGGTGCCTTTGCCGGTGCCGCGTCGGCGCAATCCTCGGTCACGCTGTACGGCCGTGTCGACGCCAACGGCACCTATTCCAAGCCGGGCGACAACATCAACCGTGGCGACGCCTCCTGGCGCATGTACGACGGCGGTGCGGCCAGTGGCATCGGGGGCTCGCGCTGGGGCCTGCGTGGCACGGAAGACCTGGGCGGTGGCCTGCGCGCCTACTTCCAGCTCGAATCGGCCTTCAACCTTGACACCGGCAGTGATGGAAACGTGAACGCCAACACGGGAGCCGTAAGCTCAACCGGCACGACCTCCGGCCTGTTCGGTCGCCAAGCTTATGTGGCTCTGGGCTCCAAGACGCTCGGCGATGTCCGCTTGGGCCGCCAGGAATCGATCTCCCGCATCATCAACGGCCAGTTCTCTGACGTGTCGGTCCTCGGTGAGATGAAGATCGACGAAGGCGTGCTCGCCACGGCGGCCAATACGTCTACCGCGCTGTTCCAGACCTTCGGCCAGCGTGTGAACAACTCTCTGGCCTACATCTCACCGAACCTGGGCGGCTTCCAGCTGCAGGCGATGGTGGGTGCCGGTGAAGGAAGCACGGCGCGTTATCAGGGCCTGATGGGCTCGTACAAGAACGGCCCGCTCGCCGTGGCCGTGGGCTACGAGGAATACGACTCGTTCGGTGCTCGCACCAGCTCCTACAACAAGGTGATCCACGTCGGCGCCAACTACAACTTCGGCGTCGCCACCCTGTTTGCGGGCTTCCAGAACTCCACCGATGTCGGCTCGAACCTTGGCCCGGCGCTGACCGCAACGTCCATCCAAGACCAGAAGGCTTACACCGTGGGCGTGATGGTGCCGATCAACTCGTTCCAACTGCGCGCCAACTACACCAAGGCCGACTACGACCTGGTGAACGGTTCGACGGAAGACATTCAGAAATACGGCGTGTCGGTGCGCTACCTGCTCTCCAAGCGCACCACGTTGTACTCCGCGTTCACCGAGCGCTCGGGCAGCAGCAGCGCCTTGACGAGCCGCTTCAACGACCAGAACTTTGTGCAGAAGCGCGAGTTCACCGTACTGGGTCTTGCCCACACGTTCTGATCAGCGACTTTGTCGTGCTGAAAGGGCACCCCTCGGGGTGCCCTTTTTGTTTGGTGCGCCCGCTGGTCGCACGCCGGCTCGCGCGCCGAGGGCAGGCAGTGTTGCCGCGAGCCCTTGTGCAAGGTCTTTCCATTGACGCTGCGGCCACCCGCTGCGGATGATCGGGTGTCGACGTTGAACACGCCTTCTGCCGCGGCGCCGCGCTGAATAGAACCGCTCATGCTTGCTTTCGTCTGTCGCCGGCTGTTGCAGGCCGTGGTCGTGATGCTCACGGTGGCCTTCATCGCCTTCGTGCTGTTCCAGCACGTCGGCGACCCGGTCACCAGCCTGCTGGGGCAGGACGCGACGCCCGCGCAGCGCGAGCAACTGCGCGCCGACCTCGGGCTGGACCGGGCGTTCCCGGTGCAGTTCGCTCGCTTCGTCGGCAATGCGGTGCAGGGCGAGTTCGGCCTGAGCCTGCGCCAGGGCCGCAAGGTCTCCACCTTGATCGCCGAGCGCTTGCCCGCCACGCTCGAGCTCTCGCTCGCCGCGGCCGTGCTCGCGCTCGCGGTCGGCGTGCCGATGGGGGTCTATGCGGCGCTCAGGCGGGGCACTTTCTTGTCGCACGTGCTGATGATCGTTTCCCTGCTCGGCGTGTCGCTGCCGACCTTCCTGATCGGCATCTTGCTGATCCTGGTGTTTGCCGTCTGGCTGCACTGGCTGCCGAGCTTCGGGCGCGGCGACGTGGTCATGCTGGGCGGCTGGAGCACCGGGTTGCTGACCCTCTCCGGCTGGCAGCATCTGGTGCTGCCTTCGGTCACGCTGGCGGTGTTCCAGCTCACGCTGATCATGCGGCTGGTGCGCGCCGAGATGCTCGAGGTGCTGCGCACCGACTACATCCGCTTCGCGCTTGCTCGCGGCCTCACCGACCGTGCGGTGCATTTCGGCCATGCGCTGAAGAACACGCTGGTGCCGGTCATCACCATCACCGGTCTTCAGCTCGGCTCATTGATCGCCTTTGCCATCATCACCGAGACGGTGTTCCAGTGGCCCGGCATGGGCCTCTTGTTCATCCAGGCGATCAGCTTTGCCGACATTCCGGTCATGGCCGCCTACCTGTGCCTGATCGCGCTGATCTTCGTCATCATCAATCTGGTCGTCGACCTGCTGTACTTCGCTGTCGACCCGCGCCTGCGCATCGACAGCGCGGCGGCGCACTGAGGTCCACTCGAGGAGTCGCGATGGTCAAGCTCTTGCTCGTTGCAGCGCTGTGGGTGGCGCAGGCCACCGTCGCCCAGGCCGTGAGCCTGCGCGTGGCCAACCAGGGCGACGCGCAGTCGATGGACCCGCATTCGCTCAACGAGACGGTGCAGCTGAGCTTCGTCAACAACATCTACGAGCCGCTGGTGGCCCGTGACCAGCAGCTCGCGCTCACGCCGGGCCTCGCCACGAGCTGGAAGCAGGCGACCCCGACCGTGTGGCGCTTCGAGCTGCGCCGCGGCGTGGCATTCCACGACGGAGCGCCGTTCACCGCCGACGACGTGGTGTTCTCCTTCGGACGCGCCGCGGGCGAGGGCTCGGACATGAAGAGCTACACCTCGTCCTTCAAGGAAGTGCGCCGGGTCGATGCGCACACCGTGGAGATCGAGACCACGACGCCGTTCCCCATACTGCCCGACGTCATTGCCTCGGTCTACATGATGAGCAAGGCCTGGTGCGTGGCCAACAAGGCCGAGGCGCCGGTCGACCGCAGGAAGGGTATCGAGAACACGGCTTCGTTCAAGGCTAACGGCACCGGGCCGTTTCGTCTGAAGGAGCGCCAGCCGTCGACGCGCAGCGTGCTGGTGCGTCACGCGGCTTACTGGGACACGGTCCAGGGCAATGTCGACCAAGTGATCTTCACGCCGATTGGCAATGACGCCACGCGGGTGGCCGCGCTGCTGTCGGGCGAGATCGATGTGATGGAGCCCACGCCGCTGCAGGACATCGAGCGCATCAAGGCCAGCCCCGGCTTCAAGGTGTTGCAGGGCCCCGAGTTGCGCACCATCTTCCTGGGCATGGATCAAAAGCGCGACGAGCTGCTGAACTCGAGCGTCAAGGGCAAGAACCCGTTCAAGGACCAGCGAGTGCGCCAGGCGATCTACCAGGCGATCGACATCGAGGCGATCCGCACGCGCGTGATGCGCAACGCCGCCAATCCCACCGCGTTGATGGTGGGGCCGGGGATCAAGGGCTTCGATGCCGCGCTGAACAGGCGGCTGCCGCACGACCCCGAGGCGGCCCGCAAGCTGCTTGCGCTGGCGGGCTACGCAGGTGGTTTCGAGGTCGGTCTCAATTGCCCGAACGACCGCTATGTGAATGACGGCGCGATCTGTCAGGCGGTGGCAGCAAGCCTTGCGCGTGTGGGCATCAAGGTGAATTTGCAGACCGAAACCAAGGTCAGTTATTTTCCGAAGATCCTGCGCCGCGACACCAGCTTCTACCTGCTCGGCTGGACGCCCGGTACCTACGACGCGCACAACGTCCTGAGCTCGCTGCTGGCCACACCCAACGACAAGGGCCAGGGCCAGTTCAACCTGGGCGCTTACAGCAACCCGAAGATCGACGCCTTGACCTTGGCAGTGCAGTCGGAGGTCGATCCCGGCAAGCGCAATGCCCTGATTCGCGAGGCGTTCGAGTTGCATGCCACTGATGTCGGCCACATTCCGCTGCACCAGCAGGCGCTGGCCTGGTCGATGAAGAAGAACATCGAACTGGTGCAGCTTGCCGACAACTTCATGCCGTTCAAGTGGGTGGTGGTCAAGTGACGAACGAAGGGGCGCGTGAAGCGTCGCCGAGCGCGCTGCGTCGCTTCTTCGAGGGCGACCTGTGGCACGGCTTTCGCACCTCGCCGGTGGCGATCGTCGCGGCGCTGATTGCCGCGGCGTGTCTGTTCGGTGCGCTGTTCGCCGACGTGGTGGCGCCGCACGATCCCTTCGACCTGGCGACGCTCGAACTCGCCGACGCCCGACTGCCACCGGCCTGGATGGACGAGGGCAAGGCGACCTACCCGCTCGGCACCGACGACCAGGGCCGCGACATCCTCTCCGCACTGATGTACGGCGCGCGCATTTCGCTCGCGGTCGGCATCGCCTCGGTGCTGCTGTCCATGGCGATCGGCGTCACCTTGGGCCTCGTGGCCGGCTTTACCGGCGGGCGCACCGACGCCTTCATCATGCGGGTGTGCGACGTGATGCTGTCGTTTCCGTCGATCCTGGTGGCGCTGCTGATCGACGGCGTGGGCCGAGCGCTTTTTCCGAACGCGCACGAGTCGCTTGCTTTCGGCGTGTTGGTGCTGGCCATCGCGCTGACCGGCTGGGTGCAATACGCCCGCACCGTGCGTGGCTCGACGATGGTGGAGCGGCAGAAAGAGTACGTGCAGGCGGCGCGCGTGATCGGTGTGGCGCCCTTGCGCATCATGCGCCGCCATGTGCTGCCCAACGTGATGGGACCGGTGTTCGTGCTGGCGACGATCCAGGTTGCCACCGCCATCATCACCGAGGCGACGCTGTCCTTCTTGGGGGTGGGCGTGCCGCCGACCTCGCCGTCGCTCGGAACGCTGATCCGCGTGGGCAACGATTTTTTGTTCAGCGGCGAATGGTGGATTACCATTTTTCCGGGTGCCATGCTGGTGCTGATCGCGCTGAGCGTGAACCTGCTGGGCGACTGGCTGCGCGATGCGCTCAACCCGCGCCTGCGTTGATGGACCCTTCGCAAAGGAGTCTTCCATGAAGACCTTGCTGACGTTCTCGTTGACCGCGGCGTTGCTGGCCGGTTGCGCCACGCCCTACGCGTACTCACAGATCAATGGCCAGCGCTATTACCGCGCGCCGATCGACACCTACCCCTTGCTGGTGCTCGGGGTCGATGGCAAGGACACCCCCCACAGCCCGGTGCTCGTGGATCCCGGCCTGCGCAGCGTGCGCGTTCAGGGGCCGAGCGGCGGCGCCGGCTACGGCCAAACGCGCACGATCTCGCTCGAGGTCAAGCCCTGCACGCGCTACTACCTCGTCGCGGTCAAGGGCAACCGGCTCGCAAGCGACTTCGAGGTGAGGGTCGACCATGAAGAAACCATCGGCGGCTGCACTGTGAAAGCGGCTCGAGCTTGAGCGCTTCGGGCGCGAGCGCGCCGCTGCTGGAGGTGCGCAATCTCGTGGTCGAGTTTCCCGGCCGGCGCGGCACCTTGCGCGCACTCGATGGCGTGTCCTTCGACATCGCCGCGGGTGAAATCCTCGGCGTGGTCGGCGAATCCGGAGCCGGCAAATCGCTCACCGGAGCCGCGATCATCGGCCTGCTCGAGCCGCCCGGGCGCATCGCTTCGGGCGAAGTGCGGCTCGGTGGGCAGCGCATCGACCAGCTGCCGCACGCGCAAATGCGCAAGATTCGGGGCCGCCGCATCGGCGCCATCTTCCAGGACCCGCTGACCTCGCTCGACCCGCTGGCAACCGTCGGGCGGCAGCTCATCGAGACCATCCGCACGCATTTGCCGCTCGATGCGCGCGCGGCGCACGCGCGCGCCGTCGAGCTGTTGCGCGAGACCGGCATTCCCGCACCCGAGGCGCGAGTGGACCACTACCCGCACCAGTTCTCGGGCGGCATGCGTCAGCGCGTCGTGATCGCCCTGGCGCTGGCGGGCAAGCCCGAGCTGATCGTCGCCGACGAGCCGACCACCGCGCTCGACGTGTCGATCCAGGCGCAGGTGATCGAGCTGCTCAGGCGTCTGTGCAAAGTCCATGGCGCGGCGGTCATGCTGATCACGCACGACATGGGCGTGATCGCCGAAGCCTGCGACCGTGTCGCGGTCATGTATGCCGGGCGCGTGGTTGAAATCGGGCCGGTGCGCAGCGTGATCCACGCACCGGCCCATCCCTACACGGCAGGACTCATGGCTTCGATCCCGGCGATCGACCGCGACCGCGAGCGGCTGGCGCAGATCGACGGCGCGATGCCGCGGCTCGACGCGATTGCCGCGGGTTGCCCCTTCCATCCGCGCTGCCCGCAGGCCTTCGATCGCTGCACCACCCAGCGGCCCGAGCTGCTTGCCGCGTCGGCCACGCGCGCCGCGTGCTGGCTGGTGCCAGCGTCGCCAGAGCGTGGCGCGGCCGGGGTGGTCGCTTGAGCCCGCCCGGCCGTCGAAGCCACCGAGCGGCCACGCGCGTGGACGTCGGCGAATGCTGCGGGTGCTGCCGTTGCTGCCGCTTGGCGGGACAGCACGTCGTGCGAAGGGCGCATCAATGAGCGCGCCGTTGGTCGAGGCGCGCGCGCTGAGCAAGCGCTTCGACGTCTCCGCTGCCTGGCTCGAGCGTGTGCTCGCGGGCAAGCCGCGGCAGGTGGTGCATGCGGTCGACGGCGTGAGCTTCGGCATCGAGCGCGGTCGCACGCTCGCGCTGGTCGGTGAATCGGGTTGCGGCAAGAGCACGGTGGCGCGGCTGCTCGTCGGTCTGCTCGCGCCGAGCAGCGGCAGTGTTCACTTTGACGGCGAGGACGCGACACGCCGGTTCGCGGCCGGTAACGCGCGCGCACTGCGTCGCCGGCTGCAGATGATCTTCCAGGACCCGTACGCCAGCCTGAACCCGCGCTGGAGCGTGCACGACATCGTCGCCGAGCCGCTGATCGAGCACGGGCTCGAGCGCGAGCCGGCGGCCTTGCGCGAGCGGGTGGCCCAGTTGCTGGCCTCGGTCAAGCTCGCCGCTGCCGACGCGTCGAAGTTTCCGCACCAGTTTTCGGGCGGGCAGCGCCAGCGCATTTCCATCGCGCGCGCGCTCGCCACCGCGCCGGAGTTCCTGGTCTGCGACGAACCGACCTCCGCGCTCGACGTCTCCGTGCAGGCGCAGGTGCTCAACCTGATGAAGGACCTGCAGCGCGAGCGCGGTCTGACCTACCTCTTCATCTCGCACAACCTGGCGGTGGTGCGCCACGTGAGCGACGAGGTGGGCGTGATGTACCTCGGGCGCATCGTCGAGCTGGCACCCAAGCGCGAGTTGTTTGCCACGCCACGCCATCCCTACACGCGCATGCTGCTCGACGCCATTCCCGACATCGCCATGAGCGGGCGTTCGCGCACGCCGGTGCAGGGCGAGGTGCCCAACCCGCTGGCGCCGCCGGGCGGTTGCAGCTTTCATCCGCGCTGCCCGCATGCTCGGGCGCGTTGCCGCGAAGAGCGACCGGCCTTGCTCGAAATCGGCGGCATCCGCGTGGCCTGCCACGCGGTCGAAGAAGGCCGGATCTAGCCGGGCAGCCGCCGCTCGCCGCGAAACAGTTCGGCCGCGGTTTCGCGTTCGCGGATCAACCAGGCCTGGTCGCCTTGAACCATCACTTCCGCGGCGCGCGGCCGCGTGTTGTAGTTGCTCGCCATGCTCATGCCGTAGGCGCCGGCACTGAGCACCGCAACATGGTCGCCGGCAGCGAGCGCAAGCGCACGATCGCGTCCCAGCCAGTCACCCGATTCGCACACCGGGCCCACCACGTCATAAACGAGCGACGGCAGGTCGCGCAGGGTGCAGGCCACGATGCCCATCGTCGCCTGGTACAGGGCCGGGCGCATCAGGTCGTTCATCGCGGCATCGACGACGCAAAAATTCTTGTGCTCACCGGGCTTGAGGTAGAGCACTTCGCTGAGCAGCACGCCGGCATTGCCGACCAGCGAGCGGCCGGGCTCGAACACCAGTGCCCGCTCGCCATGCCCGCGCGCGTCGATGCGAGCCAGCAGCGCGGCGATCAGCACGTCGGCGCCCGGTGGTGTTTCGTCGGTGTAGCGGATGCCCAGGCCGCCGCCGAGGTCGATGTGGCCAATGGGCAGGCCTTCGGCCTCCAGCGCTTCCACCAGGTCGAGCAGGCGGTCGAGCGCGTCGAGATAAGGCGCCACCGCGGTGATCTGCGAACCGATGTGGCAATCGATGCCTACCACCTCCAGGCCCGGCAGGCGCGCTGCATGCCGATAGGCGGCCAGCGCGCGATCGTGAGCAACGCCGAACTTGTTGTCCTTCAGGCCGGTGGAGATGTAGGGATGGGTCTTGGCGTCGACATCCGGATTGACGCGCAGGCTCACCGGCGCGCGGCGGCCGAGCGCGGTGGCCACCTCGGACAGCAGCTCGAGCTCGGCCTCGCTCTCGACATTGAAGCAATGCACGCCTGCAACGAGCGCACGCCGCATCTCCGCGCGCGTCTTGCCGAGGCCCGAAAACACCACCCGGGCCGGGTCGACGCCGACCGCCAGCACGCGCTCGAGTTCACCGCCGGAGACGATGTCGAAGCCGCAGCCGGCGGCAGCGAAAGTCTGCAGCACCGCGAGGTTGGAGTTGGCCTTCATGGCGTAACACAGCCTGTGAGGGCGTCCGGCCAGGGCGCGAGTGCGGCGAGCATCGCACTGCGCGAGTAGACATACAGGGGCGTGCCAAAGCGCGCCGCCAGCGCGCGCGCTGCACAGTCCTCGATGAACAGGTCTTTGCCGCGGCGGGCGATGAAAGGGGCGCCCGGCAACATCACCGTGCGCCCGCCGAAGCCGCACTCGACGCAGCCGTTGCCGCTGCGGGCGTCGGTGCGCCGCCGCCGGGCGCCGGCAAGTAGAGCGCGCCCTTCTGCCCGCATGCCACCAGGGCCAAAGAACACACCAGCATCGCAGGCAAGCGCCTGCCTAGAATCAAGGCCATCTTCAACATGAGCGGATTCTACGAATGAGCCCCGTCACGGCGAGCGACCCCTCGAGCGATGCGCAGTACCACGCGCTCGCGTCGACCCTGCTGGCGCGCATCGAGGCGCAGGTCGACCGTTGGTTGCAGGACGATGTGGTCGACATCGACGCCGCGCGCACCGGCGGTCTGCTCGAACTGAGCTTTCCCAATGGCAGCAAGATCGTCGTGAACACGCAGCCGCCGTTGCACGAGATATGGCTTGCGGCCCGCAGTGGGGGCTTCCACTACCGTCACGTGGGAGGGCAGTGGCGCGACACCAAGACCGGTGAGGACTTCGTTGCGACGCTGTCGCGATGCGCGTCCGAACAAGCCGCACATCCGCTCAGTTTTTGAACAGATCGAGGATGCTTCTGCGCTCGTCCTCGGTGGCCGCAGGCGGCGCGGGCGCGTCTTCCAGTCCGACCGAGCTGATGCCGTTGCCGGGCCCGTATTCTTCGTAATACCACTCGCCGCCGACATTGATGACGCCTTCGGGTGGCGTCGGCTCCATGACCGGCACGCCCTTGAGCGCCGTGCTCATGTAGTCGATCCAGACCGGCAATGCGAGGCCGCCGCCGGTTTCCTTGTCACCGAGCTTGCGCGGCAGGTCGTAGCCGATCCACACGACGGCCACCAGGCTCTGCGTGAAGCCAGCGAACCAGGCGTCCTGCGAGTCGTTGGTGGTGCCGGTCTTGCCGTAAAGGTCGGGCCGCTTGAGCGTAGCCTGGGCCCGCGCCGCCGTGCCGGTGCGCGTGACTTCCTGCAGCAGGCTGCTCATCAGGAAGGCGTTGCGTGCATCGATGGCGCGCTGCAATTGTTCGAGGGGGGGCGCATCGGTTTGCGCCAGGATGCGGCCCTTGTTGTCGGTCACGCGCGTGACCAGCACCGGGTTGACGCGGTAGCCGCCATTGGCGAACACGGCGTAGCCGGTGGCCATCTGCAACGGCGTCACCGAGCCGGTACCAAGCGCCATCGGCAGATAGGGCAGGTGCTTTTCGACGTCAAAGCCGAAGCGGCCGATCCAGCCCTGCGCGTAGCTCGTGCCAATCGCCTGCAGGATGCGGATCGACACCATGTTCTTCGACTTGGCCAGCGCTCGTCGCAAGGCCATCGGGCCGTCGAACGTGCCGTCGTAGTTCTTCGGCTCCCACGGTTGGCTGCCGGTGGTCGCGGCGTCGAAGAACAAGGGTGCGTCGTTGATCACCGTGGACGGCGTGAAGCCCTTTTCGAGCGCGGCCGAATAGATGAAGGGCTTGAAGCTCGAGCCCGGCTGTCGCCACGCCTGGGTCGCGTGGTTGAACTTGCTCCTGGCATTGTCGAAGCCGCCGACCATGGTGCGGATTGCGCCGGAGCGCGGATCCAGCGCGATCAGCGCGCCTTCGACTTCCGGAAGCTGAGTGATGGACCATTGATCCTTGGCCCCCTTGATGACGCGGATGACGGCACCGGGGCGAATCTGCACCTTCGGGTTCGCCTTGGGAACCAGCCCTGAAGCGGCGGGGCGCAGGCCCTCGCCGGTGATGGTGAGCTGGTCGCCGCTTTGCAGCACTGCAATCACCTGTTTGGCGTTGACCTCGGTTACCACGGCGGCGCGAATCTCGTCGTTGTCGGGGTGCTCGTCGAGCGCCTCTGCAATGCGCGCGTCGAGCTTGTCGGCATCGCGCGGCAAGTCGACATAACCCTCGGGGCCCCGGTAGACCTGGCGTTTTTCGTAATCGGTGATGCCTTTCCGCAGGGCGCGGTAAGCCACCTCCTGTTCGACCGAGCGCACGCTGGTGTAGACGTTGAGCCCACGCGTGTAAGCGCCCTCACCGTACTGGGTGAAGATCAGCTGGCGTGCCGCTTCGGCAACGTATTCCGCGTGCAGCGGCACCGAGATGCTGCGTCGGTACTGGAGTTGTTCGGCCTTGGCGGCCTCGGCCTGCGCCTGGGTGATGAAGCCGTTGTCGAGCATCCGCTCGATGATGTGGCGCTGACGCTGGCGCGCGCGAGTCGGGTTGGCGATCGGGTTGTAGCTCGACGGCGCCTTGGGCAAGCCGGCCAGCATCGCCGCTTCGGCGATGCTCACGTCCTTGAGCAGCTTGCCGAAATAGATTTCAGCCGCCGCAGCGAAACCGTAGGCGCGCTGGCCGAGGAAGATCTGGTTCATGTAGATCTCCAGGATCTGGTCCTTGCTCAGCTGGCTCTCGATCTTGAGCGCCAGCAGGATCTCGTAGACCTTGCGCGCGAATGTCTTCTCGGTCGGCAGATAGAAGTTGCGCGCCACTTGCATGGTGATGGTCGAGGCGCCTTGGCTGCGCGATTCGCCGACGTTGGCGAGGCCCGCCCGCACGATGCCGATGTAGTCGACGCCACCATGCTGGTAGAAGCGCGCGTCCTCGATGGCCAGTACCGCATCCTTCATCACCTGCGGAATCGCGCTGATTGGCACGAACTGGCGGCGCTCCTCGCCGTACTCGCCGATCAGCACGTCATCGGCCGAAAACACGCGCATCGGCAGCTTGGGCCGGTAGTCGCTCAGGCCGCTGATCTCGGGCAGATTGGGGTAGGCCACTGCCAGGGCGATCGTGCCCAGCACCACCCCGGTGAACAGCGCC
>NZ_JANMWL010000252.1:0-51800 GCF_031393925.1 Methylibium sp. | reverse complement strand
AGGTGTCCCACGCTTGAAGCGGCATGTCCGAAGTGCGGCAGTTCGCGTGCCCGCCGCGCTTGGACAGGGCGTCGACGACAGCCCCACTGGCCCGCGGGGCGGCCGGCTCGATCGCGCCGGAGTGTGAAAAGCTGCACACTGCGCAGCACAATGGCGAGCACACAATCCGTTACGGTTGTCGCGGATGCCGATCCGCTAGACCATGATTCAGTTTCACCTTCGGGAGGCCGCCGTCATGATCGATCCCAAACCGACTCAGGCTCCGCCGTCGTTCGATGGCCTCGAGTTTGAACTCACCGACATCGGTGAAGCCCGCCTCGCGCTCGATGAACTGCCCCCCGGCATCGCCGAGCGCGCCCGGCTCGACCCGGGCTACTGGCACCAGCAGCGCCGCACCGCGCAGGCTTCGGACCGCGCGCTGACGGGCGAAGCGGTCAAATGGTTGATGCAGCTGCCGCCGGCCCTGCGTCCGCAAAAGCTGGCGCTGCAGATTCCGCGGCTTGCCAACTTCATCGCTTCGGTCTGGTCGAATCCGCAAGAAGCCAGTGCGGCGCTCGACAGCCTGGTGGTCGACCGCCGCGGCGGTCGTCGCGGGCTGCCCGACACCGTGCAGCATGAAGTCCGCCTGCTGCAAAGCCATCTGGCCGACCAGCGTGCGGCACGGCGCGACCGCGCGGTCGTCGCCACCGAGTTGCAGCTCGCGCGCGAGCTGCTCGAAGCCGCCGGCTACCGCGTGATCCCGCCCGTCGCCTGACGCCAAGCGTTGCGCCCTCGCGCGGCACGCGCTCCCGTGTCAGCATCCGGTTTTTCATACGGGGCAGGAGCAGCCATGGCAGGACCGTTGGCGGGTTTGAAGGTGATCGAAATGGTCGGGCTCGGCCCGGCCCCCTTTTGCGCCATGCTGCTGGCCGACATGGGCGCGGAGGTGATCCGCATCGACCGGCCCGGTGCCACCGGCGCGCTCGGCCTGCCGCCGCGCTTTGACATCACGGCCCGCGGTCGGCGCTCGCTGGTCCTCGATCTTCGCAAGCCGGGCGCGGCGACGGTACTGCTCACACTGGTCGAACAGGCCGACGCGCTGATCGAAGGCTTCAGGCCCGGCGTGATGGAGCGTTTGGGCCTGGCGCCCGCGCGGTGCCTGGCGCGCAACCCGCGCCTCGTCTACGGCCGCATGACGGGCTGGGGCCAGCACGGCCCGCTCGCGCACGCCGCCGGACACGACCTTAACTACGTCGCGATGAGCGGCGCGCTGCACGCCATCGGCAGCGCGGACGCGCCGCCACCGCCGCCGCTCAACTACGTCGGCGACTACGGCGGCGGCGCCATGCTGCTGGCATTCGGCCTGATGTGCGCCTTGCATGAAGCCGCAGGCGCTGCACTTCGCCGCCCAAGCGGTCATGTCCGGCAGCATGGATCTGGTGATCGCGGCCGGCGTGGAGAGCATGACGCGCGTACCGATGTTTTCGCCCAATGCACTGGCGGCCAAGGCCGGCCTCGGCTCGTCGGTGAGCCCGGCGATGCAGGCGCGCTACCCCGGCGTGGCGTTCAGCCAGTTCAGCGGCGCCGAGGCGATGGCGCGCAAGTACGGCCTGCAGAGGAGTGCCCTCGACGCCTACGCCTGGGCCAGCCACCAGCGTGCCGCCGCGGCGACGCGCGCGGGCGCATTCGACGACGAGGTGCTGCCGATCAAGGTCCGCGGCGACGACGGCGAGGTGGGCTGCGACCTGCATCGCATTGACGAGGGCATCCGCCTGGACGGCTCTTTGCAAGGCATTGCCGGCGTGAAACCGCTTCAGGAAGGTGGCTGCATCAGCGCCGCCAATGCCAGCCAGTTGTGCGACGGCGCCTCCGGTGTGCTGGTGGCGAGCCGGCACGGGCTGGAGCGCCTGGGCATCGCCCCGCTGGCACGCATCCACCACCTGAGCGTGCTCGGCCACGACCCGGTGATCATGCCGGAGGCGCCGATCCCGGCGACCGAGCGTGCACTGCAGCGTGCCGGCCTGCGCATCGACGACATCGACCTGTTCGAAGTCAACGAAGCCTTTGCCTCGGTCCCGCTGGCCTGGCTGCAGGGCCTGCGGCGCCGACCCGGCGCGGCTCAACGTGCATGGCGGGGCGATCGCGCTCGGTCACCCGCTTGGCGCTTCAGGCACCCGGCTGATGACCACGCTCGTGCATGCGCTGCGGCGCCACGGCGGGCGCTTTGGCCTGCAGACTATGTGCGAAGGCGGCGGCATGGCCAATGTCACGATCGTCGAACGCCTTTGAGTGGCGGCGCCGAACGGCCCTGAGAACCCGCCGGGCCGCTCCAAGGCGCTGAACGCCGCCTTGGGGGGCAGGGACCGAAGTGAGCGTGGGGGCTTGAGCTCACTACAATTTCGCTCTTTCTGCAGCCCCTGGATCAACACCATGTTTCGCTGTGCCCTGATTGCGCTCGCCCTCTGCGCTCCCTTGGTTGCTGCTGCCCAGGTGCAGCGCAACTTTCCGTACAACGCGCTGCGCGGCGGGCTTGCCGTGGGCGCACCGCCCGAGGTGCTCGTCAACGGCAAGCCGGCGCGACTGGCGCCCGGCGCGCGCCTGCGCGGCCCCGACAACATGATCGTGCTGTCTGGCGCCCTCGGCGCCGAGCGCTTCGTCGTCAACTACACGCTCGACACGCTCGGGCTGGTGAAGGACGTGTGGCTGCTGCGCAAGGACGAGATCGGGCGCATGTGGCCCGAGACCCCCGAGGAGGCCGCGCGCTGGGCCTTCGATCCGGTCGCGCAAACCTGGACCAAGCCATGAGCGCCGGCGTGCCGACCGGTGGCAAGAAGGTCTTCATCAAGACCTTCGGTTGCCAGATGAACGAGTACGACTCCGACAAGATGGCCGACGTGCTGCGCCAAGCCGAAGGCTACGAGCCGACCCATGACGTCGAGCAGGCCGACCTGATCTTGTTCAACACCTGCTCGGTGCGCGAGAAGGCGCAGGAAAAGGTGTTCAGCGAGCTCGGCCGCGTCAAGCACCTCAAGGCCAAGGGCGTGAAGATCGGCGTGGGGGGCTGTGTTGCCAGCCAGGAGGGCGCGGCGATCATCGAGCGTGCGCCCTATGTGGACCTGGTGTTCGGGCCGCAGACCCTGCACCGGCTGCCGCAAATGCTGGCGCGGCGCGACGCACAGAACCGCCCGCAGGTCGACATCAGCTTTCCCGAGATCGAAAAGTTTGACCACCTGCCGCCGGCCCGGGTCGAGGGCCCGACGGCGTTCGTCTCGATCATGGAAGGCTGCTCCAAGTACTGCTCGTACTGCGTGGTGCCCTACACGCGCGGCGAAGAGGTTTCACGCCCGCTCGACGACGTGTTGGTCGAGGTGGCGGGGCTGGCCGACCAGGGCGTCAAGGAAGTGACGCTGCTGGGCCAGAACGTCAATGGCTACCGCGGCAGCATGGGCGGCGCGGGCGAGATCGCCGACTTTGCGCTGCTGCTCGAGTACGTGGCCGAAATCCCCGGCATCGAGCGCATTCGCTACACCACCAGCCATCCCAACGAGTTCTCGCAGCGGCTGATCGACGCCTACGCCAGGATCCCGCAGCTCGTGAACCACCTGCACTTGCCGGTGCAGCACGGCAGCGACCGCATCCTCGCCGCCATGAAGCGCGGCTACACCTCGCTCGAATTCAAGTCGACGATCCGCAAGCTGCGGGCGGTACGGCCCCAACTCAACCTGTCCAGCGATTTCATCGTCGGCTTTCCGGGTGAAACCGAAGACGACTTCGCCAAGCTGATGAAGCTGATCGAAGACGTGGGTTTCGACAACAGTTTCAGCTTCATCTTCAGTGCGCGGCCCGGCACGCCGGCCGCGGCTCTGCAGGACGACACGCCGCGCGAGGCCAAGCTGGCGAGACTGCAGCAGGTGCAGTCGGCGATCGAAGCCAATGGAAGACGCATCGGCCTCGGTCGTGTGGGAACGACGCAGCGCATCCTGGTCGAAGGGCCTTCACGCAAGGATGCCAGCGAGCTGATGGGGCGCACCGAATGCAACCGCATCGTTAACTTCGCCGGGCCGGCGCGATTGGTGGGTCAGATGATCGACGTGGCGATCACCACCGCCTATCCCCACTCGTTGCGCGCGGTGGTGGCCACGCATGAGGGCGTCGAGTCGATCCGCTAAGCGACGGATCGAACGCCGACGGGACCTGCGTCGGCTCATTGCCCGACAGCATCCCCGTCACCGTCGCCTGATCAGTCCGCAGCGCTAACGCCAGTGTCGCGTTGCGGCACCGACAGCGGCAGCACTTCAACCGGCACCACGCCCTTGTCGCGCATGCCCAGGTCGGCGGCGGTCTTGGGCGACAAGTCGACGATGCGAGCAGCGACATAGGGACCGCGGTCGCGAATTTCCACCACCGCGCCCTTCCCGTTCTGCAGATTGGTGACCTTGGGAACCGTAGCCAGCGGCAAGGATTTGCTGGCCGCCACGTTGGACCGTGGATTCATCGGCGTCCCATCGGCCATCGTCTTGCCCGCAAAGCGCTTGTCGTAGTGAGAAGCCTTGTAGGACAACGCTGCAAGCCGGGACGGCGGCGGCCCGTTTCAGCCGTGAAGGGCGCGTTCAGCGAATATGCCAGAGCGCGCAGCAGAAATGGCAGGTGCTGCCAGTCAGCACGAACAGATGCCAGACAAAATGACCGAAGCGCAGGCGCGAGTCGAGCAGGAAGAACACCACGCCCACGCTGTAGGCC
Source organism: Methylibium sp. (assembly GCF_031393925.1). GTDB lineage: Bacteria > Pseudomonadota > Gammaproteobacteria > Burkholderiales > Burkholderiaceae_C > Methylibium. The sequence continues at coordinate 47,081 of NZ_JANMWL010000252.1, read as the reverse complement.
AGCCCGCCAGCGATCAGCCAGGCCAGCCCCGCGGGCGAAAGCCCCCGCATCAAGGGGCCAGCGGCGATCACCACCAGCCAACCGAGCGCAACGTAGAGCGCGGTCGACAGCAGCAGGTTGTTCAGACGCTGCGTTGCCTTGAGCACCACGCCGACGAAGGCCAGCGTCCATACCAAGCCGAGCACGGTCCAGCGCCAGCTGCCCGGCAACACGCCGAGTGCGAACGGCGTGTAGCTGCCGGCGATGAAGAGATAGATCGCCACATGATCGAGCGTGTTGCAAAAACGCTTGGCGCGCCCGGGTGGCAGGGCGTGGAACAGCGCCGACGCGAAGTACAGCAGGATCATCGTGGCCGAGAACACGCTCGCCCCGATCACGTTGCTCGTCGTCCCGTGTCGACTGGCGAACACCACCAGCACCGGCAGCGACGCGATCGCCAGCAGCAGACCGAGGCCGTGGCTGAGCACATTGGCCAGTTCCTCGGCGGCAGTCTGCGGACGTTCGACCAGTGTCATGACCGGGCCTCGTGTGCGTCGCATCGCAGCGCGGGCCGCGATGATTCGAGTATGAGCACGCAGCGCGCCTGCGGCGTCTCTGCACCCCCGCAGGCGTGGTGCTCAGATGCGGGGAGGCGCGGTATTTGTACCGGCAGCGGCGATCGTTGCGGTCAGAGCGGCGACGAGGCGGTCGACGTCGGCCAGGCTGTGCAGGGCCGAGAGCGAAATGCGCAGGCGCGCCGTGCCCTCGGCCACGGTGGGCGGGCGGATGGCGGGCACCCAGATGCCCTGCATCTCGAGCGCGTCCATCAGGGCCAGTGCGCTGGCGCTGTCCCCCAGCATCAGCGGCTGGATCGCGCTCGGCGTGGCCGGGGCCGGCCAGGGCAGGCCGGCGAGCCCCGCACGCAGGCGCAAGCGCAGGGCCTGCAGGCGTTCGCGCCGCCAGTCCTCGCGCTCGATGAGCAGCAGGCTCGCGCGCAGCGCCTCGGCGATCATCGGCGGGGCGCCGGTGGCGAAGAAATAAGTCCGGGCCTTGTGCATCAGCCATTCGACGAGCGACGGTACGCCGGCCACGAAGGCGCCCGCCACGCCGGCGGCCTTGCCGAGCGTGGCCATGTAGATCAGCCGCGGGGGCATCGCGCCCGGCGTGAAACCCCAGTGCGAAAGGCTGCCGCGACCCCCCTGGCCGAGCACGCCGAAGCCATGCGCGTCGTCGACATACAACCACGCGTCGTGACGCTCGCACAGCGCCAGCATGTCGGGCAGCGGCGCCAGGTCGCCGTCCATGCTGAACACCGCATCGGCCACCACCAGCCGCCGCCGCGCACCCTGCGTGGCGATCAGCGCGCGCTCCAGTGCTGCCATGTCGTTGTGCGCATAAACAGTGATGTCGGCGCGCGAGAGCCGCGCGCCGTCGATCAGGCAGGCGTGATTGAGCGCGTCGGAGATCAGTGCGTCGCCCCGTTCCACCAACGCCGGCAGCGCGCCGCTGTTGGCCGCGTAGCCGGCGTAGAAATAGAGCGCGCGCGGCAGCCCGACAAAGCGCGCCAGCTCGTCCTCGAGCGCTGCATGCGCCGGGCCATGCCCGCAGATCACCGGTGAGGCGGTGGCGCCCACGCCGTAGCGCGCCGCGCCACGCTGCGCCGCTTCAACCAGTGCCGGGTGTTGCGCCAGGCCCAGGTAATCGTTGCCCGCAAAAGCCAGCAGGGGTCGCCCGTCGGCCTGCAGCGTGGCACCGGCCAGCGGCGCCACGACGCGGCGGCGGCGGCGCAGCAACTGCGTGTCGAGCGCGGCCACTGCGGCGTCGAACACATCGCTTGGATCAGCCATCGGTCTTGCTCATGGCTCAGTCTGGCAACGCCAGTGTCAGCGCCAGCATGCGCGCCTCGGCCGCGGGCTGCCAAGGCCAGTCGGCCAGGCACGGCGCGGGCAGATGCGCGCGCAGGTAGTCGAGGTTCGCGGTCTGCTCCTGCATTGACGGATCGAGCCGGTTGGCGATCCAGCCCGCCAGCCGCAGGCCGCGCGCGGCGATGGCGTCGCGCGTGAGTAGCGCGTGGTTCAGGCAGCCCAGGCGCAGGCCGACCACCAGAATGACCGGCAGGCCCAGCGCGGCGGCGAGGTCGGCACCGGTCTGGGCACCCGACAGCGGCACGAGGAAGCCGCCCGCACCCTCCACCACCACCGCATCGGCCTCTGCGCTCAGGGCTGCGTAGGCGCGAACGAGGGCATCGATCTCGATGGTCAAGCCCTCGCGTGCGGCGGCGATGTGCGGCGCAACGGCCGCGGCGAGCAACACCGGGTTGTCGAGCGCAGCGGGCACCTTGGTGTTGCTCGCCGCGCGCAGCGCCAGCACGTCTTCGTTGTCGCCGCGCGCGTCGACGCCGGCCGCAACGGGCTTCATGCCGACACAACGCGCATGCCGCTCACGCAGCGCATGGAGGAGCGCGCAGCTCGCGCGCGTCTTGCCGACCGCCGTGTCGGTGCCGGTGACGAACCAGCCCCGCGTCACGGACCGCACACCCGCTCGAGCGCGCGGAGCGCACCGCCCGCGAGCTGCGCCAGCGCCGCGTCGTCGAGCACGTAGGGCGGCATGAAGTACAGCGTGTTGCCGATCGGGCGCAGCAGCAGTCCTTCGTCGCGCGCGGCAAGGTGGTAGGCGCCCGAAAAACCAGGCAGGCCGTCAACGTCGATGTCCCAGGCCCACAGCATGCCGAGCCGGCGCGCCGCGCCCACGCGCGGATGCGCCGCGAGCGGCGCGCACAGCGCGTCGAGCCGCTGCGCCGTGGCGTGGTTGCGCGCGAGCACGGGCTCGCCGCCCTGGCCGTCGCGAAACAGGTCGAGCACCGCCAGCGCCGCGCGGCACGCCAATGGGTTGCCGCTGTAGGAGTGCGAATGCAGGAAGCCGCGCGCGCCGCGGTCGTCGTAGAAGGCGCCGTAAACCGCATCGGTCGTGAGCACCACCGACAGCGGCAAGGTGCCGCCCGTCAGGCCCTTGGACAGGCACAGGAAATCGGGCCGGATGCCGGCCTGCTCGTGTGCGAACAGCGTGCCGGTGCGGCCGAACCCGACCGCGATTTCGTCGCAGATGAGGTGGACGCCGTAGCGGTCGCACAGCGCACGGGCCAGGCGCAGGTACTCGGGGTCGTGCATGCCGAAGCCGCCCGCGCATTGCACCAACGGCTCGAGGATCAGCGCGGCGGTGCGTGCGTGGTGCTGCTCGAGATGGCGCTCCAGGGCCAGCGCGCAACGCCGCGCAAAGGCCACCGCGTCCTCGCCCGGCTCGGCGCGGCGCGCGTCGGGCGACGGCAATGCCGCGCTCAGGCGCACGAGCGGCGCGTAGGCCTCGCGAAAGAGCGCGATATCGGTCACCGACAGCGCACCGACCGTCTCGCCGTGGTAGCCGCCCTCGAGTCCAACGAACTCGCACTTGGCGGGCCGCCCGGCATTGCGCCAGGCGTGTGCGCTCATCTTCAGCGCGATCTCCGTGGCCGAGGCGCCGTCGCTGGCATAGAAGGCATGGCCCAGGTCGGTGAGCGCGCCGAGTCGCTCGGAGAGTTCAACCACCGGCTCGTGCGTGAGGCCGGCGAGCATCACGTGGTCGAGCCGCTCGAGCTGATCGGCCAGCGCCGCCCGAATGTGCGGATGGCCGTGGCCGAACAGGTTGACCCACCAGGAGCTAACGGCGTCGAGGTAACGTTTGCCGTCGGTGTCGAACAACCACGGCCCCTCGGCACGCGCGATGGCCAGCAGCGGCTCGCGCTCATGGCGCTTCATCTGCGTGCAGGGGTGCCAGACCGCGCGCCGGCTGCGCTCGGCCAGCGACATCGGCGCAGCGCTCATGCAGCGCCGCCGCTGAGCAGGCGCAAGGCGTCACCGCCGTCGTCGTCACCGCTGGCGGTGCGGTAGACGCTGCCGTCACCGCTGGCAGGGCGGTAGACGCAGCGGTCGCCGCTGCTCTTGCGCTCGACCATCACGCTGGCCACGTCCGGCACGGCTGCTGCGACTTGCGCGTGGATGTAGCGGCACAAATTCTCGAGCGTGGGCACGCCCAGGCCGGGCACTTCGTCGAGGAAGTGATGGTCGAGCCGGTCGCGCACCGCAGCGATCGCGGCGCGCAGGACGGCCAGGTCGACGACCATGCCGCTTGCCGGGTCGACTTCGCCCTGCACGCACACCTCGGCGCTGTAGGTGTGGCCGTGGACGCGGCGGCTGCCGTCGGCTTCGTTGCGTTCGACCTGGCGCCGCAAGGTGTGCGCCGCCTCGAAGTAAAAGGATTGGCTGAGTTCGAACATGGGCCGAGGCGAACTCACCGAATGCCGAGCAGCTTGTGGGTTTGCAGGCTGAGCTGCCAGCGCGGGTGTGCGAGGCACCAGCGCACCGCCCAGTCGGTATTGGCGGCCAGCGCGGGGCCGTCCATCGGCTGCACGCGGCGCTGCGCGAAATCCAGCAGCTCCAGCGCCTGCAGATCGATGCCCTCTTGCGGCACCACGACCTTGAGTTCCTGTCCCGAGCGTTGCAGCAAAGGAGCGCCGGCCTTGGGGCTCACGCACAACCAGTCGATGCCGGCCGGCGCCTCGAGCGTCCCATTGGTTTCGACCGCGATCTCGAAGCCGTGCGCGTGCAAGGCCTCGAGCAGCGCCGCGTCGACCTGCAACAGCGGCTCGCCGCCAGTGAGCACGACGAAGCGCCGCGCGCTCTGCGCTTGCGCTTGCGGCCAGTGCGCGGCGATGCGCTCGGCCAACGCGGCGGCGCTCGCGAACTTGCCACCGCCACTGCCGTCGGTGCCGACGAACTCGGTGTCGCAGAAACGGCAGACGGCGTCCGTGCGGTCTTGCTCACGGCCGCTCCACAGGTTGCAGCCGGCGAAACGGCAGAACACCGCCGCGCGCCCGGCATGGCCGCCCTCGCCTTGCAGCGTGTAGAACACTTCCTTGACGGCGTAGGTCATGTCTGCCCCCACGACGCCTCTCGGCACCCGCCCCCCAAGGGGGTGCTCGCACGCCTTGGGGCGGCCCGGCGGCGGCTCGGTGACCGCTCGCACAACGCCTCTCGGCCGCTCATCGCCGACCCCAACCCGCCCAGCCCAGCGCTGCGGCGCAGGCGAGCAGCATGGCGACGTAGGTGAGCATGGCGCCGTCGTGGCCGGTCAACAGCAGCCCGGCGACCAGCGCCAAGAGCGCGGCCGCGCTGGCCCAGCCGGCCAGCCGCAGCACGGACACCGTCGCCAGCGGGCGCAACCACAACAGCTTGGTCAGCACCGCCGCGACGGCGCCGAGCAGCAGGGCTGGCAGGGCGAAGGCTGCGACATGGATCAGGGCGTCGAGCGCGGACATGGTCTCGTGCAATGGGGAGCCGCCTGCGAGGAAACCGGGGCAAGTGATCCGGCGGTCGCGACACCGTTCGTGGCACTTTGCGGCAGCGCAACTCGTTGAATGGAAGGCAATTTTATAATCACTGCATGTCGGTGTTCACCTTGGGCCTGAACCACACGACCGCGCCGCTCGACCTGCGCGGTCGGTTCGCGTTGTCGCTCGAACAACTCGCCCCAACCTTGCAGACGCTGCGCCAGCGCCTCGTGCAGCCCGAGCGACCGCACGGCCCGGAGGCGGCGATCCTGTCGACCTGCAACCGCACCGAGCTGTATTGCGCCGCCGGGCCGCAACTGGTGCGCCCGGCTCTCGAATGGCTGGCGGGGGTGGGCGGCATCGGCGTCGACGCGCTGAGCGACCACGCCTACGTGCTCGAGGATGGCGCTGCCGCCCGCCATGCCTTTCGCGTCGCCAGCGGCCTCGATTCCATGGTGCTCGGCGAGCCGCAGATCCTCGGCCAGATGAAGCTGGCGGTGCGCGAGGCCGACGCCGCCGGCACGCTGGGCAGCACCTTGCACCAGCTGTTCCAGCGCAGCTTCGCGGTGGCCAAGGAGGTGCGCACCTCCACCGAGATCGGCGCCCATTCCATCAGCATGGCAGCGGCCGCGGTGCGGCTGGCCGCGCAGTTGTTCGAGGATTTGCGCGAGATTCGCGTGCTGTTCGTCGGTGCCGGCGAAATGATCGAACTGGCGGCAACGCATTTCGCGGCGCGCGCACCGGCCCGCATGGCGGTTGCCAACCGCACGCTCGAGCGCGGCGAAAAGCTCGCCACGCGTTTTGGCGCCGAGGCGATCCGCCTGGCCGACCTGCCCGCGCGCTTGCACGAGTTCGACGTGGTGGTGTCGTGTACGGCGAGCTCGCTGCCGCTCATCGGGCTGGGGGCGGTCGAGCGGGCGCTGAAGCTGCGGCGGCATCGGCCGATGTTCATGGTCGACCTGGCGGTGCCGCGCGACATCGAGCCCGAGGTCGCGCGGCTCGACGACATCTACCTCTACACCGTCGACGATCTCGCGGCGATCGTGCAAAACGGCGGCGAGAAGCGCCAGGCCGCCGTCGCCCAGGCCGAAGCGATCATCGAAACCGGCGTGCAGAGCTTCGTGCATTGGCTTGGCGAGCGCGGCAGCGTGCCGCTGATCCAGGCCCTGCAGGCGCAGGTCGACGCCTGGCGCGGCAACGAACTGGCGCGTGCGCAAAAGCTGCTCGCGCGCGGCGCCCGCGTCGAAGACGTGCTGGACATGCTCTCCAAGGGGCTTGCGCAGAAGATGTTGCACGGCACCCTGGCCGAGCTGCACGCCGCCGACCCGGCGCAGCGCGAGCAGCTCGCCGCGACCGTGTCACGCCTGTTTCTGCGCGGCAGCGCGGCAGCACCGTTGCGCGGCGCCCCCGGCGACGCACTCTAGCGCCGCCCGTCGATCGCGCCGCCAGCGCGACGCGGCGCGCGCCCCGCCCTGCCCTGCCGAGACCCGCTTTCGCCATGAATCCCGCCCTGCGCCACCAACTCGACCGCTACGTCCAGCGCCTGGCCGAGCTCGACTCGCTGCTCGGCGACCCCGCGACCCTGCGCAACGCTTCAGCGATGCGCCAGCTGGGGCGCGAGCATGTGGAGGTGGCCGGCATCGTCGAGCGCCAGCGGCGCTTTGCGCAGCGCGAGCGCGACGTGGCGGCAGCGCAGGAACTGTTGAGCGAGCCCGACATGACCGAAATGGCGGCCGAGGAAATTGCGGGCGCTCGAGCCGAGCTGGAGCGACTCACCGCCGAGTTGCAACGCTTGCTGCTGCCACGCGACGCCGACGACGCACGCAGCAGCTTCCTCGAGATCCGCGCCGGCACCGGCGGCGACGAGTCGGCGCTGTTCGCCGCCGATCTGTTGCGCATGTACACCCGCTATGCCGAGCGCCAGGGGTGGCGCGTCGAGGTGATGAGCGAAAGCGGGAGCGACCTCGGCGGCTACAAGGAAGTGGTGTTGCGCATCGAAGGGTCCGAGGTCTACGGCCATTTGAAGTACGAATCCGGTGGGCACCGGGTGCAGCGCGTGCCCACCACCGAAACGCAAGGGCGCATCCACACCAGCGCCTGCACGGTCGCCGTGCTGGCGCAGCCCGACGAAGCGGAGGAGGTCACGCTCAATCCTGCCGACTTGCGCATCGACACCTACCGCGCCAGCGGGGCCGGCGGACAGCATGTGAACAAGACCGACTCCGCGGTCCGCGTTACCCACCTGCCCACCGGCCTGGTCGCTGAATGCCAGGACGACCGTTCGCAGCACCGCAACAAGGCCAAGGCCTTGGCGGTGCTGGCGGCTCGCTTGCGCGACCGCGAGCGCATCGAGCGCCAGGCTTCGGAGGCGGCGGTCCGCAAGGGCCTGATCGGCAGCGGCGATCGCAGCGATCGCATCCGCACCTACAACTTCCCGCAGGGCCGGCTCACCGACCACCGCATCAACCTAACGCTCTACCAGCTGGGCAACATCATGGACGGCGATCTGGGGCCGGTGGTCAACGCGCTGATCGCCGCGCGCGAGGCCGAACTGCTGGCCGAGCTGGCGATCGGCGACCGATGAACATTGCGGCCGCACTGCAGGCCGCGCGCGTCGCCGGGGTCGACCGGCTCGATGCCCAGGCGCTGCTTGCCCGGCTGCTCCGACAGCCGCGCAGCTGGTTGCTCGCCCACACCGACGCGGTGCTTGACGGCGGCTCGCAGGCTTCCTACGCCGCGCTGCTGGCCCGGCGGGCCGCGCGCGAGCCGCTGGCCTACCTGCTCGGCGAGAAGGAGTTCTTCGGCCTGATGCTGCGCGTCACGCCCGATGTGCTGGTGCCGCGCCCTGACACCGAGACGCTGGTCGATTGGGCGCTGGACCTGCTGCCGCTACAAACGGCTGCTGCGGTCGCCGATTTCGGCACCGGCAGCGGCGCGATCGCCTTGGCGATTGCGCAACATCGACCGGCCGCTCGTGTCACGGCGATCGATGCCAGCTTGTCGGCACTGGCCGTCGCACGCGACAACAGCGCGCGGCTCGGCGTGGCGGTGGAGTGGCTGCCCAGCGACTGGGGCAGCGCTCTGACGCAGCGCCGCTTCTTCATGATCGTGAGCAATCCGCCCTATATCGCCGAGGGCGATGCGCATCTCGAGATGCTGAGACACGAGCCGCAACAGGCGCTCACCGCGGGGGCCGACGGCCTAGACGCGATTCGCCGCATCGTCCAGCAGGCGCCGCCTTTGCTTGAGCCGGGCGGCTGGCTACTGTTCGAACACGGCTTCAATCAAGCAGGCGATGTCACGCGACTGCTGCACACGGCCGGCTTCGCCGACGTCGCCAGCCGACGCGACCTGGCTGGCCGGCCACGTTGCAGCGGCGGGCGCCGGTCGGCCTGAGCCTGCTCAACAGCGGCGCGCCTCGCGGGCGGAAACAGGCCGGCCGTTCGTGTGGGAAATCACGCGTTCTGACGTGCCCACGCCACCCCCACGAACCCGTGCCCCCAATTTGCGCACTGCGCGTACGATGGTTTCCCGGGCGGTGAGCGATGTCGATTTTGGTGCCGCAGCGGCCCGGTCTGTCGAGGGGCCTGCCATGCCACATGCCACGCTTTGCGCACGATCTTGCAGGGCTGCCGAGCGCCCCCGCATCCACGGCGCAACGGCGCTTAGCGCCCTCGTACTGGCTTTCGGTCTGCTGGCGTGCCCGAAGACCAGCGCCGCGCCGGACCCCGGCCTGGGCTTGCGTGCCGACGAAGCTGGCTGGTCGCGCTGGCAGGGACGCCTGGGCGTCGCAACGCCGCGCGGCACGGGCCTGGCCTATCAGACTGACGCGGCAAATGCGCCGAGCCTGAGCTTGTTTGGCGACTACTACTTCCTTCAGCAGGGTGCAGTGGCACCGGGGCGCTACGGCGGCGGCTTTCGTGCCACCGGCGGCCTGCTGGTCGGACCGCGCGGCACCGCCGTGTCGACCCCGGCCGACAACGTGTCGGCACTCGGCACCGGATTCAGCACGCAGCGCCGCAGTTTCAGCCTCTGGAGCGCTCTGCCCAGCGAGGGTGAGCAGGACGCCACTTCGCGTCCCTACCTCGGCGTTGGCTACACCGGCCTGAAGTCGCTTCGGGCCACCGGCGGCGGCTGGGGATTCAGCGCCGATGTCGGCGTGATGGCGCTGCAGCCCCGCTCGGCGGTGCGCCTGGGCCAGCAGAGCCTCAATGAGGTCGTGCGCGACCTGCACCTGAGCCCGCTGCTTCAGCTTGGCGTGTCTTACTCATTTTGAGTGCCGGGGGTTGGGGTTTTGCCGCAGCGACATCGTTGGCGCCCGCGTTTGCCGTATAACCGCTGCTGTTTTATGCATCCGCCTTAAGCGAGCGCCATCATGACCGACACCGACACCACCATCACCGCCGACGCTCAGCAACGCATCGACCAGCTCGTCAAGGGCCATCGCGTTGTGCTGTTCATGAAGGGCAGCGCCCAATTCCCGATGTGCGGTTTTTCCGGCCGCGCGATCCAGATCCTCAAGGCCTGCGGCGTGAGCGATCTCTCGACCGTTAACGTGCTCGAAGACAACGGCATCCGTCAGGGCATCAAGGACTACGCCAACTGGCCGACCATTCCGCAGCTCTATGTGAAGGGCGAGTTCGTCGGGGGTTCGGACATCATGATGGAGATGTACCAGGCTGGTGAACTCCAGGCGCTGTTGAGCGCCCCTCAATGAATCGACGCCTCTCCGTTCGCGTTGACCGCGCTGCTGGGGAGCGCGCGGCGCGCTTCGGCCGACCGGGCGGACACTGAGTGGCGCGGCGCCTCGTCGTCGGCATCACCGGCGCGACCGGCGCAATCTACGGCACGCGCCTGCTCCGTCGCGCGCGCGAACTCGGCGCCGAAACGCATCTGGTCGTCACCCCCGCGGGCGTGCTCAACGCGCACCATGAACTGGGGCTGGACCGACGGGCGCTCGACCGGCTGGCCGACCATAGCCACGCGCCGGGCGACGTAGGCGCCTGCATCGCGAGCGGCAGCTTCGCGACGGCGGCGATGGTGATCGCACCGTGCTCGATGAAGTCGCTGGCTGCGATCGCCCACGGCCTGGGCGACAACCTTCTCACGCGTGCCGCCGACGTGACGCTCAAGGAGCGTCGGCGCTTGCTGCTGCTGGTACGCGAGACGCCGCTGAACCTGGCGCACCTGCGCAACATGGTGGCGGCAACGGAGATGGGTGCAGTCGTGTTTCCGCCGTTGCCGGCGTTCTATCACCGGCCCGCGACAATCGACGAGTTGGTCGACGAGACGGTCGAGCGTGCGCTGGCCTTGCTCGGCTTCGACCTCGCCTCACCGAAGGCCTGGCCCGGCCTTTGAGCGACGCGCCGCGCGCTCAAGCTTTTTCCTGGTAGTCCCAGCGCTTCCTTGCGCCGAACACGGCGCTCGGATACTCGGCCCGGCCGCGGCTGCCGTTGTAGCGGCCCAGCGCGAGGAACAGGTCGCCGCGTTCACGGTCGAGGTAGTGACGCAGGATCACGCAGCCAAAGCGCAGGTTTGTCTGCAAGTGGAACAGGCGGCTCGCATCGCCATCGCCGATGCTGCGCGCCCAGAACGGCATCACCTGCATGTAGCCCCGCGCACCCGCTACGGAAACGGCGAACTTGCGAAAACCGCTTTCGACCTCGATCAGACCCAGCACGAGCGAGCTGTCCAGGCCTGCGCGGCGGCTCTCGTACCAGACCGTCTCGAGGAACTCGACGCGCGTGAGGTGCTCGGCGTTGCGCCTTAGCAGGCGCTGGCTCATCGCGCCGAGCCAGCGAAGGTAAGCCAACCGTTCCTCGATGTTGTTGAAGCCGGGGCGCGGTGGCCGGCCGTTGGAAACCGCGGACGACAGTGCGGTGCGCACCGCGTCAGCCAGCGGCTCCTCGAGCTGCCCGCCGGCCCGCGCCGAACCCGGCCCAAGACCGGCGAACAGCGCCAGGCCGGCCACCAGCATGTGACGACGACCCCTGCTCATCAAGACTGAAGACGAGCCCGCACCAGTGCCGCCACGTCGAGCAGTGCCGGCCTGCTGGGCTCGACTTCCTGGCGCCCTTGCAGCTCGACCCGGCCGTCCTTGAGCCCTCGCTCGGAGACAACGACGCGCAGCGGAATGCCGATCAGCTCCCAGTCAGCGAACATCGCACCGGGACGCTCGCCGCGGTCGTCGAGGATTACATCGACGCCGAGCGCCTGCAGCTCGTCATGCAATGCCTCGGCCGCGGCCCTCACGTCGGGGGAACGATCAAGGCCGATGGGACAGATGACGACTTCAAACGGTGCGATGGCGCGCGGCCACACGATGCCGCGCATGTCATGGCGCTGCTCGATGGCCGCACCGAGGATGCGCGTCACGCCGATGCCGTAGCAGCCCATCTCCATCAACTGCGGCTTGCCCTTCTCGTCGAGGTAGGTGGCGTTCATGGCCGCGCTGTACTTGGTGCCGAGAAAGAACACGTGGCCGACCTCGATACCGCGTTGAACGGCCAACACGCCGTGGCCATCGGGCGAGGGGTCGCCGGCTACGGCATTGCGGATGTCGGCCACCAGGTCCGGCTCGGGGAGGTCGCGACCCCAGTTGACACCGGTGCAGTGGAAGTCGGCGTCATTGGCACCGCATACGAAATCGCTCAAGTTGACAACCGTGCGCTCCGCAATCACCGTCATCGGCCGCGTCGGCCTCACAGGGCCGAGATAACCGGGCTTGCAGTTGAAGTGCGATTCGATTTCCGCCACCGTCGCGAAGCGAAAACCCGCCTCGAAGCCCGGTAGCTTGCCCACTTTAACTTCGTTGAGTTCATGGTCACCGCGCAGAAGCAAGAGCCATAGCTTCGTCCCGGCAATGTCGCCGCGCTCGCTCCTGGCATCGGTGGCGAGCACCAGCGATTTCACCGTCTGGGCGAGCGGCAGGCCCAGCAGCGCCGCGACATCCTCGCAGGTAGCCCGCCCCGGCGTCGGAATCTTGGCCATCGACTGCGTCGGTGCAGCGCGCGCTCCGAGCAATGGAACGCATTCAGCCAGCTCGATGTTGGCCGCATAGTTGCTGGTCGGGCTGTAAGCGATGACGTCCTCGCCGGTGTCGGCGATGACATGGAACTCGTGGGAGCGGTCCCCGCCGATGGCGCCGCTGTCGGCCGCCACGGCACGATAGGTCAGGCCGAAGCGGTCAAAGATGCTGCAGTACGCGGCATACATCGATTCGTAGCTCCTGGCAGCCGCCTGCGCGTCGCGATCGAACGAGTAAGCGTCCTTCATCGTGAACTCACGCGCGCGCATGAGCCCGAATCGCGGCCGCCGTTCATCGCGAAACTTGGTTTGGATGTGATAAAAATTCTTTGGCAGCTGCCGATAACTGCGCAACTCTTGGCGTGCGATGTCGGTGATGACCTCTTCGCTGGTCGGCTGAAGAAGGTAGTCGCGCTCGTGACGGTCCTTTAGGCGCAGCAACTCCGGTCCCATCTTGTCGAAGCGGCCGCTCTCTTGCCACAGCTCCGCAGGCTGCACCACCGGCATCAACAGCTCGACCGCGCCGACGCGGTTCATTTCCTCGCGAATGACGGCCTCGACCTTGCGAATCACGCGCAAGCCCATGGGCATGTAGCTGTAGATGCCAGCTCCCAGGCGCTTGATCAAGCCGGCCCGCATCATCAACTTGTGGCTGGTGATCTCGGCGTCGGCTGGCGCTTCTTTAAGGGTCGAGACAAAGAACTGCGAAGCTTTCATGGCGTGCGCAAGCAGTGTGAGAGGTGCAAGGAAGAGAGCGCGACCGGACTCGCGTCCTGCCGAACCAGCCAGCGCCCTAGGGCAGGCGCGGGGTTGCAAGGCCGAAGCCCGGTGCAATAATGAATTCAAGACTGAATTCGAGGATTCATTATGCTCGACCGTGAAGGCTTCAGGCCCAACGTCGGCATCGTTCTGCTCAACCAGCGGAACCAAGTGTTCTGGGGCAAGCGCATCCGCACGCACTCCTGGCAGTTTCCGCAGGGCGGCATCAAGTACGGCGAGACGCCCGAGCAGGCGATGTTCCGTGAGCTGCACGAAGAAGTCGGGCTGCACCCCGAGCATGTACGCATCGTCGCGCGCACGCGCGATTGGCTGCGCTACGAGGTCCCTGACCACTACATCCGTCGCGATGCGCGCGGTCACTATCGCGGGCAAAAGCAGATCTGGTTCCTACTCCAGCTGACCGGCCACGACAACGACATGAACTTGCGAGCTTGCGATCACCCGGAATTCGACGCCTGGCGCTGGAACGAGTACTGGGTTCCACTCGACGTGGTGATCGAGTTCAAGCGCGAGGTCTATCAGATGGCGTTGACTGAACTGGCGCGCTTTCTTCCGCGCGCCAATCACCACAACCGTTACCTGCGCTCGGGCATGCGCGCGCTGCGCCGAGAAGACGGGGAGCAACGGCTCGACGATTGCGACGCCCTCGCACCACCATTGCCCCCCGGCGTCGTTTGAGATCGCTCCGTTTGGTCTGTGGTGCACCGTCGATTCGAGTGGCGCAACGCGGCGCACCGGACTGTCAGTTCGACGTGCGCGATTCAGCTCAACACGAGGTTCGTGCGGTGAATCATCTCAGGCTCGTTGGTATAGCCGAGCAAACCTTCGATCTGCGATGACGGCTTGCGAGCTATGAGGCGCGCCTCGCTGCTGGCGTAGTTGGCCAGGCCGCGAGCCACTTCGCGACCTTCCGTCGACCGCACCGCGATCACGTCGCCGCGCGCGAACTCACCCTGCACTTCGATCATGCCGATCGGCAACAAACTCTTGCCTTCGTCGCGAACCTTCGCCACGGCGCCGGCGTCGACCACGACGGCACCACGCAGTTGCAGATGGTCGGCCATCCACTGCTTGCGAGCGGCGACCTTGGCGGTGCTGGCGGTCAGCAGCGTGCCGATCGCCTCACCGGCCGTCAAGCGAAGCAGCACGTCGGGCTCTCGGCCCGAGGCGATCACCGTCGAGGCACCACTGCGGGCGGCGCGCTTGGCTGCCAATACCTTGGTGATCATGCCGCCGCGACCCAGACTCGACCCCGTGCCGCCCGCCATGCGTTCGAGCGCCATATCGCCGGCATGAGCCTCATGGACAAACGGCGCTTGCGGGTCCCTGCGCGGATCCGCCTCGTAGAGGCCAGCCTGGTCCGTCAGAATGATCAGCAAGTCGGCCTCGACCAGATTGGCAACCAGCGCCGCAAGCGTGTCGTTGTCGCCAAACTTGATTTCGTCATTGACGACGGTGTCGTTTTCGTTGACGACCGGAATGACCTTGAGTGCAAGCAAGGTCAGCAAGGTCGAGCGTGCATTGAGGTAGCGCTCGCGGTCGGCCAAGTCCGCATGCGTGAGCAGCACCTGCGCACTTCCGATCGAATGTTCGGACAGCTTGCTCTCGTACATCTGCGCCAGACCCATCTGGCCGACCGCTGCCGCGGCTTGAAGCTCGTGAATCTCCTTGGGCCGCGTGCGCCAGCCAAGACGCTTCATGCCTTCAGCAATCGCGCCGCTCGACACCATGATGACTTCACGGCCCTGACCCGCCAACACCGCCAGCTGGCGGCACCAGTTGCCGATTGCAGCGGCATCGACACCGCGCCCCTCGTCGGTGACGAGACTCGATCCCACCTTGACGACGATGCGCCGGGCGTTGCGCAGCAACTCAACCATGGCCCCGCGCCTCAGCGGAAACGCGGATCGCCAGCCTGCGGCGCAAAGCCGGGCTCATCCGCGTCGATTTCGGCAAAACGCACGTCAGGATCGACGTGATGGGTCTGGAAACTCGCCACGTGCTGGTAGATCGCCTGGACCAAGTGCTCGCAGCCCTCGCGCGTGAGAGCCGAAATCTCGAACACCGGCCCTTTCCACCTGCAGCGCTTCACAAAATCCCTCACTCGCGCAGCCCGCTCGTCGACGGGCACCATGTCCAACTTGTTGAGGACGAGCCAGCGAGGTTTATCGAACAGCGCCGGGTCGTACTTCTTAAGTTCGGCGGCAATGGCCTTGGCCTGCACGACCGGGTCTGCATCATCGAACGGAGCCACATCGACCATGTGCAGCAACAAGCGCGTGCGCTGAAGGTGGCGCAAGAATCGGTGACCCAGACCGGCGCCCTCTGCGGCGCCTTCGATCAGGCCCGGCACATCGGCCACGACGAAACTCTGCTCGGGCCCCACTCGCACGACACCGAGGTTGGGGTGCAGCGTGGTGAAGGGGTAGTCGGCGATCTTCGGGCGCGCGTTCGAGATTGCCGATATCAGCGTCGACTTGCCAGCGTTGGGCATGCCGAGCAGTCCGACGTCGGCAAGCACACGGAGTTCGAGTTTGAGTTTTTTTTGCTCGCCGGGCCAGCCGGGCGTCTTTTGACGCGGCGCTCGGTTGGTACTCGTCTTGTAGTGGAGATTGCCAAAGCCGCCGTCACCCCCCTTGACCAGCAAGATCTTCTGGTCGGGTTCGAGCAGCTCAGCCAGGGGAGCGCCAGTTTCGGCGTCGATGACGATGGTTCCAACGGGCATGCGCAGCACGATGTCATCCGATGCGGCGCCGTACTGGTCTGAGCCTCGTCCATGCTCGCCGTGCCGCGCCTCGTGGCGACGCGCGAAGCGGAAGTCGACCAGCGTGTTCAGGTTGCGGTCGGCCATGGCGTACACGTGCCCTCCGCGTCCGCCGTTGCCGCCGTTGGGTCCGCCGAAAGGTATGAATTTCTCGCGACGAAAGCTCACGCAGCCGTTACCGCCATTACCCGCGGCGACGTCAATGTAGGCTTCGTCGACAAACTTCATGGGATGAGGAATCTTAGTGGACAAAAATCGCAACAAAAAAGCCCCGGCATGCCGGGGCTTCTAAGCAAGGCAATGCACCGTCAGGCAGCGCTGACGCTCACGGTGCGGCGGTTGCGCTCACCCTTCACCGCGAAGCTGACCTGCCCGTCGACCAACGCAAACAAGGTGTGATCCTTGCCTAAGCCGACGTTACTGCCCGGATGAAACTGCGTTCCGCGCTGGCGCACGATGATCGAGCCGGCCAAGATAGTCTGACCCCCAAACACCTTGACGCCCAACATCTTGGGCTGCGAATCGCGGCCGTTGCGGGTGGATCCACCACCTTTTTTCTGTGCCATTTTTGTCGCTCCTGCTCGAATGCCGGCGGGTCAACCGTTGATCGAGCCGATTTCCAGCTCGGTAAAATTTTGGCGGTGACCCTGTCGCTTTTGATAGTGTTTACGGCGCCGCATCTTAAAAATGCGCACCTTGTCGTGACGGCCCTGAGCCACCACCGTTACCTTGACGGTCGCACCGACCACCAAGGGAGTGCCGACTCTCAGGTCCGCGCCGTTGCCGACGGCGAGCACTTGGTCGATCACGATCTCTTGACCAACGTCCGCAGCAAGCTGCTCTACCTTGATCTTTTCGCCCGCAGCAACCTTGTATTGCTTGCCGCCGGTTTTTATGACCGCGTACATATCAGCCCCTTGCCTAGCTAGACTCAAAATAATGGCGCGCCGCGCAGTGGGCTCGCCAGTCGGTCCGCGGAGTTTCGCGAAGCCTAAGACTCTAACACACGGAGGCCACCGAATCCCTCGACGTCTGCATTGCCCGGCGGCTTGCGCAAGGCTCACAGCTTCCATTCCTATAATTGTCTCGCTCGTGCCTGATCGAGCGACCCATCCCGCCCCAGTGACTGATGTCTCTAATGCCGCTCGGTCGGCCCCATCCCCTGCTGACCTGATGGCCGCTGAGATGGTCGAGGTGGATGCGCTGATCCGCCGTCGCCTGGCGTCGCAGGTCGCCCTGATCAATCAGATCTCGCACTACATCATCAGCGCCGGTGGCAAGCGCGTACGGCCAATGTTGGTGCTGCTGTTTTCTCAGGCGCTGGGCTTTCGCGGCTCTGAGCGCTTCGAGCTTGCCGCCACGGTCGAGTTCATCCACACCGCAACCTTGCTACATGATGATGTCGTCGACGAGTCGCAACTTCGCCGCGGACGAGGCACTGCTAACGCGCGCTTCGGAAATGCGGCCAGTGTGTTGGTCGGCGATTTTTTGTATTCGCGCGCCTTTCAGATGATGGTGTCGGTAAATCGAATCCGCGTGCTCGAAGTCCTGGCCGACGCGACCAACGTAATCGCCGAAGGCGAGGTGCTGCAGTTGATGAACATGCACGACCCCGACCTCACCGTCGAGGATTACCTGCGCGTCATCCGCTTCAAAACAGCCAAGCTGTTCGAGGCAAGTGCGCGCCTCGGCGCGATGTTGGCGGAAGCGCCACCTGCCCTCGAAGCTGCATGCGCTGACTACGGCCGCGGCCTCGGAACCGCGTTTCAATTGATCGACGATCTGCTCGACTACGAAGGTGCGACCCTGGCGCTCGGAAAGAACGTGGGAGACGATCTGCGCGAAGGCAAGCCGACCCTGCCGCTGCTGGTCGCAATGGCCCGCGGCACGTCGGCGCAGCGCTCGCTCGTGCGTGCCGCCATCGAACATGGCGAGGTTGAGCGCTTGCCCGACATCATTCAGATCGTTCGGGACACCGGGGCACTGGAGGCCACTCGCGCCGCCGCTGGCGCCGAAATCCAGCAGGCCCGAACCAGCTTGGCGCTGCTGCCTGACTCTGAGCATCGCGAGGCGCTGCTATACTTGTGCGCTCAGCTGATGGAGCGCTCTTCGTAGCTTCCGGTTGAGTAGGCTGGCGCCCTGCCGGCCTCATCGGGGTGTAGCTTAGCCTGGTAGAGCGCTACGTTCGGGACGTAGAGGCCGGAGGTTCGAATCCTCTCACCCCGACCAAATTCTTCGTGTTGCCTTTGCTTACTGTGGTGTCTGCGCGGCAGGTCTGCGAATGGCATCGTCCGACGGCGCCGAGTTCGTTTACAGCATCTGATGAATAGACGATCATGGTCCGGTCGCCCTACATCTCCTGTCGATAGCCCGTGGATACCCTTGCCGATGCCCCGCAGAGTTCGTTGTCCGGCGTCGCGCGCGTCTTGGTGCATGCGGGCAAGCTCAGCACGAAGACGGCTGAAGATTTGGTCCGTGCCTCGAAAGAGCAGAAGCGCAGCTTCATTTCGGCCGTCTTGAGTGCTGGCGCAGTCAACCCTGCGGAGCTGGCGCACACGCTCTCCAGCGTGCTCGCCATGCCCTTGCTCGATTTGAGCGCGGTCGACCCGCAGCGGCTGCCGCGCAACGTGATCGACAACAAGCTGGCCAGCCAATACCAGGTCGTGGTGCTCGGCAAGCGCGGCAACCGCCTGTTCATCGCTGGTGCAGACCCAACCGACCAAGAAGCCGCCGAGAGGATCAAGTTTGCGACACAGTTGACGCCCGAGTGGGTCATTGTCGAACACGACAAGCTCATGACGCTCGTGGACGCGGCGTCTGCCAGCACGGGCGAAGCACTCGAGTCCCTGGTAGCCGGTGATTTCGAGTTCGACGTCACGGAAGAGGAAAGCCCCGAGACGCAAGACATCTCGACCGATGTCGAAGATGCGCCCGTCGTGCGTTTCTTGCAAAAAATGTTGATCGATGCAATTAACGCGCGCGCCTCCGACCTGCACTTCGAACCGTTCGAATACAACTATCGGGTGCGCTTTCGCGTGGATGGAGAGCTTCGCGAAATCACGCAGCCACCGATCGCCATCAAGGACAAGCTCGCTTCGCGCATCAAGGTCATTTCCCGGCTGGACATCTCCGAGAAACGCGTGCCGCAAGACGGTCGCATGAAGCTCAAGTTCGGCAACAAAGCGATCGACTTTCGCGTCAGCACATTGCCCACGCTGTTTGGCGAGAAGATCGTCATTCGTATCCTCGATCCGTCGAGTGCCAAGCTGGGAATCGAAGCACTTGGCTACGAGAAAATCGAGAAAGAGCGACTGATGACAGCCATCAAGCGCCCCTACGGAATGGTGTTGGTCACCGGTCCGACGGGTTCGGGCAAGACCGTGTCGCTCTACACGTGCCTGAACATTCTTAACCAGCCAGGGGTGAACATCTCGACTGTCGAGGATCCTGCCGAAATCAACCTGCCGGGGGTGAACCAAGTCAACGTGAATGACAAGGCTGGAATGAATTTTTCGGTCGCGTTGAAAGCTTTTCTCAGACAGGATCCCGACATCATCATGGTCGGTGAAATCCGCGACCTCGATACTGCCGACATTGCGCTCAAGGCAGCGCAGACCGGCCACCTGGTGATGAGCACCTTGCACACCAACGACGCTCCGACCACCCTCACGCGCCTGTTGAACATGGGTGTGGCGCCGTTCAACATTGCCTCGAGCGTGATCCTGATCACGGCGCAGCGTCTGGCGCGGCGCCTTTGCGAGAACTGCAAGGCCCCGGCCGACTACCCTCGCGAGGCAATGCTCAAGGCAGGTTTCGTCGAGGGCGATCTCGACGGCACGTGGAAGCCCTATCGAGCCGTCGGTTGCTCGACCTGCGGCAATGGCTACCGCGGCCGCGTCGGCCTCTACCAGGTGATGCCGATCAGCGAAGAGATTCAGCGCATCATCCTGTCGCAGGGCAACGCGGTCGACATCGCAAGACAGGCTGCACTCGAAGGCGTACGGGACCTGCGTCAATCGGGATTGATCAAGGTCAAGGCGGGTCAGACCACGCTTGAAGAAGTGATCTCGGTTACCAACGAATAAGCAAGCCAACCGCCGTCGGGGAGACGCAGGACATCATGGCCACAGCAGCAACCGCTTCAGCGCGCGACGTCAAGGAATTCGTCTTCGAGTGGGAAGGCAAGGACAAGAATGGCAAGGTCGTTCGCGGCGAGATACGAGCCGTTGGCGAAGCCGTCGTCAGTGCCAACCTTCGCCGCCAAGGCATCCTTGTCAACAAGGTCAAGAAGCGGCGTTTGCGGGGCGGCAGCTCGATCAAGCAAAGAGACATTGCGATCTTCACGCGCCAGATTGCGACGATGATGCGCGCCGGCGTCCCGCTGCTGCAGTCGTTCGACATCGTCGCGCGCGGAAGCACCAATCCCCGCGTCACGAAACTCCTCACCGACATTCGCACCGACATTGAAACCGGCACCAGTCTGTCCTCGGCGTTCAGAAAGCATCCGCTTTACTTCGACGCCTTGTATTGCAATCTCGTCGAGGCCGGCGAAGCAGCCGGCATTCTCGAGACGCTGCTCGAGCGCCTGGCCGTTTATCAGGAGAAGACGCTCGAAATCAAACGCAAGATCAAATCGGCACTGATCTACCCCGTGGCCGTGCTGGTCGTTGCGTTCGTCGTGGTTGCTGTGATCATGATCTTCGTAATTCCGGCCTTCGAGGAAGTGTTCGCGTCCTTCGGAGCGGACCTGCCGGCGCCGACCCTCTTTGTGATGGCCGTGTCGAAGATTTTTGTCAAATATTGGTGGTTGATTTTCGGTGTGATCGGCGGGAGCACGTATTTCTTCTTGGAGTCGTGGAGGCGCTCCGAGAAGATGCAGAAGACGATGGATCGTCTTTTGTTGAAGGTGCCGGTGTTCGGCAGCCTCATGTACAAGTCAGCGGTTGCGCGTTGGACCCGCACGCTGTCCACGATGTTCGCCGCCGGCGTTCCACTGGTGGAAGCGCTTGACTCGGTCGGCGGAGCCGCCGGCAATGCCGTCTTCGCCGAGGCGACGGAGCAAATCCAGAAAGACGTCTCCACTGGCACGGCGCTGACGACGGCTATGCAATCGTCCGGCATTTTTCCAGTGATGGTGCTGCAGATGTCAGCCATCGGCGAGGAGTCTGGCGCTCTTGATCACATGCTGGCCAAGGCGGCCGAGTTCTACGAGGCCGAAGTTGACGAGGCTGTGAAGGGACTGTCGAGCCTGCTCGAGCCGATCATCATCGTCGTGCTGGGTACCATCATCGGCGGCATCGTCATTTCCATGTACTTGCCGATCTTCAAACTCGGCCAAGTGGTCTGACGCGCGGCACCCATGTCGGCTGACTGGCTGGGCGCGCTGCTATCGCCCTGGATGCTGGCCATCCTAGGGTTGTGCATCGGCAGCTTCCTCAATGTCGTGATCCATCGACTGCCGCAAATGATGGAGCGGGCGTGGAAGCTCGAAGCGTCGGAGTTGTTGGGCAGCACAGCTCCTGAGTTGCCGGAAATCAGCCTGTCCAAACCCGGTTCGCGATGCCCGAAATGCGAAAATAAAATCCACTGGTACGAGAACATTCCGCTCGTCAGCTGGCTCGCGCTGCGTGGCCACTGCTCGGCGTGCAAGACGTCGATTTCAGTGCGCTATCCGCTGATCGAACTGGCAACCGGCGGGTTGTTCGCACTGGTTGCTTGGCGCTTCGGCCCTCACCTTCCTGTGCTCGCATGGTGCGCTTTCGTGGGGACCTTGCTCGCGTTGTCGGGCATTGACTGGGACACCACTTTGCTGCCGGACAGCCTGACGCTGCCGCTGCTCTGGGGTGGCTTGATTGCTGCTGCAATAGGCTGGACGATTCCACTCGACAGCGCCGTGTGGGGTGCGGTGTCCGGCTTCCTCACGCTGTGGGCGGTTTACTGGCTCTTCAAGCTGACGACCGGCAAGGAAGGCATGGGCGGCGGCGACTTCAAACTGCTCGCCGCACTCGGTGCGTGGCTGGGCTGGCAGATGCTTCTGCCGATCGTGCTCGGCGCATCGCTGATCGGTGCAGCGGTCGGCATCGCCATGAAACTTTCCGGCGCGCTGCGCGAAGGCCGCTACGTGCCTTTTGGGCCGTTTCTTGCCGGCGCCGGCTTGGTCGTCCTGTTTGCTGGTTCCGAGCGAGTGATGGGCTGGCTCGGCTGGGCCTGACCGGCCGGGCACCCTCATGGCGGCGCCGGCCCACCGAAGCGTGCGCATTGGCTTGACCGGTGGCATAGGCAGCGGCAAAAGCACGATTGCCGCGATCTTGCAAGCTCGCGGGGCGCAACTTATCGACACCGATGCGATCTCGCGCTCGCTGACCGCACGCGGCGGCGCGGCGATCGATACATTGCGAGCCCACTTCGGTGCCGCAGCGATAGACGCCCACGGTGCGCTCGACCGTCGCTGGATGCGCGAGCGGGCCTTCGCCAATGCTGGCGTCAAGCGCGACCTCGAGGCAGTGCTGCATCCGCTCATCGGGGCCCGCTGCGACGAGTTGGCCGCAGCGGCCGCCGGGCAGCCATGCATCGTGTTTGACGTGCCGCTGCTGGTCGAATCGCACCGCTGGCGCATGTTTGTGGACCGCGTGCTCGTCGTCGACTGTCCCCTCGAAGTTCAAATCGCGCGCGTCATGCGCCGTTCGCTTTGGCAACGCGAACAAGTGCAGAGCGTCATCGCCCAGCAGGCACCGCGGGCTGTTCGGCGAGCAGCCGCCGACGCCGTGATCGACAACCGCGTCGACGATCTGGCGGAGCTCCAGGCCAACCTCGAAGCGCTGTGGCGCCTTTGGCTTCCAAGCCCTTGAGCGCGCGGGGTTGATCACTCGCGGCCCTGTGGAACAATCGGTCGCGTTGCGCCTGCAGCGGGGGAAGCTGCCTTGATCCTGTACGAGTACCCATTCAACGAAAGCATCCGCACCATGCTGCGGCTCGAGCATCTTTTCGAGCGGCTTGCAGTGCTGGGCAGCCGTGAGGCGGCGATCGACCACCATTTCGCGATCGCAACGCTGTTCGAGATCATGGATGTCGCCTCGCGAGCCGACCTGAAGAGCGATTTGCTCAAGGATTTGGAACGTCACAAGGTCCAATTCGGGCACTACCGCGGCAACCCGTCAATTTCCGAGTCGACGCTTGAGCAGGTGATCGGTCGCATCGACGAGGCCTTTGCCTCGCTAAACCAACTCGCTGGCAAGGCCGGCCACGCACTCAACAGCAACGAGTGGCTAATGGCGATCCGCAGTCGCATCAGTATTCCGGGAGGTACGTGCGAATTCGACTTGCCGGCGTACTACGCCTGGCAACACGAGAGCGTGGCGCGCCGCCAGACAGACCTGAAACAGTGGATGTCGACGCTGCTGCCCTTGGCCGAAGCGTTGACGCTGCTGTTGGCGCTGTTGCGCGAGTCTGGCAGTGCGCACATGGTGGCTGCGCAGGGCGGCCAGTACCAACAGAGCCTCCAGGCCGGACGCAGCTACAGCTTGATGCGTGTCAGGCTCGACAGCAGCCTCGGGTTGGTCCCCGAGATCAGCGGTCATCGCCTCATGGCGTCGATTCGCCTCATGCGCCGCGACAGCGATGGCCGCCTGCGCCCGAGCGGAGAGGACGCCAGCTTCGAGCTGACGCTGTGCGCATGAGCGGGCCCGCGAGCACCTCCTCACGCACCGTTCGCTGCCCCGGTTGCGGCGGAGCGAGCGAGTTTTCTGCGGCCAACCCTGATCGACCGTTTTGCAGCGAGCGCTGCAAGATGGGGGATTTCGGCGCCTGGGCCAGCGAGAGCTACCGCGTCGGAGTGGAGCCGCCTGCTGAAGACACCGAGCCGCCGCCGCCTCATTGACACCACGAAGGGTCAGGATGAGCCGCCACCCCTAATTTCGAGGATGCGCCGATGAGCGACGAGTCCGAAACTATGGCTCCGGCGAATCTTGGTAATAACAGGTAGGGAGCAGCGATATGGCGCGTATGGTCGGTCCGGGGCAAAAGCCGCCGTCAGAGTCTTTCCCGCCCCCCGCGCGCGAAGCCGAGTCCGGCGCCGAAGCGCCGGGCGATCCCGGCTGGTTCGATTCGTCGTGGGAGCTGCGCCAAGGCCTGGATGTGGCCGAACTCGACGAGGTGCCAGCTGAATGGCCGAGCGTCTCGACGTCGTCACCTTCGTCCGCCCCGAAGGCTTGACCGCCGCTTCGCTAGCGACCGCCGGGCCGCCCCAAGGACGCTGAGCACCCCCTTTGGGGGGCAGGAAACGAATTGAACGTGGGGTGATTCACCTCAGGCGCCGTGCGTCGCGCCTTCGCAGCCGCACTCTTCTGCCAGCCAGCCCAGCACCGGCACCGCGCCGGGCAGCACCGGTCTGACCCCGACCGGCAGCGCCTCCCAGACGGCTGATTGACCTTCGCGCATTTCCAGGGCGCCGCTCCAGTCATGTACCTTGCAAAAGTGCAGCCGCACGAGCGCATGCGGGTAATCCACCAACGCGGTTTTCCAGGGCACAGCAGGACCGATGGTGATGCCGAGTTCTTCGTACAGCTCGCGACGCAGCGCCTGCTCGACTGTTTCGTTGGCCTCGAGCTTGCCGCCAGGAAACTCCCAGTAGCCTGCATAGACCTTGCCGTCGGGGCGCGACGTGAGCAAGAAACTGCCCCGCGAATCGAACAACACGCCCACGGCGACATCCACCGGCACGCGTTCAGACATCGTGCCGTCCTGCATAGTCGCGCGCGAACTGCCAGGCAACGCGTCCGGAGCGAGAGCCGCGCTCCAACGCCCACACCAAGGCCTCGGGGCGGGCCGCTTCGATGGCCGGCGCAGTCACGCCAAGCGCGCTCAACCATTGCAGGGCGATCGCCAGGTATTCGTCCTGGCTGAAGGGGTAGAAGCTGATCCAGAGCCCGAAACGCTCGGACAGCGATGTCTTCTCCTCGACCACCTCGCCAGGATGCACCTCGCCGTCCTCGGTATGGCGGTAGCCCAGGTTGTCCTTCATGTACTCCGGCAGGAGATGGCGACGGTTCGAGGTGGCCACGATCAGCACGTTGTCGCTCGCCTGCGCGACCGAACCATCGAGCATCGACTTGAGCGCCTTGTAGCCGGGCTCGCCTTCGTCGAAGCTGAGGTCGTCGCAAAAGACGATGAAGCGCTCCGGTCGCTCGGCCACGAGGTCCACAAGATCGGGCAGGTCGACCAGATCGTTTTTATCGACCTCGATCAACCGCAGTCCCTGCGCGGCGAATTCATTCAGACAAGCCTTTACCAGCGACGATTTTCCGGTGCCACGCGCACCGGTGAGCAACACGTTGTTGGCCGGGCGCGCGGCGATGAACTGCGCAATGTTACGCAGCAGTCGATCCTTTTGCGGCTCGACTTCTTTCAGCTCGGCCAGCCGGATCGTCGCCACGTGACGCACCGGCTCCAACCAGCCGCCGCCCAACACCGAAGCGCCGCGGCGACGGTAGCGAAACGCGATCGACGCCTGCCAGTCGGGCGCCGCCACGCGCAAGCGACCGGGTCCGGGTAGTAGTTGGTCCAGCCGCGACAAAAGCGCCTCGGCGCGGTGCAGCAGGCGCTGGAATTCCTCGTTCATGCAAGCCAGTGTAGGCGCCGGTGTCGGCCCGTCCGGCGCGGCTCAGGGCAGCTCGATCACCCGTTGCGGCATGACCGCGAACACGCGGTCCTCGCGCCGCCGGTCGATCAGATGCATGCCGGTGAAACTGCCAAACGCGGGCAGCACGCCGACCGCCTGCCGCGCCGCGTCGGTAAACCAGAAGCAAGGCAGCCGCAGCCGGTCTCTTGCGCGCGCCCGCCGAGCACAACGCAAGGATGTGCGTGCCCCGCCAGCACATAAGCGCCTTCGACCGTCTGCGGGTGGTGGCACAGCGCCAGCGCCCCGAGGCGCAGCGGTTCGCAGACGGCGTCGATGCCGAGAGCCTTCGGCGGATCACCGGCGTGCAGATCATGGTTGCCGCGCACCAGCGTCAAGCGAAGTCCGACGTGCCGCTCGCGCCAGCGTGTCAACGCATCGAGCGTTGCGTCGGCGCGCGCACGCGCGGAATGCAGAAAGTCGCCGAGGAAGATGAGGCGCTCGGCTCCCGTTGCGTCGACCGCGGCAGAAAGCGTGGCCAGCGTCTCGGTGGTCGTGCCGCGCGGCACCGGCACACCGAGCCGACGAAACGACACCGCCTTGCCGATGTGGGCGTCGGCAACCAACAGCGTGGCGTGATCGGGGAGGAACACCGCCCGCTCGTGCATCAACTCCAGCCGCTCGCCGGCCAATGCCAGCTCGAGCGCCCGAGCCACGGCCTTAGCCGACGAGTTGCGAAAGCGCGGCGTCGAGGTGCTCGCTGGGCAGGCGCTTGAAGCCCGACCGCGCGTAGCGTTGCAGACGACCCAACGCAAAGCTCGTAAGGACCGACGCGCGCGCCTGTGCGTCGACCGTCGGTGTCTGCGAGCCACCAGCCTCGGCCAGGGCTCGAAAGCTCTGGCGCAGCTGCGACTCGAAGCGATCGAAGAACTGATTCATGCGCGCGATGAGCCGCTCGTTCTCGAACACCAGCGCGTCACCGGCCATCACGCGCGACATGCCGGGGTTCTTTTCCCCGAACTGCAGCAGCACCGCCAGCATCTTGCGTACCTGCACGGCGGCATCGGTGTCGCGCTCCACGATCTGATTGATGAGGGTGAAGACGCTGCCTTCGATGAATTCGATCAGCCCCTCGAACATCTGCGCCTTGCTGGCGAAATGCCGATAGAGCGCCGCCTCGCTGACGCTCAGCTTGGCCGCCAGCGCCGCCGTGGTGATGCGCTCGGCGCCCGGCTGTTCGAGCATGCCCGCGAGCGTCTGCAGGATCTGCACACGGCGCTCGCCGGGCTTGGGCCGCTTACGCGCCGAAGCGTCGCCCGCGTCGGCGACGACTTCTTGCAGCGGTTCAGGCAGGGGCAGATCGGACATGCGGGAGGCTTCGCAACTTCTGTAGCGAATGAATTCTTGCACACACGTACACGGGTTTTCGACGCAAGCGCGCGCCTACTTCGGGCCCATGCGCATTGCGCCACAGATAGCGCTGCATCCATACCGTTCGCAGGCCCAGGCCACGAGCCGCACGCTGGTGGGTCAGCGTGTCTTCCACCAGCACGCACCGCGTCGGCCGCAATTTCAAGCGCGCCAGGACCACGCGAAACATGCGTGCGTCCGGCTTGGGACGCAGCTGCCCGAACAGGCGCATGCCTTCGATGCTCACCACCCCTTCGAACAGGTCCGCAAGGCCCAGCGCCGTCAGCACGCGCTTGGCGTAGCGCGCCGGTGCATTGGTGAGGACGAATTTGCGCCCGGGCAGCGCCCGCAAGGCAGCGCGGTCACGCGGGTCGATGCGCAAGCGCTGCTCCAACTCAGGCCAGCGGTGCGTGTGTTCGAGGAAGTGCGCCGCGCGGATGCCGTGGTGGCGCTCCAAGCCCAACAGCGTGGCGCCGTAGCGGCGCCAGTAGAGGCGCCGCAACGCGTCCGCCTCGTCGGGCGGCAGCCCGAGTTCGCGGCCGATGTAGTCGTTCATCGTCGCGTCGATCATGCCGAACACGGCATGCGAGGCGTCGTGCAGCGTGTTGTCGAGGTCGAACAGCCACGTCGACGCGCCCCCGCGCTTGCCGCTTGGTGGCGCCGCCGCCGGCCTGGCGACAACACGCTGGCGCGCCGGCCGCGCGCCCATCGGTCAGTGCGAGCGGATCATCGTGCCGTAGGCCTGATCGCTCAGGATCTCGAGCAGCATCGCGTGCGGCACGCGGCCGTCGATGATGTGGACGGCGTTCACGCCGCTCTTGGCCGCGTCGAGCGCACCGGCGATCTTGGGCAACATGCCGCCGCTGATGGTGCCGTCGGCGAACAGCTCGTCGATCTCGCGCGCCGAGAGATTGGTCAGCAGCTTGCCGGCCTTGTCGAGCACGCCCGGGATGTTGGTGAGCAGCATGAGCTTTTCGGCGCCCAGCACGATGGCGAGTTTGCTTGCCACCAGGTCGGCATTGATGTTGTAGCTTTCGTTGTGCTCGCCAAAGCCGATCGGGCTGATGACCGGGATGAACTGATCGTCCTGCAGCGCCTTCACCACCGCCGGGTCGATCGAGGTGATCTCGCCGACCCGGCCCACGTCGTGTTCGACGCTGGGGTCGTCCTTGTCGATCATCTTGAGCTTGCGGGCGCGGATCATGCCGCCGTCACGGCCGGTCAGGCCCACCGCCTTGCCGCCCACGGCGTTGATGAGACCGACAATGTCTTGCTGCACCTCGCCGCCGAGCACCCACTCGACGACCTCCATCGTCTCTTCATCGGTGACGCGCATGCCCTGGATGAAGGTGCCCTTCTTGCCCAGGCGCGACAACGCTTCGTCGATCTGCGGGCCCCCGCCATGCACCACCACCGGGTTCATGCCGACCAACTTGAGCAGCACAATGTCCTCGGCGAAGTCTTGCTGCAGCGCCGGGTCCGTCATGGCGTTGCCGCCGTACTTGATGACCAGCGTCTTGCCGTGGAACTTGCGGATGTAGGGCAGCGCCTGCGCCAGGATCTCGGCCTGGTCGCGCGGCGCGATATGGCTCAGGTCGGGCGCGACGGGAGCGGGACTGGCCATGCTGTGATCTCCGGGCGAAACTGTGATTCGCGTGGCATTCTAGGGTGGCCGGGGCGCATCGCCGCACCGGAACTCACGGGACGGCGCGCGGCTCCAACGCCCCTCGATACGCTCGACGCCGAGCGATGAAGGACTCTCGATGAACCGCTGGATGGCTTCAATGTTCACCGCGTTGTCGCTGGGCGCATTTGCCCAGGCCGCACCGATCGAAGGCGAGGTCCGCAAGGTCGACAAGCCGGGCGGCAAGATCACGCTCAAGCATGGCGAGATCAAGAGCCTCGACCTGCCGCCAATGAACCTGGCGTTCCAGGTCAAGGACGCCGCCATGCTCGATCGCGTGAAGGTCGGCGACAAGGTCTCGTTCACCGCGGAGAAGATCAACGGCGCCTACACCATCACCTCGATCAACACGCGCTGAGATGACACCCCACGCGCCTGCGATGCTGCCCCCCTGGCCTCGCGAGGTCCACTTCGTGGCCCTTGGGGCGTCCAGCCCCTTTTGGGGCGGCCCGGCCAAGGGCTGAGCCCGCCGATGCACAGCCACGACTCGAGCCCCTGGCGGCACCGCCACTGAGCGCGGCGCCTCAGTAGGGGAATGCCGCGCATCATCTGCCGCAGCGCCATTGCCTCGGCGAAAAGCTGCGGACGGCCCCCGCCCTTGCGTGAGCCGTCACCCTTGGCGGCGGGGCTGTCGGGGAACCTGCGAAAGCTCGCGTTCATGACGATCTGCGGCACGCGCAGCAGGACCGCATGCAGCAGCTCACCGCATTGCGCGTGCCTTGGATGTTGACCTGCACCTGCGACGCTTCATCGGCGCCGAGGTCGTAGATCAGGCGGCCACCGAAGACAAGATCAGCGGCATGAGCAGCACGATGACCAAACTGTCCGAGCAGGCGCAGAGCCGGGCCGGCCAGCGGTGGGACAAGCTCGAAGCCATCTTCGATGGATCGCGTGGCCAAGGCGCTGGGCAAGCTCGGCGTGCCGTCGAGCGCGGACATGGACATGCTCGCCGCGCGTGTCGACGCGCTCGCCGCCAGCGTGGCGAAACCGGGCAAGTCGACAGCGGCAACTGCCGGTGCCAAGATGATGAAGACCGCGCCAACCAGGACCGCTGCCAAGCGCCCGGCCGCCAAGACCGCTGCAAAGCGTGTCGTGCGCAAGGCGGCTTGATTCCACCGTGGCCACGCGGCTTGCGCCGCGCCATCGAAACCCGACTCGCGCGGGCGCGCACCGCCTGGGACCGCCGCGCCCTACGCAGCGCCACGCTCAGGGCTGCAACTGCCCCGGCATCGCCCACATCAAGGCCGCCGTCAGCGTGAGGTAGCGCGCGAACTTGCCGATCGCCATGTAGCCCACGCACGGCCAGAACGGCAAACGCAGCCAGCCGGCCACGGCGCACAGCGGATCGCCCACCACCGGCAGCCACGACAGCAGGCAGGCCTTGGCGCCAAAGCGCTCGAGCCAGCGCAGCGCGCGGTGCTCGAGCGGCTTGTGGCGCACGTGCTCGACCGCGCGCTCGACGCCGTAGCCCATCCACCAACTGAGCGTGCCGCCGAGCGTGTTGCCTGCGGTTGCCACCAGCAGCGCCGCCCAGAACAGGTCGGGGTTGAGCTTGACCAGCCCGAACAGCACCGGCTCGGAGCCGAGCGGCAGCAAGGTGGCGGACACGAAGGCGACGACGAACAGCGTGCTCAAGCCGAACTTCGGCAGGGCCAGCAACGCGAGCAGGGATTCGGTCCAGGCTTCCATGACAAATGATTGTGGCGGCACCCGAGCACGCGGCGCTCCCGCTCGCCTGCCAGTGGCCCCACCACGCTTAGGCGACAAGCGAGGAACGGTGAAAAACACGCCAAAACGCGCCGTTATACTCTGCCCTCTTTTTAAGCAGCCTCAATCCCGTGACGACGTTGCGCATCGGCTCGATCGAGCTCCCGAACCGGCTGTTCGCCGCGCCGATGGCGGGCGTGACCGACCGACCGTTTCGCCAGTTGTGCAAGCGCCTCGGCGCCGGCTACGCGGTCAGCGAAATGGTCACGTCGCGCAAGGATCTGTGGGCAAGCCTGAAGACTTCGCGACGCGCCAACCATGACGGCGAGGCCGCACCGATCGCGGTGCAGATTGCCGGCACCGAGCCGCTCATGATGGCCGAGGCCGCGGCCTACAACATCGACCGCGGCGCCCAGGTGATCGACATCAACATGGGCTGCCCCGCCAAGAAGGTGTGCAATGTGTGGGCCGGCTCGGCGCTCATGAAGGACGAGCCGCTGGCGCTGCGCATCGTCCAGGCCGTCGTCACGGCGTGCGCGCCGCGCGGCGTGCCGGTGACGCTGAAGATGCGCAGCGGCTGGAGTGCGGGCCATCGCAATGCGCTGGTGCTGGCGCGCGGCGCCGAGGCGGCGGGTGTCGCGATGCTCACCGTCCACGGCCGCACGCGCGAGCAAGGCTACGGCGGCGCCGCCGAATACGACACCGTCGCGGCGGTGAAGGCGACGGTGCGAATCCCGGTGGTGGCCAACGGTGACATCGACTCGCCGCAGAAGGCGCGCGCAGTGTTCGCCGCGACCGGCTGCGACGCGGTGATGATTGGCCGCGCCGCGCAGGGCCGGCCGTGGATCTTTCGCGAGATCGCCCACTATCTGTCCACCGGCAACACCTTGCCACCACCGCGCACGAGCGAGGTTCGGGCGTGGCTGCTGGGTCACCTGCTCGACCACTACGGCCTCTACGGTGCCGACGACGCCGGCACCGGCGTGCGCACCGCGCGCAAGCACATCGGCTGGTACGTGCATGCGCTGCCCGGCGGCGCGCTGTTTCGCGCGCGCATGAACACGCTGCAAACATGCGACGCGCAGCTCGCGGCGGTGAGCGATTTTTTCGGCGCCCTCGCGGTCGACCACGAGTGGCTGCCGGAACCGGCACACGACGTGCTGGAACAGGAAGCAGCATGAGCAAGAAGCACATCGACGTCTGCATCCGCGAGAGTCTCGACACCTACTTCAAGGACCTGCGCGGCGCCGAGCCGCACGCCGTCTATGCGATGGTGCTGCAGGTGGTTGAAAAACCGCTGCTCGACGTGGTGATGCAGCAGGCCGATGGCAACCAGTCGCGCGCCGCCGAATGGCTGGGCATCAACCGCAACACCTTGCGGCGCAAGCTGCTCGAACACAAACTCGTCAAGTCGTGATGACCACTGCCCTGCTGTCCGTTTCCGACAAGACCGGCGTCGTCGAGCTGGCGCGCGCGCTGCATGCGCTCGGCGTGGCGCTGCTGTCCACCGGCGGCACCGCCCGGCTGCTCGCCGAAGCCGGCCTGCCGGTGACCGAAGTCGCCGCGCACACCGGGTTTCCCGAGATGCTCGACGGCCGCGTGAAGACGCTGCACCCCAGCATTCACGGCGGCCTGCTGGCGCGCCGCGGCTTCCCGGCGCACATGGCCGCGCTCGCCGCGCACGGCATCGCCACCATCGACCTGCTGGTGGTGAATCTCTACCCCTTCGAGGCGACGGTCGCCCAACCTGGCTGCACGCTGGAAGAGGCGATCGAGAACATCGACATCGGCGGGCCGGCGATGGTGCGCTCGGCCGCCAAGAACTGGCACGACGTCGCCGTGCTCACCGACGCCTCGCAGTACGCGGGCGTCATCGCCGAGCTGCAACAGGGCGGCACGGTGAGCAAGGCAACGCGCTTTGCACTCGCGGTGGCCGCCTTCAACCGCATCAGCAACTATGACGCCGCCATCAGCGACTACCTCTCGGCGCTGCAGCCCGACGGCTCGCGGGCCGCCTTCCCGGCCCAGAGCAACGGTCGCTTCGTGAAGCTGCAAGACCTGCGCTACGGTGAGAACCCGCACCAGTCGGCGGCCTTCTACCGCGACCTGCATCCCGCGCCCGGATCGCTGGTCACGGCAAAGCAGTTGCAGGGCAAGGCACTTTCCTACAACAACATCGCCGACGCCGACGCGGCGTGGGAGTGCGTGAAGTGCTTCGACGCCGCTGCCGACGGCGCCGCCTGCGTGATCGTCAAGCACGCCAACCCCTGCGGCGTGGCCATCGGTGCGAGCGCTGCCGAAGCCTATGCCAAGGCCTTCAAGACCGACCCGACCTCGGCCTTCGGCGGCATCATCGCCTTCAACACGTCGGTCGACGGCGCCACCGCCGAACACGTCTCCAAGCAGTTCATCGAGGTGCTGATCGCGCCTGCCTACACCGACGAGGCGCTGGCCGTGTTCGCCGTCAAGGCCAACACGCGCGTGCTGCAGATCGCGCTCGACGGCGTGCAACGCGACGCGCCCGATGCGTTCTCGCGTGGCCTCAACGCGCACGACATCAAGCGCGTCGGCTCCGGCCTGCTGATCCAGAGCGCCGACAACCACGTGCTCGTCGCGGCCGACCTGAAACTGGTGACGCAGCGCGCGCCGACCGAGGTCCAGCTCGCCGACCTGCTGTTCGCCTGGAAGGTCGCCAGGTTCGTCAAGAGCAATGCGATCGTGTTCTGCGGCGGCGGCATGACCTTGGGCGTCGGCGCCGGCCAGATGAGCCGCCTTGACAGCGCACGCATCGCCAGCATCAAGGCCGGTAACGCCGGCTTCGACCTGGTCGGCTCGGTGGTCGCGAGCGACGCCTTCTTCCCGTTTCGCGACGGCCTGGACGTGCTGGCCGATGCCGGCGCCGAATGCGTGATCCAACCCGGTGGCAGCCTTCGCGATGACGAGGTGATCGCCGCGGCCGACGAGCGCGGCATCGCGATGATGCTCACCGGCGTGCGGCACTTCAGGCACTGAGCGCGCATGTCCCTCGCCGCTGACGCGATGGGCCTGGCGTTGTCATTCGTCGCCCGCCTCGTCACCGGCGCCCAGGGCCACTGGTACGGCTGCCCGCCCAAGGCCGAGCAGCGCATCTACTTCGCCAACCACCAGAGCCACCTCGATTGAGTGCTGAT
This sequence comes from Methylibium sp., assembly GCF_031393925.1. GTDB lineage: Bacteria > Pseudomonadota > Gammaproteobacteria > Burkholderiales > Burkholderiaceae_C > Methylibium. The sequence goes on along the minus strand of NZ_JANMWL010000252.1, from coordinate 13,586 downwards.
CTGGGCCGCTCTGCCGCGCGATTTGCGCTCGCAAACCCGGCCGATCGCCGCACGCGACTACGGGACCGCGGGGCGCTTCAAGCATTGGCTCACGCGCGAGGTGTTCAACGCGGTCTACGTGTCGCGGCAGCGCAGCGACGACCAGGACCGGCTCGTCGTCGCCGCGCTGCAGGGCGGCGACTCGCTGGTGATCTTTCCCGAGGGCATGCGCAACAACAAGCGCGCGCCGCAGCCGTTCAAGTCCGGCCTCTACCACCTGGCCGAGCCGTTCCCGGCGGTCTCGCTGATCCCTGCCTGGATCGACAACGTGCAACGCGTCGTGCCCAAGGGCGAGGTCGTGCCGGTGCCGAGCCTGTGCTCGGTCACCTTCGGCGCGCCGCTGGCGGGGGGCGAAGACAAGCGCGCCTTCCTCGAACGGGCGCGCGCCGCGGTGATGGCGCTCAAGGCGGTCGCGGCTTGAGGCAGCGCACGTTTGCCACGGTGTGGGCCGAGCGCCGGGCCGCTCCCGAGCCGGCCCGCTTCCCCTCGGGAGATCGACCAACATACCCGTTGGGCGAGGGGCTCCACTGGCGGGCCGAGCGCCGGGCCGCTCCCGAGCCGGCCCGTGCCAGCCGCGAGACGCGGCTGGCGTTCGTTGCGTCCAAGCCGGCGCAGGCCGGCTCGGAGCCGCGCCACTCACTCCCCTCGGGGGATCGACCAACGTACCCGTTGGGCGAGGGGCTCCATTGAGCGCACCGTTGTGTTTCGCGGCACCGGTGTTCTTCCATTCGGTGCGTCGGTACTTCAAACTGAGCTGGTGATGGCCCTGCGCATCCTCGGCATCGAACGACGGCGGAGCGGCACGCGATGAGAATCCTCGGCATCGACCCGGGCCTGCGCTGCACGGGTTTTGGCGTCATCGAAGCCGACGGCCCGCGACTGCGCTACATCGCCAGCGGCACCGTCAAGACCGAGGCCCTGCCCAACGGCGATTTGCCCGGGCGGCTGAAGATCCTGTTTGACGGCATGCGCGAGATCGTGGCGCGCTACGAGCCGCAGTGCGCAGCGGTCGAAATCGTATTCGTCAATGTCAATCCGCAATCGACCTTGCTGCTCGGCCAAGCACGCGGCGCCGTGCTCGCCGGCCTGGTGTGCGGCGGCCTCGCGGTGGCCGAGTACACCGCACTGCAGATGAAGAAGGCCGTGGTCGGCCACGGGCATGCGCGCAAGGAGCAGGTGCAGGCGATGGTCGCGCGGCTGCTGGCGCTGCCCGGCGAGCCGGGCCGCGACGCCGCCGATGCGCTCGGCATCGCGGTGTGCCATGCGCATGCCGGGGCGTCGCTGGCCGCGCTCGCGGCGGTGACGCCGCTGGCGCGACGTGCGCATGCGCAGTACCGCAAGGGGCGCAGCTACTAGCACTGGCGAGTGGGCCGCTGCGGCTCGCTCTTGCGCCATTTGCCCCTCGACTCGAGCCGCTCGCCCATGCGCGCAGAGCGGGCGCTGTGGAACACCCCTTTGACGCCTGCGCTAGCCAGCGGGCTGGGGCGCGGGTGCGGTGGAGCAGGCCGCGCCGACGGAGCCGCAGCGGTGCTAGCTGCGCCAAGTCACGCCATGCCGCCCGAACATCTCGCGCAGCGCGGGGCCGGTTGTCATTTCAGTGAGGCTCGGCTGAATGGCCTGCGCCAGGTCGGTGGACCCGCGCTTGACCGCGCAGCCGACAACCCAGCCGTCGCGCGACGAGCGCCCGGGCCGCGGCCACGCCGTCGGCATGCTGGGTCGACAGGCTTTCGCGCAGCATGCCGCCCTCGGCGCCAGCCAGCACCAGCCGGCCAGTGACGGTCCCGACACGGCCACCGGCTTGCCCTTGAGCGCGGCGAGCGACTCCGGCACTGGCCCGCGGTCGCGGTCGCGGGCAAGCATGACGTGCTCGCGGTAATAGGCGCCGAACACCTCGACTTGCGGATTGGCCTCGATCAGCGGCCGCTCCATGGGCACGTGGAGAGACACCCATGTCCAAGCGAAAGACGGATGTGATCGAGAACTTTGGTGAGCGGCTGGCGCAAAGCGCAAGGCCGCCGACTACACGCAGCTTGAGTTCGCCGCCGAGGTAGGCATCACGCAGCGCGTGGTGCCCTACTACGAGGCACCGAACGCGCAGCCACCAGCGCATCTGCTGCCGCAGATGGCCCAGGTGCTGGGCGCGGGGCGGATGTGCTGCTGGGCATGACGCAGCCGCGCAAGGTCAAGCGACTGGCAGCGAACGCTGTCTGTTCGTTTCGCTCTGTGGCAAATCGGCTTGCAGTCAGGGTCGCAGAACCGGGCGTGTGTGCACTCTTCCAGTTTTTACAGGGTGCGGATCCAAGTTAAGAATGGCGCGGGCGGTCGTTTCCAAGCCAGGCGATCGCCGGAGGCCCTGATCTCGATTTCAGTGACTCGGTGAACTAGCATTGAGGTTTATCGAACCCTTCAAGAGACGTCCCCAATGAATCGCGTGCGACGCAGCCTCTTCACCGCCCTATCCCTGAGCTGGCTCGCGGCCGCCGCCGGTGCCCAGGAGCCGGCGGCGGCGGCGCCGCACGTGAGCGTGGACGCGGCGCGCGACGCACTGGCCAAGGGCGAAGCGATCCTCATCGACATCCGCGAGCCCGACGAGCACGCGCAAGGCATCGCGCCCGAGGCGCAGCGCCTGCCGCTCAGCCAGATCCAAAGCCGCCTCGGCGAGATTCCCAAGGACAGCAACAAGCCCGTGCTGCTGATCTGCCGCACGCAAAACCGCTCGGGCAGCCTTGCCAAGATGCTGCGCGCACAGGGCTACGCCCACGTGAGCTATGTCGACGGCGGCATGAAGGAGTGGCAGCAGCGCGGCTACGCCACCGTCGCGCCGCGCTAGCGGCCGGCAGGATTACAAACCATGACCGACGTTCGCTCCATTTGCGCCATCGGCCAGCGCGGCCAGCTCGGCCTGGGCGGCCACCTACCCTGGGAAGGCAACCGCGGCGAGGAGTACGTGGCCGACGTGCAACGTTTCTTCCACATCACGCGCGGCCATGTGCTGGTGGCCGGGCCCAAGACCATTGCCTCGGTGCCGCGCTTTGCCTACGACGACCGCACCATAGAAGTCATCCGCTCGGGTGAGCGGCCCGAGGACGTGATTGCGCGCTTTCCCGGGCGCGTGGTGTTCATCGGTGGCGGGCCACCGGTGTGGGATGTGTACGCGCCCTTCATCCGCCACTGGGACGTGACCCGCCTGCCCTACGACGGCCCGGCCGACCGCTGGTTCAAGCCCGACTGGCTGGTCGCGGCGACGCACATGAGGCCCAGCGTCGATGCTAGGTAGACCTGCAGCGCCGCCAGGTCGAAACGATCGTCCACATAGGCGAGGTACTGGTCCGGTCGCACCAGCAGCAGTGCGCGCTCGCCGACGCCGAGCGCTTGGAACAGCGCGTCCGCTCCGCTGCCCAGCGTGAGGGCATGCACATGCAAGCAGCTTGGCCAAGTGCTCGCCAGACGATCGCGCCATGTCGCGGCGAGCGACGCGAGCGCGTCGGCATCGCGCCGCCCACGACGCTGCATCAGCAACAGATGAAAGCCCGGCGCTGCCAGCCAAGCGTAGACCGAGCACGGCGTCGCGGCGAGCGGTGCGCCTATCTCGGCATAGGGCAGGCGATCGCCGGCGCGCGCTGCCAGCCTCGGCGAGGCGGTGCGCGATAGCGCGCTCGCGCGGTAATGGATGCCGGTCTGCGAAAGCACGGGGAACAGTCGTCGCCGCACCGCCTGCCGGCTCATCAGGCGCGCCGCCAGCCAGGGGAACACATGCAGCCGAAAGCCGCGGATCAGCGCGTTGCGGCTGACGACCAGGCGAAACGCGGTGTCGGTGGTCTGGAGCAGCCGCTGCGCCAGCGGCCAACGTTCGGCGTGGTAGCTGTCGAGCAATTGGGCGCGAGCCAGGCCTTGCGTGACCAGCGCGAGCTTCCAGCCGAGATTGCAGGCGTCCTGCAGGCCGGTGTTCATACCCTGCGCCCCGACCGGGCTGTGCACATGCGCGGCGTCGCCGGCCAGGAAGCAACGCCCGGCGCGAAACTGCCGCACGCAGCGGTGATGCACACGGTAGGCCGAGAACCAGGCCGTCTCGGAGAATTGCACGGGGATGTCCATCTGCTCGCGCACCGCGGCCTCGATGTCCTCGAAGCGCAGCTTGGGCTCCTGCGCGCCGTCGCCGGGCAAGGTGCCGATGACACGGTAGCGTTGCTCGCCCGGCATCGGAAAGAACAGCACGAAGGTCTCGCGCGACAGGCAGACCGTGAGTTCGCCGTGCGGCAGCTCCCAGGCGACGCGCGTGTCGGCCACGTAGAAGGCGTTCTCGTAGGTGCCCCCTGTGAAAGGCATACCGAGGCTCTCGCGCACCGGGCTGCGCGCGCCGTCGCAGCCGACCAGCCAGTCGCAGCTCAGCGACTCTTCGCGCCCGTCTTCGTGGCGCAGGGTGGCAGTAACGCCCTCGGCCTCGTTGCGCAGTTCCTCGAGCCCGCAACGCCACTGCACCTGGTGACCCGCGGCACGCAGGGTGGCATCGAGCAGCGCCTCGTTGCGGCTCTGCTCGAGGATCAGCAGGAACGGAAACGGCGTCATGCCGCGGCCGAGCTCACCGAGCGGGATGCGCTGCACGCGCTTGCGGCCGACATACAGGTTGCCGGCCAGGACGGGCCGTCCCTCGGCCACTGCCGCGTCGGCGATGCCCATCGCCTCGAACAGCTCCAGCGTGCGCGCCTGCACGCCGAGCGCGCGCGATTCGCGCGTCGGGCCGACCTTAGGATCGACGATGCGAAAGTCGACGCCGTGGCGCGCCAGCTGGCAGGCCAGCATCAGGCCGGTGGGGCCGGCCCCGACGATGAGCACTTGGGTGTGTCGCATGGGCTCGCCCCGTGCGCCGTTCGCCGGCCGGGCGTCAGACGATCTTCACCGCCCGCGGGTCGTAATCGGGCTTCGGCGGCTCGAGCTTCATGGCCGCCAACGTGCGCGCCACCAAGCTGGCGATCATGAGGTTGCGGTTGGTCTTGCTGTCGGCCGGGATCACGTACCAGGATGCTTCGGCGGTCGAGGTCGCGGTGAGTGCGGCTTCGTAGGCCGCCTGGTACTGCTTCCACTTGGCGCGCACAGCCAAGTCGCCGGGGTTGAATTTCCATTGCTTGGCCGGGTCGTCCAGGCGCGCCTGAAGACGCTCTTTTTGCTCTTGGCGCGAGATGTGCAGGTAGCACTTCACGATCGCCGTGCCGTTCTCGTGCAGCAGCCGCTCGAAGGCGTTGATGTGCGCCAGCCGCCGGTCGCGCTCAGCCGCGTCGATCCAGCCTTCGACCACGGGCACCAGCACGTCTTCGTAGTGGCTGCGGTTGAACACCACGATTTCGCCGGCCCGCGGCGCCACCGCATGCACGCGCCACAGAAAGTCGTGCGCGCGCTCCAGCTCCGAGGGCGCCTTGAACGCGACCACGCGCACGCCCAGCGGGCTGCAGTGGGTGAACACCGAGCGGGCGGTGCCGTCCTTGCCGGAGGTGTCCAGGCCCTGCAGCACCAGCAACAGCTTGGGCGCGGCGGGCGCGGCGCTGTTGGCGTAGAGCAGGTCTTGCAGGCGGTCGATCTCGATGGCCAGCGCGGTGAGCCGCGCGTCGTCGGCCTCGCGGCTGCTGCTGGCAAACGGCCGACTGCCCGGGTCGATGTCCTTCAGGCGCAGCTTGCGGCCGGCGCGAAAGGCTTTGAAGGCGTCACTGCTGCGGCGGGCCATGGTCGCTCCTTCGAGGTTTTTCAGGGCGCTTCGCGCGACCACGCCACCCCGTCTTCGGTGAGCAGGGTATCGAGCGGTATGTCGTGCGGCTCGGCTTCGAGCCAGGGGATGTAGCCGTGCCGGTAGCCGATGCCCACGGTGTAGGGCCGCGGGCTCAGGGCCGCCAAGGTGCGGTCGTAGAAGCCGCCGCCGTAGCCCAGGCGCAGGCCGCCGGGGCCATGGCCGACGCAGGGCACGATCAGCAAAGTGGGCAGCAGCAGGTCGGTGCCGCGCGGCTTGGGAATGTCAAAGGCGTCGGGCTCCATCTCGCAGCCGGGGAACCACTGCAGAAAGCGCAGTTGTTTGGTCTGGCGAATCATCACCGGCAGGCCGATGCGCCGCGGTGGCCCTTCGCCGGTGCCGTGGCCGCGGCCTTCGGTCCAGCGGTGCAGCGCGGGCAGCGGGTCGAACTCGCCCTTGATGGGCCAGTAGGCGCCCACCGTCACGTCCTCGCGCTGCGTCAGCCACACGCGCAGCACCTGCTGCAGCTGCGCGGAGCGTTCCGCGCGGTCGGGCAGGCTTTGCCGCTCGGCCTGCAGCAGGCGACGCAACCGGGCCTTGTCGCGGGGTGGCTCGAAAGACGGCAGGGGCAGGCCGGGGGTCATCGGAGGTGTCGAGTCGCAGGGTGGGTGAGCGAGTGTCGGGCAAAGGTCGCGCCGGCCGCAATGGCCGTTCGTGCCTGCCTACACTGCCGGCATGCTTGCCCGGCCCGAGTCGCCCGACCCGTTTGCGGCGCACTGCGTCTGGTTGCTCGCGCCGCTCGGTGCGGCCCAGGCGCGGCGCCTGTTCGGCGGGCACGGCCTTTACCTCGACGGACTGATGATCGGCCTGGTCGCTGCGGAGCAGCTGTATCTCAAGACCGACGCGCTGACCTTGGCGCGGTGGCAAGCGGCCGGCGGCCAGCCCTTTGTCTACACCCGCACGCAGGGCGGCGCAGCGAAGCAGACCACCCTGAGCTACTGGACGCCGCCTGCCGAGGCGATCGAGTCGCCGGCGCTCATGCAACCTTGGGCCCGACTGGCACTCGAAGCCGCGCTCAGGGCGAAGGCGCAGCGTGGACCCAGGCGCCCCGCGGCGATCAAGCGCAAGCGCGCCTGAGTGCAGGCACCGCCGGGCAGTTTCCGGCGCACCGGTCACCGAAAGACGGAGCATCCGCGTGCCTGAGTGCAGTGCCCCCGAACGCCGGCCGTGCAGACGGCCGATGCATGCCCCTGATCATCGGCGCCCGAGGCGATGGCGGGCGCCTGGGTGGCATGCGGCGACGCCCGCGGCTCACTGCTCGCGCACGCCATACCCGGCGGAGTGCTGCCGAGCCCGCCCGCCAGCGCGTCGCTGCGAAGGCGCTGGCCTCGCTCCACCACCCTGGGCAGTTCGACGAAGCGCGGCGCGCGCACGCCGCTCGCCACCCCCGCGGCAATGGCACCACGCGCATGCCGTGACGGTCGCTGCCGGGCACGGGCACCGACGAAGTTCGCCGATGGCCGGGGCCAGCGCCAGCAGCAGGGTCGCCGCGCAGGCGACGATCGCAGCGCAGATCACGGCGAGGGTCGGGCGGCTGCACATCACCAGCGCCTTGCGATGAGAGCGCACGCGAGCCCGCGATGAATCGCCATCACCGCCGATGAATGCACGCCGCGATGCCCACGCCCCGCTCCGGGCCGGGGGAGCTGCGTTAAATTGAAGGCTCGCTTCAAAGCCTTACCGCATGACCACCCGTCTTTCCGCTGTCGCTCCACTTCCCCGACGTCTCGCCCGTCTGTTGTTTGCCGCCGCCGCGTTGGCGTGCGCTCTGCCCTTGGCGCCCGTGCAGGCGCAGGTCATGAACGATCCCGTCCTGCAAGCGCGCGAAGCGCTGCGCAAGCGCGACCGCGCGCAGCTGGCTTCGACGCGCGCCGCCGCACTCGCCGCCAACCACCCATTGGCCGTGTGGGCCGATTACTGGGAACTGAGCAACCGGCTGAGCGAAGCCCGGCAGGAGGAGCTCGATGCGTTCTATGCGCGCTGGCCCGCCAGCTACCTCGAGGACCGGCTGCGCAACGACTGGCTGCTCGAACTCGGCCACCGCCGCGACTGGGTCAACTTTCGCGCCGAGCACCCGCGCTTCAAGCTCAACGACGACCGCGAAGTGAGCTGCTATGCGCTGCTGGCGCACCACCTCGACGGCGCTGACGTCAAGACCGAGGCGCGCGCCGCCTGGCTGGCGCAACGCGACGCCGACGAGGGCTGCGCGCTGCTCGCCACCACGCTGTTCGAGGCCAAGCTGCTCGGCAACGCCGACGTGTGGCGCAAGACGCGCCTGGCGGTCGAAGCCGGCCGCACGCGCATGGCGCGCCAGGCCGCGGCGCTGCTGGGCGACGACGTGGCAGGCGCGGTCGGCGAGCTGAGCGAGAACCCACAACGCTTTCTCGCGCGCAAGGGCTCGGTGCGCGAACGCCCTGGCGCCGAGCTGACCGCACTGGCGCTTATCAAGAGCGGCACCCACGACGCCGACGCCACCGCCACCCAGCTGCGCGAGCGCTGGAGCGAGCAACTACCGGCCGAGGCCGCCGCCTGGGTGTGGGCGAGCCTGGGCAAGCAGGCCGCCCTCAAGCTCGCCGACACCGCGCCCGATCACTTCCAACGCGCCGAGCTGCGCGGTCGCGCGCCGCTCGAACTGGATCTGCCCGACGAGACGCTGGCCTGGAAGCTGCGCGCCGCGCTGCGCGCCAACAACGGCGCCGGGCGCTGGCAGCAGGTGATGCAGGCCGTCAATGCCATGAGCGCGGTCGAGCAGCGCGAGCCGGCCTGGGTGTACTGGAAGGCGCGCGCCTTGCGCGCCCTGGCCGAAGACAGCCAGGACGGCGCGGCGCTGATCGCAGAGTCGCGCGAGCTGCTCGCATCGATCGCGAACCCGCTGCACTTCTACGGCAAGCTCGCCAGCGAAGACCTCGGCCAGCCGCTGGTGTTGCCGCCCGCGCCGCCCGAGCTCACCGCTGATGAACGCGCCGCCGCGGCCGCGCACCCCGGGCTCGAGCGCGCGCTGCAACTCATGGCGCTGGGCTTGCGCGCCGAGGGCGTGCGCGAGTGGAACTTCTCGCTGCACGGCATGGGCGAGCGCGCACTGCTCGCCGCCGCGCAACTGGCCTGCGAGCGCCAGGTGTGGGACCGCTGCATCAACACCAGCGAGCGCACCCGCGAGCAGGTCGACATGGCGCAGCGCTTTCCCACGCCGTTTCGCGCCAGCGTGGTGGCGCGTTCGCGCGAGGCCGGCCTGGACCCGGCCTACGTCTACGGCCTCATCCGCCAGGAGTCGCGCTTCATCACCGACGCCCGCTCGGGCGCGGGCGCTTCGGGGTTGATGCAGATCATGCCGGCCACGGCCACCTGGACGGCCAAGAAGCTCGGCCTGGACTACAAGCCGGGGCGCATCAACGACAGCGAAACCAACCTGCGGATCGGCACCGGCTACCTCAAGCTCGTGCTCGACAGCTTCGAGGGCTCGCAAGCCATGGCCGCCGCCGGCTACAACGCCGGCCCGAGCCGCCCGCGCCGCTGGCGCGAAGGCCCCGCGCTCGACGCCGCGGCCTGGGCAGAGAACATCCCGTTCAACGAGACGCGCGATTACGTGAAGAAGGTGCTGTCCAACGCCACCGACTACGCCGCGATCATGAGCGGTGAGCCGCAGTCGCTGCGCGCGCGGCTGGGCAGCGCCATCGGGCCGCGCGACAGCGTGCCGCCACCCGTCGAGCGGGATCTGCCTGGAGCGCTCGGGGCCATGGCCCCCGCTCGACGGACGGGGCGCGAAGTGGCTTCGATGAGGCGTTCGGCAACCGGAGAGTCGGCATGAAGAGCGTGTTGATACTGGGCGGCACCGGCTTCGTCGGCAGCGTCCTGTGCGAGCGTCTGGTGCAGCATTTCGGCGGCGCGGGCGTGCGCATTGCCGTGCCGAGCCGCCGGCCGCAGCGCGCGCGACATCTGCTCACCTTACCGACGGTGGAGCTGATCGAAGCCGACATCCACGACGATGCGCAGCTCGACCGGCTGCTCGCCAAGCGCGACGCGGTGGTCAACCTGGTGGCAATCCTGCACGGCAGCGCCGCCGACTTCGAGCGCGTCCACGTCGCGCTGCCGCGTCGCCTGGCCAGCGCCTGCGCGGGCACCGGTGTGCAACGCGTGGTCCACGTGAGCGCGCTCGGCGCGAGTGCCAATGCGCCTTCGCATTACCTGCGCTCCAAGGCGCGTGGCGAGGCGGTGCTCAAGGCCTCACCGCTGGCGTTAAGCGTGCTTCGCCCTTCGGTGATGTTCGGTGCGGGCGACCGTTTCCTCAATCTGTTTGCGCGGCTGCAACGCGTCTTGCCGGTGCTGCCGCTGGCCGGCGCGCACGCCCGCATGCAGCCGGTCTGGGTGGACGACGTGGCCGAGGCCATCGTGCGCTGCCTGCTGGACGACCGCACGATTGGCAAGACCTTCGAGTGCGCCGGCCCGAGCATCTACACCCTGGCCGACCTGGCACGCCTGGCCGGCCGCTGGAGCGGCCACGAACGCCCCATCGTGCCGCTCTCGCCGGCCCTCGCCCGTGCCCAGGCCGCGCTCATGCGCCTGGCGCCGGGCGAGCCGCTCTTGTCGGCCGACAACCTCGACTCGCTGCGCGTTGCCAACGTGGCCAGCGGCGCGCTGCCCGGCCTGGACGCGCTCGGCATCGTGCCGACGGCACTGGAGGCGATCGGCCCGAGCTACCTGAGCGCCGGTCAAGGCCCGGCGCGGCTCAACGGCTGGCGGGCCCGCGCCGGGCGCGGGTAGCTTGCCTCCCCCCTCGGTGCATCGAGGCCCGTACATGCAACTCGTCATCGGCAACAAGAACTACTCGTCATGGTCGCTGCGGCCCTGGCTGTTGATGCGCCAGGCCGACATCGCGTTCGATGAAGTGCTGTTGCGCTTCGACGAGGGCTTCGCGCCGGATTCCGCCTTCAAGCGCGCGCTGGCGCGGCACTCGCCGGCCGGACGCGTGCCGGTGCTGATCGACAAACTTGACAGCGACTCGGGCGCTGACACCTTCGCCGTGTGGGACACGCTGGCGATTGCGGAATATCTGGCCGAGAAATTCCCGGCGCTGCGGCTGTGGCCCGAAGGCGCCCGGGCCCGCGCCCGCGCGCGCAGCGTGTGCGCGGAGATGCATGCGGGCTTTAGCGCGCTGCGCACGCATTGCCCGATGAACATCGAAGCGTCGCTGCCTGAGGTCGGCGAGCGGCTGCTGCGCGAACAGCCGGCGGTGAAGGCCGACCTCGAGCGCATCGTCACGTTGTGGAGCGAGCTGCTCGTCGAGCACGGCGGGCCGTTGCTGTTTGGCCGCTTCACCATCGCCGATGCTTACTTCGCGCCGGTGTGCAGCCGGGTGCGCACCTACGGCCTGCCGGTGGCGACGCACATCGCCGCCTATGTCGATGCGGTTCATGCCCTGCCGGCCATGCAGGCCTGGGTCAAGGACGCGCTGGCGGAGCAGGATTTCGTGGCGTTCGACGAGCCCTATCGTACCCACCGCTGAACCGCTGAACTGCAAGAAGCGCGCGCCCTACACTGCGCCGCATGGAGCTTTACGAGGTCGGCGGCGCGGTGCGTGATGCGCTGCTCGGGCGCGCGGTACATGACCGCGACTGGGTCGCCGTCGGCGCCACGCCGCAACAGCTGGTCGACGCCGGCTATCTGCCGGTGGGCCGTGACTTCCCGGTGTTCCTGCATCCACAGACGCGCGAGGAAGTGGCGCTCGCACGCACCGAGCGCAAGACCGCGCCCGGCTACCACGGCTTCGCCTTTCACGCCGCGCCCGAGGTGACCCTGGAAGACGACCTGGCGCGTCGCGACCTCACCATCAACGCCATCGCCCGCGGCGTCGACGGCCGGCTGATCGACCCGCACGGCGGCCAGCGCGACATCGCCGCGCGCGTGCTGCGCCATGTGTCGCCCGCCTTTGCCGAAGACCCGGTGCGCGTGCTGCGGCTGGCGCGCTTCGCGGCACGCTTGCCCGACTTCACGGTGGCACCCGAAACCATGACGCTCATGCAGGGCATGGTGGTGGCCGGCGAGGTCGACGCGCTGGTGGCCGAGCGCGTCTGGCAAGAGCTGGCGCGCGGGCTGATGGAGGCGCTGCCTTCGCGCATGTTCGAGGTGCTGCGCGCCTCGGGTGCGCTGGCGCGACTGCTGCCCGAGGTCGAGCGCCTGTGGGGCGTGCCGCAGCGCGCCGACTACCACCCCGAGATCGACACCGGCGTGCATTTAATGATGGTGCTCGACATGAGCGCGCGGCTGGCGGCGCCGCTGGCGGTGCGCTTTGCCTGCCTCGGCCACGACCTCGGCAAGGGCACCACACCCGCCGACGTGCTGCCGCGCCACCTGGGCCACGAAGCGCGCAGCGTGGCGCTGCTGCGCGCTCTCGGCGAGCGCCTGCGTGTGCCGCTCGACTGCCGCGAGCTGGCCGAGGTGGTGGCGCGCGAGCACGGCAACCTGCACCGCAGCGCCGAGTTCGGCGCGGCCGCGCTGCTGCGCCTGCTGGAGCGCTGCGACGCGATCAGGAAGCCGCGGCGCTTCGAGCAGGTGCTGCTGGCGTGCGAGTGCGACGCGCGCGGGCGGCTCGGCTTCGAGGACAGCGCCTATACGCCCGCGCCACGTCTGTGCAGCGCACTCGCGGCGGCGCAATCGGTGGCCACCGCCGACATCGCTGCGCAGGCCATGGCCCGCGGCCAGCGTGGCCCCGCCGTCGGCGCGATCATCCAGCGCGCACGCATCGCCGCCCTCGCCAAGGCACTGGGCCTGCCGGCCGAGTGCGACGAACCCGAGGACTGACCACGCCATGACCGACCCCAACGACAGCGACAGCGAAGCCGTCGGCGCGGCGCGCGACAGCAAGGTGAATACCGTGTGGTGGCTGATCATCGCCGTGGTGGCGCTCGGCGCGGTCTACGTGCTGCTGCGCTGAGCGGCACGCGGCACGCAAGCAAGGCACCTTGCCCGCCTGAACGCACAGCGATCGCGCCGCCCCGATCCCAGGTCAACGCGCTGGGCGGGGACAGCGAGCCGCCATCACTTCATCATCTTGGCGTCGGCTTCGGCCTTCTCATGCGTCGCCTTGGCATCGGCTTCGGCCTTCTCATGTGTCGCCTTGGCTTCTGCCTTGCAGGTTTTCTGTGCATCGCCCTTCATCGGACGGCAATGTGCCTTGGCGGCCTTGTAGTCGGCCCCGGTCTTTTTCTTGGCCGCCTTGTAGTCGGCATCGGCGCTGGCCTTCATCGCCTTGGCGCTGTCGGTCGCCGCCGTGGCCGCCCCGCCCGTCGTGAGCGCAAAAGCGGCCAGGACGGCGGTGGCGAGGTAATGCTTGATCTGGTTCATGTCGATCCTTTAAGCGGTTGACCGGGAAGCCGGCGGCTACACCGGAGCAATGCGCGTGCCCGCTGGGACTGACCAACGCTGCCCCGGCGCCTCATCCCTTCGGGCCTTGGCGCCGCCAGAGGCGTCGCCTCTTCGGCCGTCCAGGCCGACACTGTCGGCTTGGAGCCGCGGCCTCAGATCACCACCACCACTTCGACTTTGCCGTTCTTGTGGGTCGCCTCGACGCCGACGTTGTGGGCATAGCGCTGCATCAACAGGTCGACATGGCCGGTGTCACCGACCGACAGGCAACGCAGCCTGACCCAATCGATGAATTCGGGCAGCCGGGGCGTGCGCAGCGACACCTCGCCACGCGCCGCGTCGATGTGCAGTCCCAGGCACGACTGCAGCAGGCTGAAGAAGGCCGCCGCGGCCCAGGCCTGGGGCGAGCAGG
>NZ_JANMWL010000194.1:0-8062 GCF_031393925.1 Methylibium sp. | reverse complement strand
TGCTGTGGGTGGCCAGCTTTGGCACCGAGCCGCCGCGGCCGGGCGCCGACCTGCCGACCATCGTGCTCGGCGGGCCCGGTGTCGCGCCCCCTGAGAGCGGCGTCTTCATCACGGTCGCCACGCCCGGCATCGGCGTGGCCGGCCATCTGTTTCGCACCGACGGCGCGGTGGTGCTGCCGCTCGAGGCGGTACGCGCTGACGCCCTTCCATCGGTGGCCGACGTGGCGCGTGCGCTGACCGTGCGCCTTGCAGCGCTCGGGCAAGGGGTCGCGGCATGAGCAGCCTCAGACTGCGCGGCGGGCGCGTCATCGACCCGATCAACGGCGTCGATGCGGTGCGCGACCTCGGCGTGCGCGACGGCCGCATCGTGGAACTACAGGCGCACGAGGCCGTCGGCGAAGAGATCGACGCCAGTGGTTGCGTGGTGATGGCCGGCGGCATCGACATGCACACCCACATCGGCGGCGGCAAGATCAACCTCGCGCGCATGCTGCTACCCGAGGATCACCGTCTTAACCGCGATCCGATCGCGCTGCCGACCAACCCGCTCGAGCTGGCCTCCTGCGGCCACTGCGCGCCGGGCACCTTGGCCACCGGCTACCGCTATGCCGAAATGGGCTACACGGCCGCGTTCGAGCCGGCCATGATGGCGGCCAACGCGCGCCATGCCCACATGGAAATGGGCGACGTGCCGATCCTCGACCACGGCGCCTACGTCATGCTCGGCAGCGACGAGCTGATGCTCGAGATGCTCAGCCGCGGTGAAGACTTCCAGCACATCCGCGACTACGTGGCGTGGACCATCCATGCCGCCAAGGCGCTGGGCGTGAAGGTGGTCAACCCGGGCGGCATCTCGGCCTTCAAGTTCAACCAGCGCAAGCTCGACGTCGACGAAAACCATGTGCACTGGCAGGTCACGCCGAGGAAGATCGTGCACACGCTCGCCAAGGCGCTGCACGAGCTGGGCGTGCCGCATCCGCTGCACATCCACGGCAGCAACCTCGGTGTGGCCGGCAACATCGAATCCACGCTCGCCACCATCGATGCGCTCGAAGGCCTGCCCGGGCACCTGACGCACATCCAGTTCCACGCCTACGGCAGCGAAGGCCCGAAGAAATTCTCGTCGGCCGCGCAGCAACTGGCCGACGCCGTCAACGCCAATGCCAACGTGAGCATCGACGTCGGCCAGATCATGTTCGGCCGCACCGTCACCGCCTCCGGCGACACCATGCGCCAGCATGCCAACGCCGACCTCGCCGACCCACGCAAATGGGTCGGCGCCGACATCGAATGCGACGCCGGCTGCGGCGTGGTGCCGTTCCGCTACCGCGAGCAGAGCTTCGTCAACGCGCTGCAGTGGGTGATCGGTCTCGAAATTTTCTTGCTGGTGAAGGACCCGTGGCGCGTGGTGCTCACCACCGACCACCCCAACGGCGCGCCGTTCACCAGCTACCCGCATCTGATCCGGCTGCTCATGGACAAGGGCTTTCGCGACGAGCAGCTCGCCAAGCTGCCGCCCGAGGTGGTGGCAGCCTCGCAGCTGGCATCCATCACGCGCGAACTCAGCTTGAACGAGATCGCCATCATGACGCGCGCCGGCCCGGCGCGGCTGCTGGGCCTGCCCGACCGCGGCCAGCTCGGCACGGGCGCTGCGGCCGACATCGCGGTGTATCGCGAGCACGCCAATCGCGAGACGATGTTCACCGCGCCCGAGCATGTCTTCAAGGACGGCGTGCGCGTCGCCCGCGCCGGCCGCATCACCGCCACGCCGACCGGCGGCACGCACTTCGTCGAGCCGGCCTACGACCGCGGCATCGAGAAACGGGTCGCGGCCTATGCCGACAAACACCTCGCCGTAAGCCCACGCCACATGATGATCGGCCGCGACGAGCTGTGCCGCTGCGGCAATGGCGGGCGGTTGTTGCCGGCGGCGTGTTTCGCGTCCGTCACGAGCTAACAGGCTCGCGCTCGGCCATGCCTACCAAGGTCAAAGAGTTACTTGCCCTTCTTGAAGCCGACGGCTGGCGGCAGGTGCGTCAGCGTGGCAGTCACCTTCAGTACCATCATCCCGAAAAGCTCGGGACCGTCACCGTGTCAGGCAAAGCAAGCGTCGAAGTCCCACCCGGCACGCTGAACAATGCGCTTAAGCAAGCCGGCCTCGAGCCGTGAGCCACACCATGCAGTTTCTCGTTGTCATAGAGCAAGGCCCGTCCAGCTTTGGCGCCTACGTGCCCGACGTTCCCGGCTGCATCGCGGTCGGGCAATCACGCGCCGAGGTGACGCGGCTGATCCACGAAGCCATCGAGTTCCATCTGGAAGGCCTCAAGGAAGGCGGCCTGCCTTTTCCGCAGCCGCATTCTTCCGCCGAAGTCATTGACGTTCATGCTTAGGCACAACGGCCACTATCGATGAGCAAAGCTAGAGACGACACGCGCGCCGAGTACCGGCGCAAAGACCTTGCCCCGCTCGTGCGGGGCAAGTATTACAAGCGGGTCATGGCCGGTAGCAATCTGGTGCTGCTCCAGCCGGAGATTCACAAGGCGTTTCCAAGCTCCGAAGCGGTGAACAAGGCATCGACCCCGATGGCCGCGTTCATGCACGAATTACAGCCCCTCACCGCCGAGCCCAAGCGCGCTGCCAAGAAGCGCGTCGCGGCCTGACTTTCATTCAAGAAATTCGATGCAACAAAACGGCATCACCATCGACGACAGCTTCGCCGAGGCCTTCCCGATGAAGGCGACGCGGCTCGTCATCACCGCGCACGACATGACCTGGGCGCGCCATGCTGCCGTCGCGACCACCGGCTTTGCCACCTCGGTGATCGCCTGCGGCTGCGAGGCCGGCATCGAGCGCGAGCTCTCACCCGAGGAGACGCCCGACGGCCGGCCCGGCATCTCGGTGCTGATCTTTTCGATGAGCGGCAGGGAGCTCGCCAAGCAGGTGGAAAAACGCGTCGGCCAATGCGTGCTGACCTGCCCGACCACCGCGGTTTACGCCGGCCTGTTTGAAGGCGACGCGATCGCGCTCGGCAAGAACCTGCGTTTCTTCGGCGATGGCTGGCAGATCAGCAAGATGATCAAGGGCATGCGCTACTGGCGCGTGCCGGTGATGGACGGTGAGTTCGTCGCGCAAGAAACCACCTGGGTCACGACCAAGGCGGTCGGTGGCGGCAACCTGCTGCTGCTGGCGACCGACACCGCTGCGGCGCTGGCCGCGGCCGAAGTTGCGGTGGCCGCGATGAAGACCCTGCCCAACGTGATCATGCCCTTCCCCGGCGGCGTGGTGCGTTCGGGCTCCAAGGTCGGATCCAAGTACCCGGCTCTGGGCGCCTCGACCAACGAAGCCTATTGCCCGAGCCTGCGCGAGCTGGCTGCCAAGAGCGAACTCGGCCCCGACATCGGCAGCGTGATGGAGATCGTGATTGACGGACTGACCGAGGCCGACGTGGCGGCCGCGATGCGCGCCGGGCTGGCGGCCGTGATTGCGCGCGGCGCGCAATCAGGACTCAGGCGCGTCGGCGCCGGCAACTACGGCGGCAAGCTCGGGCCGTTTCTCTACCACCTGCACAAGCTGGTGCCGGGAGCCGGCGCATGAGCGGCTGGAAGCTCACGCTCAAGCAAGCGCCCCGGCTGCGCGTGGACCTGCGTTCGCTCTCGCCCGCGGCGCTGGCCGGGCTGTCTGCCGGTGCGGTCGCGAAGCTCGGCGTCTGGCATGGCAAGGAGTCGCTGGCGCTCGCAGAGCTGTTCACCATTGCGCCCCACACCGACGACGAACTGCGCTTCGAAGGTGACCTGTCGCACTGCGACCGCATCGGCTGGCAGCTCGGCGGCGGGCGCATCCGGATCGAGGGCCCGGCGGGCGATTACCTCGGCGCGGGCATGAGCGCCGGAGAAATCATCGCGAGCGGCCATGCCGGCTTGCTCGCAGCCTGCGAAATGTCGGGCGGCCGCCTCGACATCGGTGGCAACGCGGGCGACTTCGCCGCCAGCCCCCTGCCCGGCAGCATGGACGGCATGCGCGGCGGCGCGCTTCTCGTGCGGGGCTCGGTCGGTGCGCGCTTTGGCGACCGCATGCGCCGCGGCAGCGCGCTGGTGTTCGGCGACGCGGGCGACTTTCTCGCCTCGCGCATGGTGGCCGGCACCATCGCCGTGGCCGGCCGCGTCGGCGCCCACGCGGCCCACGGCATGCGGCGCGGCACGGTCGTGCTGGCCAGCGCGACGCCGACGCCGCTGCCCACCTTTGCCGAGACCGTCTACGACTTCGGCGTGATTTGGGCCCTGCTGTCGCGCGACCTCGCGCGTGCGGGGGGTCCGTTCGCCGCGCTGGTGGCGGCGCGGCCTCGGCGGCTCGTCGGTGATCTTGCGTCCGACGGCAAAGGCGAGTTGCTGCTCGTCAATCCGTGATCCCTTGTTCCCGAAGTTTCACTCCAACCGATACCGACCATGAGCAAGCCCTACACCTTCCACGCCGGTGAAGCCACCGTCTTCGCCGCCGACGGCCAGTTCACCGACGCCATGCCGGAGATCCTCATCGGCCGCACGGACGGCCCGGTCGGCCAGGCCTTCGCCAACCTGATGGCGCAGAGCAAGGGCCACACCGCCATGTTCGCGATCCGCGCCTGCAACCAGCTGGTGCGCCCGGCCACGATGCTGGTGCCCAAGGTCACGCACCAGGACAGCGCCAACATCGACCTGTTCGGCGGCGCGGTGCAGTCGGCCACAGCCGACGCCGTGGTCGATTGTTTGATCGACGGCACCATCCCCAAGGAAATGGCCAACGAGCTGTGCATCATCAGCCTGGTGTGGATCGACCCGCGCTGCGCGAAGGACGCCAACCTCGACAAGAAGGACATGTACCGCACCAATTACGAGGCCACCAAGCTCGCGATCAAGCGGGCCCTGGCCGACGAGCCGAGCGTGGACGAGCTGATCGCCAAGCGCCACGAGATCAGGCACGACATGGACGACTGGAGTTGAGTCCGTACGCGCACTGCAAGTGAGGCGGCGGCCCGGCACATCGACCCGATGACCACCGCCCCGTTCGCCCTGCTCGACGACCGCAACGCCACCGCCGCGGCGCCGACGAGCCGTCTCTACAGCGCGTTCGCGCACGAGCGACGCTGCACCGAGCCGGCCGCGCTCGACGCGCTGTGGGCCGAGGTCCAGGCCGACCAGCGCGGTGGCCTGCATGCCGTGCTGCTGATCGACTACGAGTGGGGCACCAAGCTGCTCGGCGCCGGCCAGCGGCCGGGCAGCGACGACGCGGCATTGCGCGTGCTGTTGTTCGGTGAGCTGCGGCAGCTCTCTAACACCGAAGTCAACGCCTGGCTGGCCGCCGAGGAAGGCCGTGCCGAGCCCGCCGCGGCCGGCACGACGGACGTGCGTGCCAGCGTCGACCGCTTGGCCTTCCACGCCGCCATCGCGCGCATCCACGAAGCCATCCGTGCCGGCGAGACCTACCAGGTCAACTTCACCTACCGGCTCGACTTTGCTGCGCACGGCTCGCCGCTGGCGCTGTACCGCCGCCTGCGCGCACGCCAGCCGGTGCCCTATGGCGCCTTCATCGCGCTGCCGCCGCTCGAGGGCGACGATCAGGCCGCGACGCACGTGCTGTCGTGCTCGCCCGAGCTGTTCATCCGCCACGCGGCCGGCCGCCTGATGGCCAAGCCGATGAAGGGCACCGCGCCGCGCCGCGCGGTGATGGAAGGCGACAGCGAAACCGCGCGCCTCTTGAGCCTGGACACCAAGAACCGCGCCGAGAATCTGATGATCGTGGACCTGCTGCGCAACGACCTCGGCCGCATCGCGCAAACCGGCTCGGTGCGCGTACCGGAGCTGTTCGACATCGAGTCGCATGCGACCGTGTTCCAGATGACCTCCACCGTCCAGGCGCAGCTGCAGCCCAAGCTCGGCCTGCCCGACCTGCTGCGCGCCACCTTCCCCTGCGGCTCCATCACCGGCGCGCCCAAGCACCACACCATGGCGCTGATCGCGGGGCTGGAAAACACGCCGCGCGGCCTCTACACCGGCGCAATCGGCTGGGTCGACGCAGCGCGTGACGCTGCGACCTGTGGCGACCTCTGCCTGTCGGTGGCGATTCGCACGCTCACGCTCGGTCCGCCCAGCGAAGGCCTGCGCGCCGGGCGCCTGGGCATCGGCGCGGGCATCGTGCTCGACAGCGAGGCCGAAGACGAGTACGCCGAGTGCCAGCTCAAGGCGCGCTTTCTCACCGGCCTGGACCCGGGCTTTCAACTGTTCGAGACGATGTTCGCGACGCGCGAGGACGGTGTGCGCCATCGCCAGCGACACGTCGAGCGGCTCGAACGCAGCGCGCGGCGGCTGGGCTTTTCATGGGACGCGAGTGCGCTCGACACCGCCATCGAACGCGCC
This sequence comes from Methylibium sp., assembly GCF_031393925.1. Taxonomy (GTDB): domain Bacteria; phylum Pseudomonadota; class Gammaproteobacteria; order Burkholderiales; family Burkholderiaceae_C; genus Methylibium. The sequence goes on along the minus strand of NZ_JANMWL010000194.1, from coordinate 1,673 downwards.
CTCGACACGCTGCCAGCGGCCACGCCGACGCGGCTTCGACTCGCGCTCGATCACGCGGGGCGCATCGACACGATCGCTGCACCGCTGGCGCCGTGGCGTGGCCCCGCCGGCCTGCTGTGCGCCGCCGAACCGTTGCCGCCCTCGCCCCTGGCCGGCCACAAGACCACCTTGCGCGCTGCCTACGACCAGGGCATGGCCGAGGCCGAAGCGGCCGGCGCCTTCGACAGCCTGTTCTTCAATGCCGATGGCCGGCTGATCGAAGGTGGCCGCAGCAACGTGTTCCTGCGCATCGACGGCCACTGGTACACGCCACCGCTGGCCGACGGCGCCCTGCCCGGCGTGATGCGCGGCGTGCTGCTCGACGACCCGGCCTGGGCCGCGCGCGAACGCACGCTCACGCGCGACGACCTGCAGCGCGCCCAGCAGCTCATGGTGTGCAACGCGCTGCGCGGCGCGCTGCCCGCGCGCTTGCTCGATTGAGCCCGGCAAGCGTGGTGCGGCTCGCCCTCTTCGACCTCGACCACACGCTGATCCCGTTCGACAGCGGCATGGCGTGGACGCGCTTTTGTATCGAGCGAGGCTGGCTGCCCGCCGACACCGAGACCGACTATCTCGAGCACTGCCGGCGCTACTTGGCCGGCGACATCGGTGTGCGCGAACTGCACCGCGCGCTGGTGCTGCCGCTGCGCGACATCTCGCGCTCGGGCCTCGACGACGGGCTGGCGGCCTTCGAGGCCGGCCTCGCGCCCACGCTGCCGGCCGCGGCACTCGCCCTGGTGGCGCAACACCGCGAAGCCGGCGACCGCTGCTGCCTCGTCACTGCGACCACGCGCTTTGTCGCCGAGCGCTATGCCGCCGGTTTTGGCATCACCGAAGTGCTGGCCAGCGAGGCCGCGCGCGACTCGCACGGCCGCCTGACTGGCGAGATCATCGGTGCGCCCTGCGTGGGCGCACACAAGCTCGACAAGTTGCTGGGCTGGCTGGCACTGGAGGGCTTGGAACTGAAGGGCTTCGCGCGCAGCTGGTTCTACAGCGACTCGGCCAGCGACCTGCCGCTGCTCGAGGCGGTGAGCGATCCGGTGGCGGTGCGGCCGGATGCGCGGCTCAGGGAGGTCGCGGTGCTGCGAAGCTGGACGGTCATCGAGCGCCTGTCGGACTGAAGGCAACGCGGCGCTTCGCGACAGGCTTCAGGCTTCGGGACGCAATATGCAGCGCCGATCCAGGGCCGAAATCACCCGCGCTCGATCACCGCGAATGCGCTGTGGTTGTGGATCGACTCGAAGTTCTCCACCTCGACCCGGTAGCGCCCGACCGCCGGCTCGGCGTTCAGGCGCAGCGCCACGTCGCGCACCAGATCCTCGACGAACTTGGGGTTCTCGTAGGCGCGCTCGGTGATCCACTTCTCGTCGGGGCGCTTGAGCAGACCCCAGATCTCGCTCGACGCGGACTCTTCGGCAAAGCGCACCAGCGACTCGAAGCCGAGCGTGTCGCCCTTCAGCTCGGCGGTAATCGTCACCTGCGAGCGCTGGTTGTGCGCGCCGTAGTCGGAGATTTCCTTGGAGCACGGGCACAGGCTGGTCACGGGCACAAGCACTTTCATTGAAAATTCCGGCTTGCCCAGTCGGATGTCGCAGGTGAAGGTGACTTCGTAGTCCATCAGGCTGCGCACGCCG
>NZ_JANMWL010000185.1:0-1881 GCF_031393925.1 Methylibium sp. | reverse complement strand
CCCGCCGAGCTGCTGCGCTTCGCGCAGGTCAAGCCCGGCATGAAGGTGCTCGACATCCAGGCCGGTGGCGGCTACACGACGCAGCTGATGGCGCTCGCAGTGGGGCCGGCCGGCAAGGTCTGGGCGCAGGCCGAAAAGGCGCGCCCGGCGCTCGAGAAACGGCTCGCCGCGCAGCCGCAGGCCAACATCGAGCTGCTGCTGCGCCCGCTCGAAGACCCGTATCCGGCCGAGGCGCCGCGCGTGGACCTGGTCACGCTGGTGCTGTCGTATCACGACATCGCCTACGGGCCGGTGGACCGAGCCAGGATGAACCGCGCGCTCTTCGAGGCGCTGCGCCCGGGCGGGCATTTGGTGGTCATCGACCATGCGGCCAAGATCGGCAGCGGCCTTGCGGACACCAAGACCCTGCACCGCATCGACGAGCAGGCGCTGCGCGCCGAAGTGCTTGCGGCTGGCTTCAAGCTGGAACAAGAAGCCGCCTTCCTGCGCAACCCCGAAGACCCGCGCGAGCAGGCCTTCTTCGACATGAAAATCCCCGCCGACCGCTTTGCGCTGCGCTTCGTGAAGCCGCGCTGAGCGACCAACGCGTCAGCGGCCCAGCGCCTGCAGACGACCCGGCTCGACGATCTCGATCCAGTAGCCGTCGGGGTCCTTGATGAAGGCCACGTCCTTCATCTTCCCCTGCTCGGGGCGTTTGACGTAGGGCACGCCGTTGGCGTCGAACCAGGCGATGGCGGCGTCGAGATCGGGCACCGAAATGCAGATGTGCCCAAAGCCCTGCGGCTGCGCATTGCCGTCGTGGTACTTGAAGTCGGCATCGGCCTCGGTGCCCCAGTTGTGCGTGAGTTCGAGCACGCCGCGCTGGTCGAAGGTCCAGGCGGTGCGTTTGCCCATGTCCTCGGGCGGCGCCTCGCCTTCGATCGGCATGGCCAGGAAGTAGAGCGAGAACTTCATCTCCGCAAAGTCGAGCTTGCGCAGCACGCGCATGCCCATCAGGCGGGTGTAGAAGTCCAGCGCGACGGCCGGGTCCTTGACGCGCAGCATGGTGTGGTTGAGCGTGAAGCCGCGTGCGGCCTCGGGTCGGGCGGCGCAAACGCCGGGGTGTTGTTCGGTGTCGAAGGCCATCGTGTCCTCTGGGGGTGGTTGTTTTCCAGGCCGCGTCGCGGCCCGCCAAGCCGACATCTTGCCCGCATCGGCAAGGGCTCGTCGCGCGCGGTCGGCAGCGGCCGATTAATTTGCACAGCGCCAGCCCGACCGGCCCACCGCGATGCCGAGCACGCTCAGACGGCGATGTCGCTGCCCTCACGCGTGAGTCTGAAGTCGCCGCACGCGATGGCGGCTGCCCAGGCCACGGTGGCGTCGAAGGCACCGAAGGGGTAGAAGTGCAGCCGCTCGATCAGGCAATGCTCATCGCCGATGCAGGCCGCCGCCAGCGCCGTGACGAGCGGGCCGGGCGTCACGGCGGACACCAGCTTGAACATGCGGCCCATCTGCCGCGTGAGCGCGCCGAGCGAGGCGCCAACACCGCAGCTGCGCGCGTACTTGACGAGCGTCGGCAGCGACGCCAGTCCGGCCAGCCCCACATGCACCGGCAGGCGGTTGCCGGCGGCGCGGATCTGCTTTTCCCAGGCGAGCACCGGCGCGCCGTCGAAACAGAATTGCGTCACCAGGTGCATGCGCAGCGGCGAGCCTTGGGCGCAGCGGTTTTTCTCGTGCAGTGCGAGCGCCAGCGTCTCGGCCGCGATGTCGGGGCTGCCCTCGGGATGACCGGCCACGCCGAGTGCGCGAAAGCCGCAACGCTCGAACAGGCCCGAGGCGAGCGCGGGCAAGCTGCCGTCCAAGCGACCGAGCGGCGTGCGCGCCGAGCCGGCGACGAGCAGC
>NZ_JANMWL010000165.1:0-4470 GCF_031393925.1 Methylibium sp. | reverse complement strand
CGGTCCGGTCAAGTTCGCCTATCTGCCGCAGCACCTGAGCGAGCGCGAGCTGACCGGCGGCAACGGCATGACCGAGATGGGCACCTTCGTGGCCATCCTGCTTGGCAACGTGATCGGCGGCCTGTTGATTTCGGTGCCGGGTGTGGGCGGCCAGTACGTCGCCTTTGCCTGCGTCGCCGTCGCGCTGCTGGGCCGAGCGACGGCGCAGTTCGTGCCGGCGTCCCCGGCCTCCGACCCGGCGCTCGTCATCAACTGGAACCCGGTGTCGGAGACCTGGCGCAACCTGCGGCTCGCGCACCGTGACCTGGTGGTGTTTCGCTCGCTGCTGGGCATCTCGTGGATGTGGTTCTTCGGTGCGGCGTTCCTGAGCCAGTTCCCCTCGTTCGCCAAGGACGTGCTGGGCGGCGACGAGCGCGTGGCCTCGCTGCTGCTCGTGGTGTTCTCGGTGGGCATCGGCATCGGCTCGCTGCTCTGCGAAATGCTGTCGCGGCGGCATGTGGAGATCGGCCTGGTGCCTTTCGGCGCCATCGGCATGAGCGTGTTCGCGGTCGACCTGTACTTCGCCTCGCGCGGCGCGGCGCCGCAGGCGGTGGTGGGCGTGGCCGAGTTCCTGCGTCTGCCGGGGCATTGGCAGGTGATGTTCGATCTGGGGCTGCTGGCCTTGTTTGCCGGCCTCTACAGCGTGCCGATGTATGCGCTGATCCAGCTGCGCTCGCAGGCGTCGCACCGCGCCCGCATCATCGCGGCCAACAACATCCTGAATGCGCTGTTCATGATCACCAGCGCGCTGCTGGCGGGCGCGCTGCTCGCGGCCGGCTTCACGGTGCCGCAGATTTTCTTGGTGACCGGCTTGCTCAACGCCGTGGTCGCCGCCTACATCTTCCTGCTGGTGCCCGAGTATTTGCTGCGCTTCGTGGCGCTGATCGTGGCGCGCCTGATGTACCGCTTTCGCATCCGCGGTGACGAGCACATTCCCACTCGAGGCGCCGCGCTGCTGGTGTGCAACCACGTGAGCTTCGTCGACCCCATCCTCCTGATGGCGGCGAGCCCGCGGCCGATCCGCTTCGTGATGGACCACCGCATCTTCGCCACCCCGGTGCTCGGCTGGCTGTTCAAGCTCGCCAAGGCGATACCGATCGCGCCGCAGCAGGACGACCCGGTGATCTACGAGCGCGCCTTCGCCGAGGCGCGCCGCGTGCTCGACGAGGGCGAGCTGCTGTGCATCTTCCCTGAAGGCGCGATCACGCGCGACGGCACGCTGCAGCCCTTCAAGGGCGGCGTGATGAAGATCCTGGAGACGCACCCGGTGCCGGTGGTGCCGCTGGCGCTGTCCAACCTGTGGGGCTCGTTCTTCTCGCGCGTCGGCGGCGCCGCGATGACGCGGCCGTTGCGCCGCGGCATTTTCAACCGCGTCGGTCTGACGGCCGGCCCGCCGATCGCACCGGGAGAGGTGACACCGCAGGGCTTGCAAGGCACAGTCGCGCGTCTGCTCGCGACCTGAGACGTGGGTCCGGCACAGGGCCCCAACAAAGCAAAGGAGGCTCCGCAAAATGCACCGGCTCCAACCCTGTGCGCCGATCAAGGCGCGGCGAGCGTCACGCTCTTGCAGGCCGCCGACGGGTCGAGCGGCGGCGCACCGCGCGTCGCTCGAGGGCGCATGTCCGACGGTCTTGTTGCAAGGCCTGGGCAGCCCGTGATCTTCAAACCGATCTCGCGCGCGGCGCTGCTGCGTGTGCTGCCGTTTTTCTTCTTCATCTGCGTATTGATCCTGCGCGGGTTGTGGCCGCAGGACGACTCGCCGCAGGGCCTGGACGGACGCTCGCTCTACGCGCTGCAAGCGGGCGGCGCGGCGCTGCTGCTGGCCTGGGGCTGGCCGCATTACCGCGAGCTGGCGCACGCCCCGCGCCTGGGCGATGCGCTGCTCGCCGTGGCGATGGGCGTGGCGGTGTGGTGGTTGTGGATTGCGCTGGACGCGCCGTGGATGCGCACCACCTCGCCCGGCCCGGTGTTTCGTCCGGTCGACCAAGCGGGCCAGCTGCTGTGGGGCCTGCTCGCCGTGCGCTGGCTCGGCGCCGCGCTGGTGGTGCCGCTGATCGAAGAACTTTTCTGGCGCGGCTGGTTGATGCGCTGGTTGGAGAAGAGCGACTTCCAGGCCGTCGATGCGCGGCAGGTGGGCCTGTACGCGGTGGTGATGTCGACCGCGCTGTTCACCATGGCGCACCACGAGTGGTTTGCCGCAGCGCTGGCCGGCCTGGCCTATGCGGGCCTGTACCGGCGCAGCGGCTCGCTATGGTCGCCGGTGATCGCGCATGCCGTGACCAACGGGCTGCTCGGCGGGTGGGTGGTGATGGGCGGGCACTGGACGTACTGGTAGGGCGATGCGGCGCGGCGTGGGCCGAGCCGCGGCCGAGGCCGGCTGCTCGCCAGCGAGCGCGGCGACGCGGCGCAGCGGGTGGCGCTGCAGCGGCAGCTCGGCTACCCAAGCCGCCTGAGCCGCGTCACACGCCGCGCGCGCGGTCGGCCGCGAACTGCGCGCGCCAGGCTTCGAAGCGCCCATCCTCGAGGGCTAGACGCAGCTCGCGCATCAGCTGGATGTAGTAGTGCAGGTTGTGAACGCTGGCGAGCATCGGACCGAGCATTTCGCCGCAGCGGTCGAGGTGGTGCAGGTAGGCGCGCGAGAAGCCACCCGAGAGGCCGCCCGAACCCCCGGCGCCCGCACAGGCATAGCAGCCGCAGCTCGCATCGACCGGTGCTGCATCGCTCTTGTGGCGCGCGTTGCGAATCTTGAGGTCGCCGAAGCGCGTGAACAGGTGGCCGTTGCGGGCGTTGCGCGTGGGCATGACGCAATCGAACATGTCCACGCCGTTGGCCACGCCGTCAACCAAATCCTCGGGCGTGCCCACGCCCATCAGGTAGCGCGGCTTGCCCGCGGGCAGCAAGCGCGGCGTGTGCGCGACGATGCGCTGCATCTCGGCCTTGGGCTCGCCCACGCTCACGCCGCCGATCGCATAGCCGGGCAGGTCCATCGCCACCAGCGCCTCGAGCGAGGCCTCGCGCAGCGACTCGAACATGCCGCCCTGCACGATGCCGAACAGCGCGTTCGGGTTCTCGAGCCGCGCGAACTCGCTGCGGCAGCGCTCGGCCCAGCGCAGGCTGAGTGCCATCGAGTCGCGTGCTTCGCGCTCGGTGGTGAGCTGGCCCTTGCTTTCGTAGGGCGTGCATTCGTCGAACTGCATGACGATGTCGGCACCCAGCAGCGTCTGGATCTGCATGCTGATCTCGGGCGTGAGGAACAGCTTGTCGCCGTTGACGGGCGAGGCGAAGCGCACGCCCTCTTCGCTGATCTTGCGCATCTCGCCGAGCGACCAGACCTGGAAGCCGCCGCTGTCGGTGAGGATCGGGCGGCGCCAGTTCTCGAAGCGGTGCAGCCCGTCAAAGGCCTGCAGCACGTCCAGGCCCGGGCGCAGCCAGAGATGGAAGGTGTTGCCCAGAATGATCTCGGCGCCCATCTCCTCGAGCGAGCGCGGCATCACGCCCTTGACCGTGCCGTAGGTGCCCACCGGCATGAACACCGGCGTTTCGACCACGCCGTGGGCGAGCGTGAGACGGCCGCGGCGCGCATGACCCGAGGTGGCGAGCAGTTCAAAGCGAAGCATGGCGCGCATTCTCGCAAGCGCTTCGGGCCGCGGCCGCCGGGCGCTTGCGGCGGCGCTCGAGCTTGCGTTGAAGTCGGCGTTGCGGTCGGCGCCGCGCCCGTCAGCGCTGCAGCAACATCGCGTCGCCGTAGCTAAAAAAACGGTAGCGCTGCTCAATCGCATGCGCATAGAGCGCGTGCATGCGCTCATGGCCGGCCAGGGCGCTGACCAGCATCAACAGCGTGCTCTTGGGCAGATGAAAGTTGGTGAGCAGCAGGTCGACCACGCGGAACTCGAAACCCGGCGTGATGAAGATGTCGGTCTCGCGAGCGCCGGCCTGCAGCGCGCCGCCGAGCGCCGCCGACTCCAGCGCGCGCAGGCTGGTCGTGCCCACCGCGACGACGCGCCCCCCGGCGCCGCGAGTGCGCGCGATGGCGTCGACGGTAGCCTCTGGCAGCTCGTACCACTCGCTGTGCATGCGGTGCTCGGCGAGCGTGTCGGTGCGCACCGGCTGGAAGGTGCCCGCACCGACGTGCAGGGTGAGGCTCGCGCGTGCGACGCCGCGCGCGTCGAGCGCGCCGAGCACCGCTTCATCGAAATGCAGCGACGCCGTGGGCGCCGCCACCGCGCCGGGCACGCGCGCAAACACGCTCTGGTAGCGGCGCTCATCGTCGGCCTCGTCGGCATGCGTGATGTAGGGCGGCAGCGGCACATGGCCGTGGCGTTCGAGCAGGGCGAAAGGGTCGCCCGGAAAGCGCAGATGGAACAAGGCGCCGTCAGCACCACAGCGACCCAGCACCTCGGCCTCGAAGGCACCCGCAAAGCGGATGCGGCC
>NZ_JANMWL010000145.1:0-3816 GCF_031393925.1 Methylibium sp. | reverse complement strand
CGACTACCGCGACATCGTGCGGTCGGTGGCCGCCTCGCTGCGCACCGTGCGCATCGACGAGCTCACCGCCATGGCTCGCGGCATGCCGGGCATGTTGGGCGAACTGGCCGAAAACGAAGTCTTCGACCGCGCCTGTTGCCTCACGATGGGCGAGCGTCGCTACCGCCAACGCGCCGAAAAGAGCTGCGACGCCTTGCTCGCACGGCTCTGCGGCCCCGGTCGCGACGCCTGACGCGACCACGATTGCGACGCCGGCCTTCACCCGAACGGCCGGCTCGAAAACCGCGAACCCGCCAGCCCGAAACGCCACGGCACGTCCTGCGCCTTGGAGATGCCGATGCGCGGCCCCCGGCTCACGCTCACCGCATCGGCTGGCGCATGCAGCTCGAAAGGTGGCGCGTCGAGTCGCATGCCGTCGTGTTCGCGGGTGATGCCCAGCGCCTGGCCGACGCGTCCGGGCCCGGCGCAGAGCAGGCGCTCATCGCCCGTGCCGCGGCGCGCGCGCATGGTGTCGATGCCGGTGGTGGGCTCGAGCGCGCGGATCAGCACGCCGGCTCCGTGGCCCGCTTCGCGGCACACCAGGTTGAGGCACCAGTGCAAGCCGTAGGAGCGGTAGACATAGGCTCGCCCAGGCGGGCCGAACATGGCGGCGTTGCGCGGTGTCGGGCCGCGATGGCTGTGCGAGGCCGGGTCGTCGCGGTCGTAGGCCTCGGCCTCCACGATGCGCCCGCCCACGCCAGCCACCAACAGGGTGGCGCCGATGAGCGCTTGCGCCACCTCGGGTGAGGAGGCCGAGAAGTCGATGTCGGCCCAGTCGTTCATGGCGGGCTCCGCGGCGAACACTTCCGTGGCTGCTCAGAGCTTGGGAATGCGCAGCGTCTTGCTGATCATCAGCGAGCCCGAAAGCACGAACAGCAGCGCGAGCGGATGCAACTGCCACGGCCCGAGCGTCAGCACGCCGCCGTAGATGGCGTCGCCGATGCGGCCTTGCCAGGCCGCCACCGCGAGCACCGCGGTCAGCAGCACGCTCGACGGGATCGGCGTGCCTTCGAAGTAGGCCACCTTGTCCTGGCCCTCGGCCAGGCTTTCGGCGGTGACGTTGTAGCGCGCCAGCCGGCTCACACCGCAGCACACGAAGTAGATCAATGCCGCCACGTCCCAGCCACCGTCGAGGCCGGCGGCAAAGGCCAGCGTCGCGGGCGCCACGCCGAAGGAGACGATGTCGGCCAATGAGTCGAGCTCGCGGCCGAGCGACGAATGCTGGCTGCGCCAGCGCGCGATGCGCCCGTCGAGCACGTCGAACGCGAACGCCGCCGGCGCCATCGCCGCGGCCCACAGGAACTGCGGCAAGGAGCGGCTGGCCATGAAGCTCATGGCGAGCAGTACGCCGGCCAGGCCGCAAGCGGCGTTGGCGAGGGTGAAGAAATCGGCCAGGTGAAAGTCACGCAGCATCGAGAAATGCCGCGGTCGAACGCCGCAGGCCCAGCGGCGGCTCATCGCGTCTGCCTCGCCAACCCCGGCTGCGGCTGCGTGGGCATTTCTTCGTCGGGAGACATTTCGGGCGGGATCGGGTCGTCGGGCGGCATGCCGGGCAGCTCGCGCTGCACCGGCGCAGGCGGCGAGGGCGTCTGGTCGGGGGTGGGCAAGGGGACGGTGTGGTTCATGGCGTGCTCCGGGCGATGGGTGCCGTGCGCTACGCGAGCAGGCGGCGTTCCCGCCGCTCGCTCAATCGAGCGGTTTGAGGCTGCCGAGCAAGGTGGGAATGAGTTCGCTCACCGTCGGGTGAATGTGCATGCAGCGCTGGATCACGGTGTAGGGCGCGCCTGCGGCCATCACGTCGAGTAAGGAATGGATGATCTCGTCGGCCTCGATGCACAACAGCGTGGCGCCGAGGATGTGGTCCGTCTGGCCGTCCACCAGCACCCTCATGAAGCCCTGCGTCTCGCCGCGCTCGCGGGCGCGGGCCACGCGCTTCATCGGCATCACGCCCACGCGCGCCGGCCTGCCGCTCGCGCGCACCTCGCGTTCGCTTGCACCGATGCGCGCGAGCGGCGGGTCGGTGAAGAGGGCATAGGCCGGGATGCGATCGCTGACGCGGCGCGCCTGGCCGTCGAGCAGGTTGGCCGCGACGATCTCGTGGTCGTTGTAGGCGGTGTGGGTGAAGGCGCCGCGGCCGTTCACGTCGCCGAGCGCCCAGATGCCGGGCACGTTGCTGCGCAGTTCGTCGTCGACGACGATGTAGCCGCGCTCGTCGGTCGTGACGCCGGCCTGGTCGAGCCCGAGGTCGTCAGTGTTGGGTCGGCGGCCGACGGCAAACAGCAAGTGGCTGCCAGAGACTTCGCGCGCTGCGCGGCCCGACGTGAACGCCAGGCGCATGCCTTCGCCTACCTTCGTGACCGAAACGTCCCGGCTGCCCAGCTCGAAGGCCACGCCCTCGGCCTCGAGGAGGGTCTGCACCGCGCTCGACACCTCGTCGTCCTCGCGCGCGATGATGCGGTCACCGTATTCGAGCACCGTCACGCGTGAGCCGAAGCGCCGGAACATCTGCGCGAACTCCAGGCCGATGTAGCTGCCGCCGACCACCAGCAAATGCTCAGGCAGTGTCGCCAGCGACATGATCGAGCGGTTGGTGAGGTGGCTCACGTCGGCCAGGCCTGGCCATTCGGGCACCACCGGCCGCCCGCCCGTGTTGATGAAGATCTTGGGCGCCTCGAGCACGTCGTCGCCCACCTGTACCGCGCCGGGTGACACGAAGCGGGCATGGCCCCACACGATCTCGAGTCCGGCCGTGCCCTCGAGCCACTGTTTGAGGCCGGCGACCGACTGCGCGACCACCGCGTTCTTGCGCGCCATGACGGCCGCCATGTCCACGCTCACCGCACCGCCCAGGCGCACGCCGAAATCGGCGGCACGCCGCGCCAGGTGCGCCACGCGCGCGCTCGCCACCATCGTCTTGGTGGGCGTGCAGCCGTCGTTGACGCAGGTGCCGCCGTAGTGTTCGCGCTCGATGAAGGCGGTGTGCAGGCCGGCGCTCGCGAGCCGCACGGCCAGAGCCGGGCCGGCCTGGCCGCTGCCGATGACGATGGCGTCGAAGCTGCGTTTCATGTCGGACTCCTCCAGCGCTTGCGTGATCACTGTAGCCGCGCACCGCCCGTGCATCGGAGGGTGACATCGGCAGCACCGGGCGGCACACCCTTGCGCGTGTGGCTGGCGGCGGCGTGGTACCTGACCAACCAGAAGCAAGGCGTGAGCGCCCTGGGCCTGCAGCGTGTGCTGGGGCTGGGGAGCCACCAGATCGCCTGGACCAGGCTGCATCGGTTTCGCCGGGCCATGGTGCGCCCCGATCGAGACCGCTTGAAGGACCCGGGCGAGGTCGGCGAAACCTACCTGGCCATCACGGACCGCGAGGAGCCGATTTCACCCGTGGGACGCAAGAACAAGACGAGCAAATTGCTGGTCATCCTGGCGGTGGAGTTGCTGCAGCCCAAAGGCTTCGGGCGGATTCGATTGCGCCGCATCGAGAACGATTCCGATGAGTGTGTCGTGCCGTTCGTGCAGGCCTGCATCGAGCCCGGCGCGCAGGTGAGAACCGATGGCTCGGCCGCGTACTGCTCATTGAGCGGACTGGGCTACGACCACCAGCGCACGGTGATGCTCGGCTCCGATGTGCCCGCCCATGTGTCGATGGTCGGCGTGCACCGGGTGGCATCACTGGTCAAGCGCTGGATCCTCGGGACGCATCACGGTTTTTGGAGGCGGCGGCCCAGGCGGGCGCGGCGTCGATCCACTACACCGTGCTGCGACTGCCCTGGGAGG
>NZ_JANMWL010000133.1:0-7726 GCF_031393925.1 Methylibium sp. | reverse complement strand
TGGCCGGCCTGCTCGGCAACCTGGGCTTGAAGAGCGACGACGAGGACTGGTACCTGGGCGCGCGCGGCATCAAGTTCTGGCGCCACCCGGGCGCGCACTTGTCCAAGAAGCCGGGTCGCTGGCTGATCGCGGCCGAACTGGTGGAGACCACGCGCCTGTTCGGCCGCTCGCTCGCTGCGATCGAGCCGCAGTGGATTGCCGGCGTGGCCGGCCACTTGCTCAAGGTGCAACTGCTGGAGCCGCACTGGGAGAAGAAGGCGGCCGAAGTGATCGCGCTCGAACGCGCCACGCTCTACGGGCTGGTGGTCTACAGCAACCGGCGCGTGAACTTCGGCAAGGTCGATGCGGCCGCGGCGCGCGAGATTTTCATTCGCGCCGCCCTCGTGGAAGGCGAGTGGGAGACCCCGCTCGCGTTCCTGCAGCACAACCGCAAGCTGATCGCCAAGGTCGAAGAACTCGAACACAAGTCGCGCCGCCAGGACGTGCTGGTCGACGACGAACTCATTTTTGCTTTCTACGACCAGCAACTGCCCGCGGACGTGCACTCCGGCGCCACGCTGGAGCGCTGGGTGCGCCATGAGAGCCGCCAGCAGCCCCGCCTCCTGATGCTCACGCAAGACGAGCTGATGCGCCACGAAGCGGCGGGCATCACCACGTCGGCATTTCCCAAGACGCTGCGCCTGGGCGGCATCGACTGCACCGCGAGCTACCTGCACGAGCCCGGCGATGCGAAGGACGGCCTCACCGTCACCGTGCCGATCTATGCGCACAACCAGGTGAGCGAGGAGCGCTGCGTGTGGCTGGTGCGGGGGTTGCTGAAAGACAAGGTGCTGGCGCTGCTCAAGAGCCTGCACCAGCGGCCGCGCACCCGCCTCGTGCCGCTGCCCGACTGCGCGGCCGAGTTCGCCCTGCTCACGCCGTATGCGCAGGGCGGTCTGCTCGACGCCTTGCTCAAAGCGGTGCGCGAGCGCACGCAGATCGCGCTGCAGCGCAACGACTTCAAGCTGGAAACCCTGGCGCCGCATCTGTTCATGAACCTGCGCGTGGTCGATGAACACGGCCGCCAGCTCGGCATGGGGCGGCATCTGCCGACCCTCAAGGCCGAGCTGGGCGCGCAGGCGCGCTCGGCGTTCCAGGCGCTGGCGGGGTTGAGGATGGGGTCGCTGGCGGTTGAGCAAGCGCAGCCCTCACCCCAACCCTCTCCCAAGGGGAGAGGGGGCAATGCATCCTCTGGCGGCAGGACCTTTGCCGAGGCGCAGGATTTGCTCCCTCACCCTCTGTGAGTGGGTGGGGGTGAGGGCCGGCCCGCGCCTACCGCCACCTACACCGCGTGGACCTTCGGCGAGCTCCCCGAACTGATGGAGATCAGGCGCGGTCCACTGTCGCTGATCGGCTTTCCCGCTCTCATCGACAAGGCCACGCACGTCGAGATCGAGGTCTTCGACGAGCCCGACGTCGCCGCCGCGAAGCACCGCGCCGGCCTGCGCCGCCTCGTCGCCTTGCAGCTCAGGGAGCCGCTCAAGTACCTCGAGAAGAACATCCCCGACCTGACCCTGATGGCCGCCGCCTACATGAGCGTGGGCGGCAGTGTCGACGAGTTGCGCGCGCAGATCATCGAGGTGGCGCTGGAGCGCGCCTTCCTGGCCGAGCCGCTGCCAGCCGATGCGCCGGCATTCGCGCGCCGCGTCGACGAAGGCCGTGCGCGGCTCAACCTGATCGCGCAGGAGGTCACACGCCAGGCGCATGCCGTGCTCGCCGAGCATGCGGTGGCGGCGCGCAAGCTAAAGGACGCGCGGCCTGCGAAGGAAACCGCCGACGACGCGGCGGCCCAGCTGGCGCGCCTGGTGCCCAAGCGTTTTCTCGCAGAGACCCCCTGGACGGCGCTTTCGCACCTGCCGCGCTACCTGAAGGGCGTGACCCTGCGTCTGGACAAATGGCGAGCCGATCCGACGCGCGACGCCTCGCGGCTCGCCGAGCTGCGCCCGCTCGAGCAGCGTTACCTGCGGCGCGTGGCCGAACTCAAGGGCGCAAGCGACGCGCGCCTGGACGAGTTCCGCTGGCTGCTCGAAGAACTGCGCGTCAGCCTGTTCGCGCAGGAGCTGCGCACGCCGCAGCCGGTGAGCGTGAAGCGGCTCGAGAAAGCCTGGACGCAACTCTCGGGCTGATCGCCTCGGGCACGCGCAGCCGCTCGCTACAATCGCGACCTCCCGTCGGGGCGTAGCGCAGCCTGGTAGCGCAATTGCTTTGGGAGCAATAGGTCGCGAGTTCGAATCCCGCCGCCCCGACCATCCCGTTCAGGCATGCCACTTGCCCGTCAGCGCCGTGTGTTGCACCCCATTGCAGCACCCAGGAGCGCTGATGAAGGATCGGTTTGTGTTTCGATACGCGGCTGCGGCCACGGCCTGGTTGATCGCATTGGTCGCGACGCCGGCACAGGCACAGCTCACCGAGCCGACCTGCCGTTACGCGCCCGAGGGTATCGGCACCTACGCCCAGCATGGCTACACCGACGAGGGCGAGTGGCATTACTGGTATTGCCCCGAGCTGGCCGGATGGCGCCTCGAGATCATCTACAAGGCCAAGGGCTTCCAGATACGTCACCCCAAGCCCGAAGAGTCGCAGGGCAAGTCGCCCGCCGAGCTGTGGTCGATGTACTGGAAGCTCAACGCGAGCGTGCCGCCCGACGACCCGCGCGTGCGCAAGATCGTCGCCGCTGCCAAGGCACATGCCGCAGTCAACCCGCCGCCCGAGCGCAAGTGGGCGGTGGCGCCGAGCGGCACCGACGCCGAGCGGCCGACGTTTGCCTATACGCGCAAGAAGTGGGTGCCGTGTGCGCGGGAAAACACGCTGTGTACGCCGCCGTCGTTTCCCGCGGTGGTGTCGTTCGGTGAGCGCAGCGGCAAGGACTGGTCGGACAACAAGACCATCAAGGCGCCGATCGCCTGCACCGCGGCCAACTTCGCCGCGGGCGACAAGGCGAGCACCGCCGCTCGTGCTGCAGGTATGTCCAGGGCCTGCGTGTACTTCGTGCCCGGCGTTCGCAGCGCGTCAGCCGCAGCGGGCAGGGTCAAGGTGGGTGAGTCTTGCGACATCTCCGAGCGCTTTGTCGAAGGCCGCACGGTTTACGCCAAGGTCGCCGAGGGGTTGGTCGCGCAGTGCTCGGAGCTTGGCCTGGGCGTCGGCACGGCCAGCGTGACGCCGCCGCGTTGAAGGCGGGCGCCGCGCGAGCGGCGCGCAGACACCGCACCGCGGCTTGCGGGAAGTCCCGACGCCGACCGCGCGGGGCACCCCGCTAGACTGCCCGGCGCCCGGGCGATCGGCCTGGCGCAGGCGAAGGAGTTCCCCATGAAACGCAGTTCGTTCGCCGTGCTGGCCTTGGCGGGCTCGTGGTATCTCCGACCGGCCCTCGTGCAAGGTCTCGCGCGACGGGCCGCGCAGGGTGTCGCACGCCTTGTACTGCTGTCGCTCGCGTTGACCGCGGGCGCTGCCCGCGCGGCCGACGAGTCGAGCACCGACCGCTGGAACCTCGCCGATCTCTACCCCGACATGGCCACCTGGGAGGCCGACGCCACCCGGCTCGAAGCGCAGTTGCAGGCAATGGGTCGCTGCAAGGGCCGGCTCGGCGCGAGCGCGGCACGCTTCAAGCAATGCCTGGACCTGCAGGCCGACATCAACAAGCGCTTTGCGCGCCTGGCCGTGTATTCCGGACAGCTGCTTGCGGGCGACACCGGCGTGGCGTCGAGCCTGGCACTCACGCAAAAAACCGAGGTGCTCGGGGCGCGGCTGAGCGAGGCTTTTTCCTTCGTCGGCCCCGAGGTCCTGCGCATGGGCCGGCCCAAGGTGCAGCGCTTCATCGCGCAGCAGCGCGGCCTGGCGATCTACCGGCACCCGCTCGACCAGATCTTGCACGCCGCGCCGCACACGCTGAGCGACGCCGGCGAGGCGCTCATCGCGCAGTTCGCGCTGATGAACTCGGCCGGTGGCAACACCTACCAAATCCTTGCCAACGCCGATCTGCCGTGGCCGACCCTCAAACTCTCCAGCGGCCAAGAAGTGCGGCTCGACGGCTCGGCCTACACCTTGCACCGCGCAGCGCCCAACGCCGACGAGCGCAAGCGCGTGATGGACGCCTTCTTCGGTGCCTTCAAGGCCTTCGAGCGCACGCTCGGCGTAACGCTCTACAGCCAGCTCAAGGAAGACGCGGTTTACGCCAAGGTGCGCAACTACCCTGACGCCATGACCCACGCGCTCGACGCCAACCGGCTGCCGGTGGCAGTGATGGACGCGTTGATCGCCCAGACCAACAAGAGCCTGCCGACCCTGCACCGCTACTTCAAGTTGCGCGCGCGCATGCTCGCAGTAGCGCCGATGCGCTACTCCGACATCTACCCGCCGCTGGTCAAGAGCGACATCAAGTTCCCGCTGGCCACTGCCAAGCAGCTCGTGCTCGAAGCGGTGGCGCCGCTCGGCGCGGACTATGTGGCAGCCCTGCGCAGCGGCTTCGACAAGCGCTGGATGGACGCCTACCCGCGCCCCAACAAGCAGTCGGGTGCGCACATGGCGGGCGCCGCCTACGACGTCCATCCCTACGTGCTGATGAACTACAACGACGACTACGAGTCGCTCAGCACCTTGGCGCACGAGTGGGGCCATGCCATGCACAGCCATCTTGCCAACCGCAAGCAGGCCTTCGTCAACGCCGATTACGCGACCTTCATCGCCGAAATCGCCTCGACCGTCAACGAAGAGTTGCTGCTGCAGCGCATGCTCGGCGCGGCCAAGAGCGACGACGAGCGCCTGCTCTACCTCGGCTCGGCCCTCGAGAACCTGCGTGGCACCTTCTTTCGCCAGGCGATGTTTGCGGAGTTCGAGCGCCGCATCCATGCAGAGGTCGACCGGGGCGAACCCCTCACCGGCGAGCAGCTCAGCAAGGCCTACTGCGAGATCCTGCACCGCTACCACGGTACCCAGGAGGGCGTGATGGAGATCGACCCCGCCTATTGCGTCGAGTGGGCCTACATACCGCACTTCTATTACGGCTTTTACGTTTACCAGTACGCCACGTCGATCTCGGCCGGCTCTCTGTTCGCCAAGCGCATCACAGCGGGCGAGCCGGGTGCCCTGCAGCGCTACACCGCGCTGCTCGAGGCCGGCGGTTCCGGCTACCCGTATGAGCTGGTCAAGGCGGCCGGCGTCGACCTCGCCACGCCCGCGCCCTATCAGGCGCTGGTGGCGCACATGAACGCGATCATGGACGAGATCGAAACGCTGCTGGCTAAGCGCCGGTGAACGACTTCCAAGCCACCACACCGAGCACCCACCCATGCCCATCTACGCGATCGACGACCTGGTGCCGGTGGTTCACCCGAGCGCCTTTGTTCACCCGAGCGCCGAGCTGATCGGCGATGTGTGGGTGGGCGAGGGCGTCTATGTCGGTCCCTGCGCCAGCCTGCGCGGCGACTTCGGCCGGCTCGTGCTTGAAGCCGGCAGCAACCTGCAGGACCACTGCACCATGCACGGCTTTCCGGGCGCCGACACGGTGGTGGAGGCAGGCGGCCACATCGGCCACGGCGCGGTGCTGCACGGCTGCCGCATCGGGCGCGATGCGCTGGTCGGCATGAACGCGGTGGTGATGGACAACGCCATCGTCGGCGAGGGCGCGTTCGTGGCCGCGCTGTGCTTCGTGCGTGCCGGCTTTGAAGTGCCGCCACGCCACCTGATCGCCGGCGTGCCGGGCAAAGTGGTGCGTGAACTCACACCCCAAGAGCTGGCCTGGAAGTCGGCCGGCACCGCCACCTACCAACGCCTGACCGTGCGCTGCCGCGAGAGCTTGCAGGAGGTGATGCCGCTTGCCAGCGCCGACTTCGCGCGGCCGCGGCTGGGCTCAGAAGTCCTGGCGCCTCTAAAACAGAGCCGCTAACCCGGATGGGCCATCCATGAAGCGCGTCATCATCATCGTCCTGGTCGGTCTTCTCGCGTGGCAGGGCTATTTGAAATACCAAGCAAGCCGCGCCGAGAATTTGGTGCGCCAAGTTAGCGTCGATGTCGAGCCATCGTCTGGTCCGTCGCCGCGAAAGTCTGAAACCGTTCCTTCCGATTTGTTCAAATGTGACGGTCGCACGCATTGTTCGCAGATGAGGTCGTGCGCCGAGGCGAGATTTTTTCTGCAGAACTGCCCTGGCGTGAAGATGGACGGAAACAACGACGGCATTCCCTGCGAGCAGCAGTGGTGCAAGTAGAGCCATCGTTGCTGCCGGCGCGTCGCGGCGCACGCTGAATCGCAACATCTGAATCGCGTTTGCAACCCCAAGACGATCAAAAGCCATGGCCTACGAAAATATCCTCTACGCTGAATTTGACGGCGTGGCGCGGCTCACGCTCAACCGGCCCGACAAGCTCAACAGCTTCAATGTCGCGATGCACCTCGAGGTGCGCGAGGCCCTGGTTGCCGCAGCGCGGCCCGAGGTGCGAGTGCTGGTGCTCACCGGTGCCGGCCGCGCCTTCTGTGCCGGCCAGGACCTGTCCGATCGCCAGACGGCGCCGGGCGCCGAGCCGCCCGACCTCGGCGAGACCATCGGCAACTACTACGCGCCGCTGGTGCGCCAGATTCGCGCGCTCGACAAGCCGGTTATCGGTGCCATCAACGGTGTGGCGGCGGGTGCCGGCTGCAACGTGGCGCTGGCTTGCGATCTGGTGATCGCCGCGCGCTCGGCGAGCTTTTTGCAGCCGTTCTGCAGGCTCGGCCTGGTGCCCGATGCGGGCGGCACCTGGTGGTTGCCGCGACTCGTCGGCCCGGCGCGCGCCGCCGGCCTGGCGATGCTCGGCGAAAAGCTCTCAGCCGAGCAAGCGGCGGCCTGGGGACTGATCCTTAAATGCGTCGACGATGAACACTTCGCGGCCGAGGTCGACGGCCTGGCCGCGCAGTTCGCCAGCGCGCCGACGCTCGGCCTCGCACGCACCAAGCGGGCGCTTCAGCAAAGTTGGGCGAACACGCTCGATGAGCAACTCGACCTGGAGCGCGACCTGCAACGCGAGCTGGGTCGCAGTCACGACTATGCCGAAGGCGTGTCGGCCTTCCTCGGCAAGCGCACGCCGCGTTTCACCGGGCGTTGAGCGCCGATTCCGACGCGCAGGCAAGCAGCACGGCATGAGCCTGCACGAGCGCCCGAAGGGCCCATACCAATACCGGAGTGCGCTCGAATGCCCACCTTGCCTGCATCGCCTTGCGCTGAAGGCCAACCCACTGCATCGGTTGCCACATGACCCCCGACCCGCGCACCCATGACGCACGCGCCTTCGGCGAGCCGAGGCTTGACGAGGTCGACGCGGCCCAGACGCTCGCCGAGGACTGCGCCCGCGCGATGTGGCAGCGCGACACCGCGTCGCGCTCGCTGAGCATGCGGCTGGACGAGATCGGGCCCGGCCGCGCGGTGCTCGAGATGCGGGTGCGCGCCGACATGCTCAATGGCCACGGCATCTGCCACGGCGGCTTCATCTTCGCGCTGGCCGACAGTTGCTTCGCCTTCGCCTGCAATAGCTACAACCGCGTCAGCGTCGCGGCCGGCTGCCACATCGACTACCTGACGCCGGCCCGCGAAGGCGAGCTGTTGCGCGCGGTGGGCGAGGAGCGTTCGCGCAGCGGCCGCACCGGCATCTACGATGTGAGCGTCAGCAATGCGGCCGGCGACACCGTCGCGCTGTTGCGCGGCAAGAGTCGCGAAATCCG
>NZ_JANMWL010000069.1:0-2041 GCF_031393925.1 Methylibium sp. | reverse complement strand
TCGAGCGATGATGAACGCTGACCCTCGGGAACTCGCCAAGTTCGGTGATCTGGCTCACCGGTGGTGGGATCCGGACAGCGAATTTCGGCCGCTTCACCAGATCAACCCTTTGCGACTGGAGTGGATCGTCCGCATGGCCGGGAGCTTGTACGGCAGGCGTGCGCTCGACGTGGGCTGCGGCGGAGGCATCCTCGCCGATGCGATGGCTCGGCAAGGCGCCGACGTATTGGGCATCGACCTGGCGAGCAAGGCGCTCAAGGTGGCGCAGTTGCACGCCCTCGAGGCGAGCACGCCCTCGATTGAATACCGCGAGATCGCGGTCGAAGCGCTCGCTGCGCAGCAGCCCGAGAGTTTCGATGTCGTGACTTGCATGGAGATGCTCGAGCATGTGCCCGATCCGGCATCGATCGTGCGCGCGTGTGCGGTGCTGGCCAAGCCGGGAGGCTCGGTGTTTTTCTCAACGCTCAACCGTAATCCGAAATCCTTCATGTTCGCGATCGTCGGTGCCGAATACCTACTCAGGCTCCTGCCGCGCGGCACGCATGAGTACGCGCGCTTCATCCGCCCGAGCGAATTGGCCCGCGCCTGCCGTGAGGCCGGGCTCGACGTGCAGGCAACGCGTGGACTGAAATACAACCCCATCACCGGCCGTTACTCGATGAGCGACAACACCAGCGTGAACTACCTGTTTGCTTGCCGCAAGCCGGGGTCGGGCGCATGAGGCGCGCAGGGCCGCACCGAGGGCGAGTGCTTCCGCTTGACGCGAAGGCGCGTGCCAAGTGCGAAGCAGTGAGCCGCAACGCTAGCGTCGAGTTTCATGGGTCCGCGCCCGACGCCCATCGAGCAGGCTCGAGCCTGACCGCGCGGCGCGCCGCGGCGAGGCCGAGATGCTCATGACAGCGCGCTATCGCGTGCGCGCGGTCCTGTTCGATCTCGACGGCACGCTCGCCGATACCGCTCCCGACCTGGGTGGCGCGGTCAATCGCCTGCGCGCCCGGCGCGACCTGCCGCCATTGCCGATCGCCACTTTGCGGCCAGTGGCTTCGTCGGGCGCACGCGGCATGCTCGGTGTGGGCTTCGGCATGAAGCCCGGCGAGCCGGGTTACGACGCGCTACGCGATGAGTTTCTGGCCGAATACGAAGCTGCGCTCGACGTCGATTCGCGGCTCTTCGAAGGCGTTGCCGACTGCCTCGCGGCGCTGCATTCCCGCGGTTTGCGTTGGGGCATCGTTACCAACAAGGCGAGCCGATTCACCGCGCCAGTCGTTGCGGGTCTGGGTCTCGCAGCAAAGGCTGCCGTGGTGATCGCGGGCGACACCACGCCGCACGCCAAGCCGCACCCGGCGCCGTTGCTCGAGGCGTGCGCGCGCCTGGGCATCGCGCCCGCCGACGCGGTGTACGTTGGCGATGACCTGCGCGACATCCAGGCGGCGCATGCGGCCGGCATGCCGGCCATTGCCGCCGGCTGGGGCTATCTCGGCGAAGCGCAAGACGTGCTTTCGTGGCGGGCCGACGCGGTGATCGCCACGCCTTTGGATCTGCTGGCGCTGCTCGAGTCGGATTGAACGCGCACCGATCGAAGGCTGCCTGCGCGTGCTGTGGCCTGCACGAGCGCGGCGCCGACAAGGTCTTGAAGCGACGCCGCAGTGCCCCACCTACAATGCCGTTAGGGGCCGACCTGGTTTCGACGTGGGTACGGAATCGGAGTGGTGCATGCCGAGCATCAGTGAGCTCGTAAATCCAGCTGAAACAAACCAACTGCGAACGACGAACGTTTCGCCCTCGCCGCTTAAACACCGGTGAGCCTCTCAACGGCAGGCCGATGGGCCGGGCCTAAGCCGCAAGGCGAAAGGCTGAGAGGTCATTCACATCGGCTGGTTGCTCGCTGTGTCACACAGCATTCAACGAGACTTAGTGACTGGCGCTGTCCGTAGCGTGCTTCTGCGCGACGGCAGCGTGAGATTCAAATCAGCAAGCTAAGCATGTAGATCTACCCGGTGATGGCTTGCGGACGGGGGTTCGATTCCCCCCGGCTCCACCA
>NZ_JANMWL010000051.1:0-17850 GCF_031393925.1 Methylibium sp. | reverse complement strand
TCTCCATGCAGGTTGCTGCTTCCATCTTCAAGGCCTACGACATCCGCGGCGTCGTCGGCGACACGCTCGACGAGCGCTTGGCCGAACACCTCGGCCGCGCGTTCGGCTCCGAGGCTCGCCGGCTCGGCGAGCGCGCTGTCGCGGTCGGTCGCGACGGCCGCGTTTCCGGCCCCGGCCTGGTCGCCGCGCTCACCCGCGGCCTCGTGTCGACCGGCCTTGACGTCGTCGACCTCGGTGCCGTGACGACACCGATGCTGTATTACGTCGCCGCCACGCGGGCAAGGCATGGCTGCACCAGCGGCATCCAGGTGACCGGCAGTCACAACCCGAAGGACTACAACGGTTTCAAGATGGTGCTCGCGGGCCGCGCCATCTACGGCGAGGACATCCAGGCGCTGCGCCGACGCATCGAGGCCGAGGACTACACCGTGGGCCAGGGCCGATCGGCGTCGATGGACATCCTGGCCGAGTACCGCCATCGCATCGTGAGCGATTGCCGGCTCGCGCGCCCGCTCGAGGTCGTGGTCGATTGCGGCAATGGCATTCCCGGTGCGTCGGCGCCTGGCATCCTGCGCGCGCTCGGCTGCGAGGTGACGGAGCTGTACTCCGAGGTCGATGGCAACTTCCCGAACCACCACCCCGATCCGTCCAAGCCCGAAAACTTGCGCGACCTGATCGCCACCGTCAAGCGAACCGGCGCCGATCTCGGCCTGGCGTTCGACGGCGACGGTGACCGGCTCGGCGTCGTCACCGCCGGGGGCGACAACATCTACCCCGACCGCCAGTTGATGCTGTTCGCCAAGGACATTCTCGGGCGCCATCCCGGCGCGCCGATCATCTTCGACGTCAAGTGCAGCCAGCGACTCGTGGCCGCGATCCGCGACGCAGGCGGGCAGCCGATGATGTGGAAGACCGGCCACTCGCTGATCAAGGCGCGCCTGAAGGAAACCGGCGCGCCGCTGGCCGGCGAGATGAGCGGCCATATTTTCTTCGGCGAGCGCTGGTACGGCTTCGACGACGCCACCTACACGGCGGCTCGCCTGCTGGAGATCCTCTCGCGCCACGACGACCCGAGCGCCGTGCTCAATGCCTTGCCAACGAGTTTTTCGACGCCCGAGCTCAACGTGGCCTGCGCCGAAGGCGAGCACCACGCGGTGGTTGCTACCTTGCGCGAACAGGTCGAATCCGGCGCGGTGCGCTTCCCCGGCTCCACCGAAATCATCACCATCGACGGCGTGCGCGCCGAATACGCTGACGGCTTCGGGCTGGTGCGCGCCTCGAACACGACGCCGGTGTTGGTGCTGCGCTTCGAAGGCCACACGCAGGCGGCGCTGGAGCGCATCGAGGCGCAGTTCATGGCCGTGCTGCGCGGTGTCAAGCCCGACGCGCGGGTGAGCGCGGCCGCGCACTGACGCGCGCGCCTTCCAGACGACTCTCCTCTCATGCGCGTGCTGATTGTGCGGCTGTCGTCGCTTGGCGATGTAGTGCATGCCGCGCCGGTGCTGGTCGACATTCACCGCGCCTGCCCGGGTGCGCGCATCGACTGGGTGGTCGAGGAAGCCTTCGTGCCGCTGGCGCGCTGCCTCGCCGGTATCGAGCGCATCGTGCCGATCGCACTGCGGCGTTGGCGCCAGGCGCCGCTGGCCGCGCGCACCGAGATCGGCGCGTTCTGGCAGTCCCTGCGCAGCGAGTCCTACGACGCGGTGCTCGACCTGCAGGGGCTCGTGAAGAGCGCGGTGGTGACGCGTGCGGCGCGGCTCACGCCGGGCGGCCGACGCCACGGCCTGGCCAATCGCACCGACGGCTCGGCCTACGAGCCGCTGGCTCGATGGGCCTACGGCCATGCGGTGACGATGCCGGCGCGCATCCACGTGGTCGATCGCTCGCGCGAACTGGCGGCATGCGCGCTCGGCTACCGCATCGACGGTGCGCCCTGCGTGCCGTGGCAGCCGCCGCCGCTGGAGCCTCGAGATGCACGCTGGGCTGATCCGCGCGGTGTACTGCTGGTGCATGGCTCGGCCAAGGCGGTCAAGCTGCTATCCACCGGCTTCTGGGCCTCGCTCGGCCGCGAGCTCGCCGCGCAAGGCGCGCAGCCGCTCGTGCCTTGGGGCAATGCCGAGGAGCGCGAGCGTGCCGAGCAGATCGTGCGCGCGATCGGTGGCCAAGCGGCCGTGCTGCCACGCCTGCCGCTCGACCGGCTCGCGGCGGTGATGACGCGCCTGCATGGCGCCATCGGCTTGGACACGGGCCTGACCCACATGGCGGCCACGCTCGCTCGACCGACGGTGCAGCTTTTCATCGAAGACAAGGCCTGGCGCGCGGCAGCCTACTGGGAGCCGAACACGGCCGTGTTGCAGGCCGAGGGCGGCCAGGCGCCAACGGCAGGCAGCGTCTTGCAGGCGTGGGGGCGCGTGGCGTGAGCGCCGGTGCGTCGGCGCGCGCGCTCTACACCGTGCTGCTGCACGCACTTGCGCCGATCTACCGCATGCGGCTGTGGTGGCGCGGGCGCGCCGAGCCCTTGTATCGGCAGGGTGTGGGTGAGCGTTTCGGTCGCTACCGCGGCGCTGCCGTTGCCGGAGCGGTGTGGATTCACGCCGTATCGCTCGGCGAGACGCGCGCCGCCGCCGCACTGATCGAGGCCTTGCGCGAGCGGCGCCCCGGTGTGCGCCTGCTGCTCACGCATGGCACCGCGACCGGCCGCGCGGCCGGCGCGGCGCTGCTGCGCGATCACGATGCCCAGACCTGGCTGCCCTACGACACGCCCGGTGCCGTGCGGCGGTTCTTCGCGCACTGGCGACCCCGGCTCGGCGTGCTGATGGAGACCGAGGTGTGGCCCAATTTGCTGCACGGCGCCCAGAGGCACGGTGTTGCCGTCCTGCTCGGCAATGCGCGACTGAGTGCCAAGAGTCTCGCGCGCGGCCTGCGCTTTGGCGTGCTCCTTCGCCCGGCCGCCGTCGCGTTCACACGCGTGCTCGCGCAGACCGAGGCCGACGCGACACGGCTACGCGCCGCGGGTGCGCCGAGGGTCGATGTGATGGGCAACCTCAAGTTCGACGTGACCCCGCACGCGCCGCTGCTGGCACGCGGCGTGCAATGGGCCGCAGCGGGCGGCCGGGCGGTCGTGCTGGCCGCCGTAACGCGCGCGGGCGAGGAGGCCGGTTTGCTCGACGCGTGGGCTCGTGTGCCCGCGCCGCGACCCCGCTTGCTGCTGGTGCCGCGTCATCCGCAGCGCTTCGACGAGGTGGCGGCGCTGGTGGAGCGCGCCGGACTGACCTTGTCGCGGCGCAGTGGCTGGCCCACCGACCTGCCCGACGGCCCGGCGCTGCAGGCCGATGTCTGGCTCGGCGACTCGCTGGGCGAGATGCCGGCCTACTACGCCGCGGCCCGCGTCGCCCTGCTCGGCGGCAGCTTTGCGCCGCTCGGCGGGCACAACCTGATCGAGGCCGCGGCCTGCGGTTGTCCGCTGCTGATGGGGCCGCACACCTTCAACTTCGCCGCGGCGGCCGAGTTGTCACTCGCCGCAGGTGCCAGCGAGCGTGTGGCCGGCATCGAAGAAGGCGTCATGCGAGCCGTGGCGCTGGCCAGCGACGACCCGCTGCGTGCGCAGATGCGCGCTGGCGCGCTGGGTTTTGCCGCCGCACATCGCGGCGCGGCGCGGCGCCTGGCCGACGCTGTGCTCGAAGCGCTCGACGCTCAGCCGGCCGCGAGCGCGCGCGCCACCTCGGACACCAGCGCCGGGCCGCGGTAGATGAGCCCGGTGTAGAGCTGCACCAAGTCGGCCCCGGCGGCGCGTTTGGCCAGTGCATCGGCCGCGCTCATCACGCCGCCGACGCCGATGATCGGAAAGCCAGCGCCGAGCGCGGCGCGCAGCTGGGCAATCACGCGGTTGCTGGCGGCGGCCACCGGGCGGCCGCTCAGGCCGCCGGCCTCGCTGGCATGCACCAGGCCCTTCACGGCCTCGCGCGACACGGTGGTGTTGGTGGCGATGACGCCGTCGATGGCGTTTTTTATCAGCGTCGCGCCGATCACGCCGACCTGCGCCTCGTCGAGGTCGGGCGCGATCTTCACGAACATCGGCACGCTGCGTCGGTGCTCGGCGATCAACTGCTGTCGACGCTCCTGCAACGCGCCGAGCAGCGCGTCGAGCGCGGCGTCGCTCTGCAGGCTGCGCAGATTCTGTGTGTTCGGGCTGGAGATGTTGACGCTCACGTAGTCGGCGTGCGGGTACACGCCTTCAAGGCCTAGCAGGTAGTCGTCCTGCGCGCGTTCGATCGGCGTGCTTGCGTTCTTGCCGATGTTCAGGCCCAGGATGCCGCCTCGGCCGCGAAAGTGCGCGCGTTTCACGTTGGCGACAAAAGCCTCGAGCCCGTCGTTGTTGAAGCCCAGGCGGTTGATCAACGCATCGGCCTGGGTGAGCCGGAAGATGCGCGGCCTGGGGTTGCCGGGCTGCGCCTTCGGCGTCACCGTGCCGACTTCGATGAAGCCGAAACCCATGGCCGCCAGGCCGTCGATGCAGCGACCGTTCTTGTCCAGACCCGCTGCCAGGCCCACGCGGTTGGCAAAGCGCAGGCCGGCGAGCGTCACCGGATCGTCGGTGCGGGGCTGTTGCCACAGGCATTGCAGTGGTGTGCCCTGCAGTCGTGCGATCGAGGCGAGCGTGAGCTCATGGGCCTGCTCGGCGTCCAGGCCGAACAGGAAGGGGCGTGCAAGCGCATAGGGAACGAGAGCCATGCAGCGGATTTTCTCAGACGACCGGTCGGGTGAGCACTCGATAATCGAGCCCCGATTTCGCAACGGCCCGCGCATGAATCAAGACGAACTCAAGGCCCAGGTCGGGCGCGCCGCGCTCGACTACGTGGTCGATGGCGAGCTGATCGGCGTGGGCACCGGCTCGACCGTCGACTGCTTCATCGATGCGCTCGCCGCGAGCGGGCGTCGCATTGCCGGCGCTGTGTCGAGTTCGGTGGCAAGCGCTGCGCGGCTGAACGCCCACGGCATTCGCGTGCTCGAGGCGGGCGAGGTCGAGGCGCTGCCGGTCTACATCGACGGCGCCGACGAGATCGACCCGCGCGGCTTCATGATCAAGGGCGGTGGCGCGGCGCTCACGCGCGAGAAGATCGTGGCCGACTTGGCCGAGTGCTTCGTGTGCATTGCCGACGCCTCCAAGCTCGTCGACGTGCTCGGCCGCTTTGCGCTGCCGGTCGAGGTGGTGCCGATGGCCGCCCGCCGCATTGCCCGGCGCTTCGCCGCGCTGGGCGGGCAGGCGCGCGTGCGCCAGGGCGTGACCACCGACAACGGCCTGATCATCCTCGACGTGAGCGGCCTGGCGATCACCGATCCGCTCGCCTTGGAGACGGAGGTCAATCAATGGCCGGGGGTAGTGACGGTCGGCGTGTTCGCCAGGCACAGGGCGAGTCTGTGCCTGCTGGGCACGCCGGAGGGCGTGCGAACGCTGCGGTTTTGACCCGCGCGTCGACCGCGGCAGCGAATCAGAAACGGATGCCGTTGGGCGCCGACTCGAGCGAAGGTGGCAGGGCCGCCGCTCCCGGCTCGGCGGCGACGGCAGGCTGGCGCGCTGCGTTCGCCGGCGCGGCCGCAGCGCGCGGTGCCAGCGGTGCTGCGTCCCAGCCCGCGTAGCCGGCCGGCAGCTGTGACTGCTGGGGGTAGCCGGCGGCGTCGAGGTAGCTGCGCCAGTCGTCGTCGGAGAAGCCGCGCAGCTGCTGGTTGCCGATGCGCAGCAGCGGCAGTTCGCCGATCGACTCGATGCGCTTGAGCGCGTCCAGGTCGGCCTCGGTGGTGACGCTCCGCTCGACGTACGGAACACCGCGCTGGCGCAGCAGGCTGCGCCCGCTGTCGCAAACGGAACAATTGGCCGTGCTGTAGAACGTGACCGGAAAGCGTTCGGCGATCAGCCGCAGCGCGTAGGGCAGCAGCGATGCGTTCGGCGCGGCGCCGCCGACGTTGCGCATCGGTTGGATCCGCGCCGTCGGCGACGAGATGGGGCGGTCGGTGTAGGTGACGCGGCCATCCGATTCGGTGATTTTGTACTGCGCCTGCACCTCGGTCGCGGCGGCGAGGGCGGCCAGCGCAGACAGCAACACGGCGGCAGATCGTTTCATGGCGGTCTCCTGAAGCGGGGCGGCGGCGCGATCTTAGTCGCTCACTCCGCCATGCCTTGATGACGCAGCAGCGCGTCGATGCTCGGTTCGCGTCCGCGGAAGGCTTTGAAGCTGTCGATCGCCGGACGGCTGCCGCCAGTTTCAAGGATGGTTTCGCGGTAGCGGCGCCCGACCGCCGGGTTGAATACGCCTTCCTCTTCGAACGCCGCGTAGGCATCGGCGCTCAGCACCTCCGCCCATTTGTAGCTGTAGTAGCCGGCCGCATAGCCGCCCGCGAAGATGTGCGAGAAGCTGTGCTGGAAGCGGTTGAAGGCGGGCGCCGGCAGCACCGCCACTTGCGTGCGCACGGCCTCGAGTTGTTGTTGCACCCAGCTCGCACTTGCAGCCCCGGCCGCAGCGGCGGCGTGGATGCGCATGTCGAACAGCGCGAACTCCACCTGGCGCAAGGTCTGCAGCCCGCTCTGGAAGTTCTTGGCGGCCAGCATCTTGTCGAACAGCGCGCGCGGCAGCGGCTCCTGCGAGTCGACATGCGCGGTCATGTGCTTGACCACGTCCCACTCCCAGCAGAAGTTTTCCATGAACTGACTGGGCAGCTCGACCGCGTCCCACTCCACACCCGCGATGCCGGCCACGCCGATCTCCTCGACCTGCGTGAGCATGTGGTGCAGGCCGTGGCCGAACTCGTGGAACAAGGTGGTCACATCGTCGTGCGAGAGCAGGGCGGGCCGCTCGCCGACGGGTGCTGCAAAGTTGCAGACCAGCTGAGCCACCGGTGTCTGCAGCATGCCTTCGGGGCGCGCCCAGCGGCCGCGCACGTCGTCCATCCACGCGCCCGGGCGCTTGCCGGCTCGCGCGTACAGGTCGAGGTAGAACTGGCCGACCAGCTGCGGGGAGGCGTCGGGCCGCGTGGCGTCGGCGCGTTCGATGCGGTAGAAGCGCACCTGCTCGTTCCATACCGGCGCGCTGTCGGGGCGGATCGCCACCTCGAACAGCGTCTCGATGATCCTGAACAGGCCAGCCAACACCTTGGGCTCGGTGAAGTACTGCTTCACCTGGGTGTCGCTGAAGGCAAAGCGTGCCTCCTTGAGACGCTCGGACGCGAAGGCGACGTCCCAGGCCTGCAGCTCGGGCAGGCCGAGTTCGGTGCGCGCGAACTCGCGCAACTCGGCGAGGTCGCGCTCGGCATAGGGTCGGGCGCGCCGCGCCAGGTCGGCGAGAAAGTCCTGCACCTGCAGCGCCGAGGTCGCCATCTTGGGCACCAGCGACACCGCGGCGAAGTCAGCGTAGCCGAGCAGGCGTGCCTCTTCGTGGCGCAGCGCCAGGATCTCGCCCATCACCGTGCTGTTGTCGCGCTCGCTGGCGCCGAACTCGCTGGCCCGCGTGACATAGGCGCGGTAGAGGCGCTCGCGCAGTGCGCGGTCTTGTGCGTACTGCATGAGCGGCAGGTAGACCGGCATGTGCAGCGAGAGCAGGTGGCCGGTGGCCCCCGCGGCCTCGGCCGCCGCGCGGGTGGCGGCCAGCACGTCGGACGGCACACCGCGCATTTGCGTTTCGGTGGCGACGCAGGACCAGTCGTCGGTGGCGTCGAGCACATGCTCGGAGAAAGCCTGTGCAAGCTCGGCCTGGCGTGCCTGGATTTCGCTGTAGCGCTCCTTGGCCGTGCCCTGCAGTTCGGCACCCGAGAGCACGAAGTCGCGCATCGCGTTAGCCAGCGCTTGGCGCCGCGCCGGGCTCAGGGCCTGCGCGCCTGCGCCGTGGGCGATCGCCTTGTACTTGGCATAGAGGCGCTCATCGGCTCCCAGCCGCGTGTAGAACTCGGTGATCTTCGGCAAGGCCTCGGTGTAGGCCGCACGCAGCTCCGGCGTGTCGGCCACGGCATTGAGATGGCTCACGGCGCCCCACGCCCGACCGAGGCGTTCAGTGACAACGTCCAGCACGGCCGAGAGCGTGTCGTACTCGGCCGCAACGTCCGGGCCGACCGCGCGTTCCAGCGCTGCATCGGCCTCGGTGAGCAGGGCATCGACCGCAGGTGCCACATGGGCCGGTGCGATCTCGTCGAAGCGGGGCAGGGTGGCGGTGTCGAGCAGCGGATTCATGGCAGTCATCGCTTGGGGTTTCGAGGGGGCGCAGTAGTGCGTTTCCTTATGCGAGGATCATCGCGCAGCGCCGGGCCACACAAGCGCAATGGGCTCTATCGTTCGCATAGACGTGACGTTCAGCGGGCATGCTGCTCCGCCGATTCGACGGTGTTCATGAGCAGCATGGTGATCGTCATCGGCCCGACGCCGCCGGGCACCGGCGTGATCCAGCCCGCCACCGGGCGCACGCCCGCGAAGTCGACGTCGCCGCAGAGCTTGCCGTGCTCGTCGCGGTTCATGCCGACATCGATGACGACTGCGCCGGGTTTGACCATGTCGGCGGTCAGTACGTTGCGCTTGCCGACCGCGGCAACCACGATGTCGGCCTGCCGCGTGTGGTGGCCCAGATCGGGCGTGGCGCTGTGGCACAGGGTGACCGTGGCGTTGGCCTGCAGCAGCAGCATGGCCATGGGCTTGCCGACGATGTTGCTGCGCCCGATCACCACCGCATGCTTGCCCTTCGGGTCGCAGCCGATCGCCGCCAGCATCTTCATGCAGCCATACGGTGTGCAGGGCCGAAAGCCCGGCTGGCCAATCATCAAGGTGCCCGCGCTGGCGACGTGAAAGCCGTCGACGTCCTTCGCGGCGGCGATCGATTCGATGACCTTGAACGCGTCAATGTGCTCGGGCAGCGGCAGCTGCACCAGGATGCCGTGGATCGCCGGGTCGGCGTTGAGCGCACGCACCCGCGCCAGCAACTCCGCCTCGGTCATCGACGCCGGGTAGGACTCGAGCACCGAATGCAGCCCGTGGTCGTGGCAGGCCTTGACCTTGTTGCGCACGTACACGCGGCTGGCCGCGTTGTCGCCCACCTGCAGCACCGCCAGGCCCGGCGTCATGCCGCGCTCCTTCAGGGCGCCGGCGCGCTGGGCGACTTCGGCGCGGATATGGCGGGACAGCGCGTTGCCGTCGATCAGTCGTGCAGTCATGCGAAGTCCATCAAGAAAAAGGCCGCTACGAGAGCGGCCCGGTTGGCGCGTGCGGTCTCAACCCTCGCCGGGCCGCCCCAAGAGGGTTGAGCGCCCCCGCGGGGGGCAGCGCCGAAGGTGCGTGGGGGTGGTCATCAGGCTTTGGCCTGGGCGCCCAGCGCGATCTTGAGCAGGTCGGCCACCGTGTTGGCGTTCAACTTCTCCATGATGTTGGCGCGGTGCGCCTCCACCGTCTTGATGCTGATGCCCAGGTCGTCGGCGATCTGCTTGTTGAGGCGCCCGGCGACGATGCGCTCGAGCACCTGCGCTTCGCGCGTGGTCAGGCGCGCCAGCAGCGCATCGCGGCTGGCGGCTTCCTGGTGCTGAGAGAACGAGGCGCGCGCCTGATCGAGCATGCGCTCCACTAGGCCGAGAAGTTCTTCTTCCTTAAAGGGCTTTTCGATGAAGTCCATCGCGCCCTTCTTCATCGTCGTCACCGCCATCGGCACGTCGCCGTGGCCGGTGATGAACATCACCGGCAGCGGGCTCTTGCGCTCGACCAGCCGGTCCTGCAGCTCCAGGCCGCTCATGCCGTCCATGCGGATGTCAGCGATCAGGCAGGCCACTTCGCGCGGGTCAAAGCGGGAGAGGAAGGATTCAGCGGAGTCGAAGCACTTGACCCGGTAGTCCTTGCCTTCGAGCAACCACTGCAGCGAGTCGCGCACCGCTTCGTCATCGTCGACGACGTAGACCGTGCCTTTTTTGGGGATCAGACTCATGCGCTTTCGATCAGGCTGGTGGAGGGCGACTCGGTCGCGGTGGCCGGCAATTCGACCGGCAGCGTGAACGCAAAACGGCAGCCGCTCACGCTCATTCCATTGTAAAGGTTCTCGGCGCGGATCCTGCCGCGGTGGGACTCGATGATCGAGCGACAAAGCGACAAGCCGATGCCCAGGCCGTCGGGCTTGGTCGAGAAAAACGCTTCGTACAGGCGCGCCATCACTTCGTCCTTCACGCCCGGTCCGTTGTCGGTGACGCTGAACTCGATCACGCCGCCTTCCTCGGCCTTATGGCGCGGCACGACGCGCAACTCGATGTGCCGGCGCGCCTGCGGCAGGTGCGCGTTGTCGATCGCCTCGGCGGCGTTCTTGAGCAGGTTCAGGAGCACCTGCTCGATCAGGATCGGGTCGACCCGCAGCTCCGGCAGGCGTTGGGCGACGTAGGTGCGGATGTGTACGTTGCGGCGGCGCAGCTCGATGCCGGCGAGATCGACCGCGGCCTCGACGATGTCGCGCGCCTTGGCTGCTTGGCGCTGCGGCTCGCTGCGTTTCACGAAGGCGCGGATGCGGTGGATGATCTGACCGGCGCGCTGGGCCTGGCGCGCCGTTTTCTCGAGCGCGGCGATCAGGTCGGCCTTCTCGATCGCGTCGGCGCGCACCCGCGAGACCATGCCGTTGCAGTAGTTCGTGATCGCCGTGAGCGGCTGGTTCAATTCGTGTGCCACGCTCGAGGCCATCTCGCCCATCGTCACCAGTCGGCTCGTCACCTGCGCCTTCTCGGCCTGGCGCGAGGCCTGCTCCTCGGCGTGCCGGCGCTCGGTGATGTCGGTGGCGATCAGCATCTGTGCCAAGCGTCCGTCGGTCCACTGCAAGTAGCGCGCGCGCACGTCGAACCACTTCTGCAGCGGCTCGATGAACACCTCGCGCGCGTCGCCGGTCGCCTCGGTCAGCTCCTGCGCCGGCAGGCCGCCGAAGCTGTCGACCGAGTCGTCGGCCTCGCGCAGTGCGGCAAGGTCGATGTCGGAGCCGGCCAGCAGGGCGTGGCCGCGCGAGTCGGCGCCGAACCACAGGCGGTAGGAACGGTTGGCGAACAGCAGTTCGCCCTGCGCGACGGAGAGCACCGAGACGGCCGCCTCCAGGCCTTCAAGCACCGTCGTGAAGCGCTCGTGCGAGGCGGAAAGCTGGTCGCGGATGCGCTTGGCCTCGGTGATGTTCGTCATCGACGTCATCCAGCCGGTCTGGTGGCCCTTGGCGTCGATCAGCGGCGAGACATACATGCGCGAGTCGAACAGCGTGCCGTCCTTGCGCATCACCTTGACCTCGATGCCGCCGGCCGGGCTGCGGCCCTGCAGTTCCTGTTGCAGCAGGCGGTTGTTCTCTTCCATGCGGTCGGGCGGCCAGTGCGGGAAGGGCGGCAGCCGGCCGATCAACTCGCCCTCGACAAAGCCGGTCATGGCGCAAAACGCCGGGTTGACGTAACTGATGCGGCCTTCGATGTCCATGGCGCGCATGCCGGTGAGCATGGAGTTTTCCATGGCCCGGCGGAAATTGGTCTCGGAAACCAGCGCGCTTTGCATCTGCGAGCGCCGTCGCACATGGCGCCAGGTGCCGAGCAGCATCCACACCGTCAGCGCCGAGAGCGCCACCACCATCCAGAACAGCGTGTTGCCGATGAGGCCGATCGACGTGCGCCAGCCCTGGCCGCGCACCACCAGGCCGTTGCCGGAGGGCGCCAGCGCCACGTCCTGCACGAAGGCGCCGCGGCGCATCGTGCTGGCCGGCTCGCGCGAGACGCTGCTCGCGAGCACGCGCTCGTCGCTGTCGACCAGGCTGATCGCGTGGCGGCGCGTCACTTCGGCCGGCACGAAATAGCGCAGCAGCGACTCGATTGAGTACTCGGCCACGAGCGTGCCTGCGAAGGCGCTGCGATCGAGCAGTGGCACGTCGACCTGGAACACCATCAGCGAGCCATGGCTTTCGTAGGGTCGCGAATAGACCGGTTGGCGCAGGTCGCGCGCGGCGGCAAACGCCCAGGCCGGCTCGCTGCGCGGCGCTGGCGCGGAGCCGCCAGCGACCGGCGGCTCGGGCCAGCGCACCAGGTCGCCGGGGTGGTTGGGCGAAAGGTGGCGTGCCTTGACGCCCTGGTCGGCGCCAAGCCACGACAGGCTCACCACCTCGGGGCGTTCGCGAGCGAAGCTCACCGCCTGGCCCATGAAGTCTTCCAGGTCAATGGCGCGCGTGGCAATCTCGCGCGCCATGCGCACGAGCTGCTCCTGGTTTTCGATCAGCCGCAGCCTGATCTGCTGCTGTGCGATCTCGGTGTCGCGCTTGACCGACTCCTGCTCCCGGTCGAACTCCTCGTTGCGCAGGTACCAGAACGCCGTGATGATCGCCGCGAGAAAAAGCAGCACCGACAGCAGCGGACCCAGCGTGGCGAAACGGTCCTGTCGAGCCGGCGACAGGCGCTTCCACCAGACCCAGAGCGGGTGCCGCGGATGCGGCGAAGGCGCCAGCGGATCGAGCGTCGAGTCGGTGACGGGCGTGGACATCGAGGGATTATCGAGCCGTGGGGGAATGGGACTGCGGCGAGACTGAGGCAAGCCCGGACACCGATGAACAACTTACCGTGATATGAAAAGCACTCGCACTATTTGAAAATTTGTACGGTCTGTGTGAGACTTCCGCCCACCCCGTTTTTGACCCATATCCGAGGAGACTCGCCATGTCTGCACTCCCGCAAGCGCTCGGTCTCGTGGCCACCAACGCAGCGCTCGATACCGACCCCCAGGAAACCCGCGAATGGCTCGAAGCCCTGAGCGCGGTGATCGAAAGCGAGGGGCCCGAACGAGCGCATTTCTTGCTCGAGCGCTTGATCGAGGAGGCGCGCCAGACCGGCATCGACCTGCCGTTTTCAGCCACCACGCCCTACGTCAACACCATCCCGGCCGGCCAGGAGCAGCACAACCCCGGCAAGGTGGAGATCGAGGAGCGGCTGCGCGCCTACATGCGCTGGAACGCGATGGCGATGGTGGTCAAGGCCAATCGGCTCGACCCGGCCGACGGCGGCGACCTTGGCGGCCACATCTCCAGCTTTGCGTCGCTCGCCACCATGTTCGGCGCTGGCTTCAACCACTTCTGGCATGCCGATGACACCGACGCGGGCGGCACGCATGGCGGTGACCTGCTCTACATCCAGGGCCACTCTTCACCCGGCATCTATGCGCGCGCCTTCATGGAAGGCCGCATCAGCGAGGAGCAGCTGCTCAATTTCCGGCAAGAGGTCGATGGCAAGGGGCTCTCCAGCTACCCCCACCCCAAGCTGATGCCCGGGTTCTGGCAGTTCCCCACCGTGTCCATGGGCCTGGGCCCGCTGATGGGGATCTACCAGGCGCGCTTTCTGAAGTACCTGCACGCGCGCGGCATCGCCGACACCAGCCGGCGCAAGGTCTGGGTGTTCTGCGGTGACGGCGAAATGGACGAGCCCGAGTCGCTCGGCGCCATTAGCCTGGCCGCGCGCGAGAAGCTCGACAACCTGATCTTCGTCGTCAACTGCAACCTGCAGCGCCTGGACGGCCCGGTGCGCGGCAACGGCAAGATCATCCAGGAGCTCGAGGGCGAGTTCCGCGGCTCGGGCTGGAACGTCATCAAGCTCATCTGGGGCAGCTACTGGGACCCGCTGCTCGCGCGCGACAAGGAAGGCCTGCTCCGCAAGGTGATGATGGACACCGTCGACGGCGACTACCAGGCGATGAAGGCCAACGACGGCGCCTTCGTGCGCAAGCACTTCTTCGGCCAGCATCCCAAGCTGCTGGAGATGGTGGCGCGGCTTTCCGACGAGGACATCTGGCGCCTGAACCGCGGCGGTCACGACCCGCACAAGGTGCATGCCGCCTACCACGCCGCCGTCAACACCAAGGACCAGCCGACGGTGCTGTTGATCAAGACGATCAAGGGCTTCGGCATGGGCAAGATCGGCGAGGGCAAGAACACCGCGCACCAGACCAAGAAGCTGGTCGACGAAGACGTGCGGGCGTTTCGCGACCGTTTCAACATCCCGATTCCCGACGACAAGCTCGCCGAGATCCCGTTCTACAAGCCGGCCGACGACACGCCCGAGATGCAGTACCTGCACGAGCGTCGCAAGGCGCTCGGTGGCTACCTGCCCAAGCGGCGCGTGAAAGCCAGCGAGACCCTGCTGGTGCCCGGGATCTCGGCCTTCCAGGCGGTGCTCGACGCAACGCCCGAGGGCCGCGAGATCAGCACCACGCAGGCCTATGTGCGCTGCCTCAACGCGCTCTTGCGCGACAAGTCGCTGGGTCCGCGCATCGTGCCGATCCTGGTCGACGAGGCGCGCACCTTCGGCATGGAGGGACTGTTCCGCCAGATCGGCATCTACAACCCCGAAGGGCAGAAGTACACGCCGGTCGATAAGGACCAGGTCATGTACTACAAGGAAGACAAGGCCGGGCAGATCCTGCAGGAGGGCATCAACGAGGCTGGCGGCATGAGTTCGTGGATCGCGGCGGCGACCTCGTACTCGACCAACAACCGCGTGATGATTCCGTTCTACGTTTACTACTCGATGTTCGGCTTTCAGCGCATCGGCGACCTGGCCTGGGCGGCGGGCGACATGCAGGCGCGCGGTTTCCTGCTCGGCGGCACCTCGGGGCGCACCACGCTCAATGGGGAGGGGCTGCAGCACGAGGACGGCCACAGCCACATCCTGGCCAGCACCATTCCCAACTGCATCAGCTACGACCCGACGTTTGCGCACGAGGTCGCGGTGATCCTTCATAACGGCCTCGAGCGCATGGTCGAGCGTCAGGAAAACGTCTACTTCTACATCACCCTGCTCAACGAGAACTACCCGCAGCCGGGCCTCGTGCCTGGCACCGAGGCGGGCATCCTCAAGGGCATGTACCGGCTGCTCGAAGGCGCGCCCGGCAAGCGCAAGGACGCGCCGCGCGTCAACCTGCTGGGCAGCGGCACCATCCTGCGCGAGAGCATCGCCGCGAAGGCGCTGCTCGAAGCCGACTGGGGCGTCGGCGCCAACGTATGGAGCTGCCCGAGCTTCAACGAACTGGCCCGAGATGGCCAGGATGCCGAGCGCTGGAATCTGCTGCATCCGACCGAGGCGCCGCGCGTGCCGTTCGTGACGCAGCAGCTGGCGGCGCATGCCGGGCCGGTGATTGCCTCGACCGACTACATGAAGAACTACGCCGACCAGATCCGCGCCTTCATGCCGCGCGGGCGAACGTACAAGGTGCTGGGCACCGACGGCTTTGGACGCAGCGATTTCCGCACCAAGTTGCGCGAGCACTTCGAAGTCAATCGCCACTACATCGTGGTCGCCGCGCTCAAGGCGCTGGCCGACGACGGCACACTGCCTGCTGCGAAGGTGGCCGAGGCCATTGCGCGCTACGGCATCAACGCCGACAAGATCAACCCGCTGTACGCCTGAAACAAGGCACCCGACACAAGAACGCAGCCGGAGACAAGCACATGGCACTGGTGGAAGTGAAGGTTCCCGACATCGGCGACTTCGACGAGGTGGAAGTGATCGAGGTGCTGGTCAAGCCCGGCGACACCATCAAGGCCGAGCAGAGCCTCGTCACGGTGGAGAGCGACAAGGCCTCGATGGAGATTCCCGCCAGCCATGGCGGGGTCGTCAAGGACGTGAAGGTCAAGCTGGGCGACAAGGTCGGCGAGGGCACCGTGCTTTTGATCCTGGAGACGGCCGGCGCCGACGAAGCTGCGTCACGCAGCGAGATGCCGAAGGCACCCTCACCCCAACCCTCGCCCGCTAGAGCGGAAGAAGGGGCAAGAACAGCTCCCTTGCCCGCCCCGGCGAAAGAGGGCCGGGATGAGGGTGGGCAAGGCAGCGCGAGCTTCGAAGTCGTCGTCCCCGACATCGGTGACTTTGACGAGGTCGCCGTCATCGAACTGCTGGTCAAGCCCGGCGACGCAGTCACAGCGGAGCAGAGCCTCATCACCGTCGAGAGCGACAAGGCTTCGATGGAGATTCCGTCGCCTCGGGCGGGCACGGTCGAGCGCCTGCTGGTGAAGCTGGGCGACAAGGTGGCCAAGGGCTCACCGATCGTGGTACTTAGCGGCTCGCAGGGCGGTGGTTCGGTTGCACCGGCACCAGCACCGCAAGCCGCTGCCGCGACCGCCGTGGCGCCCGTTGCACTGTCGGCAACGTCAGGCCCGAGCGGGCCACTGGCCAGCCAGCCGGTCGAGCGCACGGCGCCAACGGCCGCGTTGGCGCAGCATGAGCCCACCGCACCGACCGGCCAGCTGCCGCATGCCTCGCCGTCGATTCGGCGCTTCGCGCGCGAGCTGGGCGTGCCGCTGGGGGAAGTGAAGGGCAGCGGCGCCAAGGGTCGCATCCTGCTCGAAGACGTGCAGGGCTTCGTCAAGGGCGTCATGGCCGCCGGCACGGCGCCCGCCGCGCGCGTTGCGCAACCGGGCACCGGCTCGGGCGGGCTCGAGCTACTGCCGTGGCCCAAGATCGACTTCGCCAAGTTCGGCGCCGTCGAGCGCAAGGACCGCAGCCGCATCAAGAAAATCAGCGGCGCCAACCTGCACCGCAACTGGGTGGTGATTCCGCACGTCACCAACCACGACGATGCCGACATCACCGAACTCGAGGCGTTTCGCGTGCAGCTCAACGCCGAGCACGAAAAGGCGGGCGTGAAGGTCACGATGCTCGCCTTTCTCATCAAGGCCTGCGTGGCCGCACTCACGAAGTTTCCCGATTTCAATGCCTCGCTCGATGGTGATCAGCTGGTGCTGAAGAAATACTTTCACATCGGTTTCGCCGCCGACACGCCGGGCGGTCTGGTGGTGCCGGTGATCCGCGATGCCGACCAGAAAGGCATCCTCGCGCTCGCCAAGGAAACGAGCGAGCTTGCCGCCAAGGCGCGCGACGGAAAGCTGAGCCCGCTCGACATGAGCGGCGGGTGTTTCTCCATCAGCTCGCTCGGCGGCATCGGTGGCACCTACTTCACCCCCATCATCAATGCGCCCGAGGTCGCGATCCTGGGTGTGTGCAAATCGCAGCTGCGCCCGGTGTGGGACGGCAAGGCCTTCGCTGCGCGGTTGATCCTTCCGCTCAGCCTGAGCTGGGACCATCGCGTGGTCGACGGCGCATCGGC
Source organism: Methylibium sp. (assembly GCF_031393925.1). Taxonomy (GTDB): domain Bacteria; phylum Pseudomonadota; class Gammaproteobacteria; order Burkholderiales; family Burkholderiaceae_C; genus Methylibium. The sequence goes on along the minus strand of NZ_JANMWL010000051.1, from coordinate 749 downwards.
GGCGCGCTTCAACGCCTACCTCGGCGCCTTGCTGGGCGACTTCCGTCGCGCGCTGCTGTGAGCAGCAAGGACGCCGCATGACAACCGTGGTCGTGGTCCGCAAGGGCGCACAGGTGGCGATCGGCGCCGACAGCCTGGTGACCTTCGGCGACACGCGCCTCTCGCATGGCTACGAGGCCAACGACAAGCTGTTCAAGGTGGGCGACACCTGGTTTGGCCTGGCCGGCACGGTGGCGCACTTTCCGGTGTTGCGCCGCGCGCTGCAAACGCTCACCGAGGGCGAGCTGAAGCTGCACTCGCGCGACGAAGTGTTCGACACCTTCCTCAAGCTCCACGCCAAGCTCAAGGACAACTTCTTCCTCAATACCAAGGAAGAAGATGCCGACCCCTACGAGAGCAGCCAGTTCAGCGTGCTGCTCGCGAACGCGAGCGGCCTGTACGGCGTGTACTCGTACCGCGAGGTGTTCGCCTTCGATCGCTTCTGGGCGATCGGTTCGGGTCGCAACTTCGCGCTCGGCGCGATGCACGCCACTTTCGAGCGCAGTCGAACGGCGCGCGAGGTGGCCGTGGCCGGCCTCAACGCCGGCTGCGAGTTCGACAAGAGTTCCGCCGGGCCGTTGCGCCTGCAAACGCTCAAGCTCAAGGACTAAAAATATCGTGGCCGCAATCGACATCAAGGTGCCGGACATCGGCGACTTCAAGGACGTGGCGGTGATCGAGGTGCTGGTCAAGCCCGGCGACACGGTAAT
>NZ_JANMWL010000302.1:0-5150 GCF_031393925.1 Methylibium sp. | reverse complement strand
CCGGCGCTGGGCCGCCCCGAGCCCGACGCACCCGTGGGGACCGGGAGGGCCCCTTGCGGGGCCATGGGGGTCGACGCCGCAGGCGTCGTGGGGACGGCAAACACCATCGGCAGTGTCAGGCCGAGGATGCCGCCCCAATCCTGGCAGACCAGCATCACGTTGCGCAGGTCCAGCGTCTCGATCAGCTTCAGCAGGCTTCGCCGGTGGCGATCGAACTGGTGCCAGGCTTCATCGGTCGGTTTGTCGGATCGGCCAAAACCGATCAGGTCCGGCGCCACCACCCGCAGGCCGGCCCCGGTGAACACCGGGATCATGTGGCGGTAGAGGTAGCTCCAGGTCGGGTTGCCGTGCAGGCACAGCACCGTGACGGCCGCGTCACGCGGACCCTCGTCGATGTAGTGCATGCGTTGACCTGCATCCAAGGCTCCCGCTGGCTCCAGCCACTGCGGCGGATAGGGCCAGCCCGGCAGATCGGCAAAGCGCTCGTCGGGGGTGCGCAGCATGTCCATCGCGGGCGCCAGCTCAGAGCACCTCGAACACGCCCGCCGCGCCCATGCCACCGCCGATGCACATCGTGACGCACACCCGCTTGGCGCCGCGGCGCTTGCCTTCGATCAGTGCATGGCCGGTGAGGCGCTGGCCGCTCATGCCATAGGGGTGGCCCACCGCGATGGCGCCGCCGTTGACATTGAGGCGATCCATCGGAATACCCAGGGTGTCGGCGCAGTACAGCACCTGCACGGCAAAGGCTTCGTTCAATTCCCACAGGTCGATGTCGTCGACCGTCAGGCCCAGGCGCTTCAAGACCTTGGGCACGGCGAACACCGGACCGATGCCCATTTCGTCGGGCTCGCAGCCGGCGACGGCAAAGCCGAGAAAGCGGCCGAGCGGCTTCAGGCCCTTTCTTTCGGCCAGCGTCTCGTCCATCACCACGCAGGCGCCGCCGCCGTCGGAGAACTGGCTGGCGTTGCCGGCCGCGACCGCGCCACCGGGCAGGGCCGGCTTGATGCCCGCCAGTGCTTCGTAGGTGGTGCCGGCGCGCAGGCCTTCGTCGGCGCTGATCGTGACCTCTTTCGTGCGCAGGCCGAGCTGCGCATCGGCGACGCCGGCCATCACGGTGACCGAGATGAGCTCGTCCTTGAACTTGCCGGCCGCTTGCGCGGCACTCGCCTTTTGCTGGCTGGCCGCGCCGTACTGGTCCATGCGTTCACGCGGGATCTTGTAGCGCTTGGCCACGTTCTCGGCGGTCTGCAGCATCGGCCAGTAGATCGCGGGCTTGTGCTCCTGCAGCCAGTTGTCCTCGAACAGGTGGGTGTTCATTTCGTTTTGCACGCAGGAGATGCTCTCGACACCACCGGCCACATAGACCTGACCTTCGCCGGTGATGATGCGCTGCGCTGCCAGCGCGATGGTCTGCAGGCCCGAGGAGCAAAAGCGGTTGATCGTCATGCCCGACACGGTGATCGGCAGGCCGGCGCGCAGCGCTACCTGGCGCGCGATGTTCCAGCCGGTGGCGCCTTCGGGGTTGGCGCAACCCATCATCACGTCCTCGATTTCGGCGGCCTCGATGCCCGCGCGCTGCACTGCGGCCTGCACCGCCATACCGCCGAGCGTGGCGCCGTGGGTCATGTTGAAGGCGCCCTTCCAGCTCTTGGCCAGGGGCGTGCGGGCGGTGGAGACGATGACGGCGTTGGTCATGAGAAATCCTTCTTGGTGTGGCGGTGTGGCGGCGGGCTGGCCCTCACCCCAACCCTCTCTCCAGAGGGCGAGGGCGCAAATCAGGCGAGAGCTCTCGAGTCAGTTGAAGGTCTTGCCTTCGGCTGCGAGGGTGACGAGCAAGGGTGCGGGCTCCCAGAAAGTGGCGTCGTCGAGCGGGTTCTTCTGGAAGCGCTTCATGGCCTGCACGACGTTGAAGAGGCCCACCGTGTCGGCGTAGTTCATCGGACCGCCGCGGTGCAAGGGGAAGCCGTAGCCGGTGAGGTAGACCATGTCGATGTCGCTGGCCTTGCCGGCGATGCCCTCCTCGACGATCTTGGCGCCCTCGTTGACGAGCGAATACACGAGGCGCTGCACGATCTCTTCGTCGCTGATCTTGCGCGGCGCGATGCCCAGCGCCAAGCGATGCTGCTCGATCATGTCGGTGACCACCTTGCTCGGCAGGGGGTCGCGCTTGCCCGGCACGTAGTCGTACCAACCGGCGCCCGTCTTCTGGCCGTAGCGCCCCAGCTCGCACAACAGGTCGGCGGTCTTGCTGTAGCGCATCTGCGGCTTCTCGACGTAGCGGCGCTTCCTGATCGCCCAGCCGATGTCGTTGCCCGCCAGGTCGCCCATGCGATGCGGCCCCATCGCGAAGCCGAACTTCTCCACCGCCTTGTCCACCTGCTGCGGCGTGCATCCTTCCTCGAGCAGGAAGCCGGCCTGGCGCAAGTACTGCTCGATCATGCGGTTGCCGATGAAGCCGTCGCATACGCCCGAGACCACGCAGGTCTTCTTGATCTTCTTGCCGAGCTGCATCACCGTGGCGAGCACGTCCTTGGCCGTCTTGGCGCCGCGCACCACCTCCAGCAGCTTCATCACGTTGGCCGGGCTGAAGAAGTGGGTGCCGATCACGTCCTCGGGCCGCCGGGTGAAGGATGCGATCTTGTCGACGTCGAGCGTGGAGGTGTTGGAAGCGAGGATGGCGCCGGGCTTCATCACCTCGTCGAGCTGCTTGAAGACCTGCTCCTTGATGCCGATCTCTTCGAACACCGCCTCGATCACCATGTCGGCGTCCTTCAGGTCGGCGTAGTTCAAGGTCGTGCTCAGGAGCGCCATGCGCTGCTCGTAGGCGTCGGCCGCGAGCTTGCCTTTCTTCACCTGGGCTTCGTAGTTCTTCCGGATGGTGGCGACGCCGCGGTCGAGCGCCTCCTGCTTGGTTTCGAGCATCACCACCGGCAAGCCGGCGCTCAGGAAATTCATCGCGATGCCGCCCCCCATGGTGCCGGCGCCGATCACGGCGAGCTTGCTGATGTCGCGCACCGGCGTGTCTTGCGGCACGTCGGCAATCTTGCTCGCGGCGCGCTCGGCAAGGAAGGCGTGGCGCAGCGCCTTGCACTCGGGCGTGAGCATCAGCGCCATGAAGGCGGTGCGCTCGTAGGCCATGCCGGCGTCGAAGCCGAGCCGGGTGCTTTGCTCGACGCAATCGACGCAGCGCGCTGGGGCGGGGAAGTTTTTGGCCATCGCCTTGACCGTGTTGCGGGCAAACTGGAAGTAGGCGTCGGGGTTCGGGTGCTTGGCCTTCAGGTCGCGAACGCGCGGCAGCGGGCGCACCGCCGACACCTCGTTCGCGAAAGCGATCGCGCCCTGCAGCAGATCGCCCTCGATGATTTTTTGGAACAGCGTCTGCCCGGGGATCTGCGCGAGCCGCTCGCTCTTCACCGGCTCGCCGGCGACGATCATGTTGAGCGCCGCCTCGACGCCGATGGCGCGCGGCAGGCGCTGCGTGCCGCCTGCACCGGGCACGAGGCCGATCTTCACCTCCGGCAGCGCGACGTTGACGCCCGGCGCCGCCACGCGGTAATGGCAGCCCAGCGCCAGCTCGAGGCCACCGCCCATGCACACGCCGTTGATCGCCGCGACCACCGGCTTGCCGCTCGCCTCCACCAGATTGATCAGGCTGATGAGGTTGGGCTCCTGCGTCGCCCTGGGCGAGCCGAACTCGCGGATGTCGGCGCCGCCCGAGAACGCCTTGCCGGCGCCGGTGAGCACGATGGCGGTCACGGTGGCGTCGGCCTCGGCCTTGGCGAGGGCCGTCGCCAGCTCGCGGCGCGTGTCGAGGCCCAGGCCGTTGACGGGCGGGTTGTTCAGGGTGATGACGGCAACGCTGCCGCGCACTTCATAGCTGGCGCTCATGGGGGGTGGTCCTCGGTGTGGAACGGGCGGGCAGGAGAGAGACTCAGACCTCGAGCCACTCCTTGCGAATATAGGCGTTCGCGCGCAGGTCGGCCGGCGTGCCCTCGAACACGATGCGGCCATGGCCCATGACGTAGCAGCGCCCCGAAATCTGCAATGCGATGGTGAGCTTTTGCTCCACCAAGAGCACCGCGAGTCCGCGGCGCTGGAGTTCCTTCAAGTACTCGGCCACCTGCTCGACGATCCTGGGCGCCAGGCCCTCGGTGGGCTCGTCGATCATGACGAGATCGGGGTCGCCCATCAAGGTGCGACAGAGCGTGAGCATCTGCTGCTCGCCGCCGGAGAGCACGCCGGCCTCGGTGTGCTGGCGCTCCTTCAGGCGCGGGAACAGCTGGTACATGTCGTCGCATGACCAGCGCGGCGACTTGGCCTTGCGCTTTTCACCCAGCACGAGGTTCTGGTGCACCGTGAGCCTGGGAAAGATGTCGCGGTTTTCGGGCACGTAGCCGATGCCGCGGTGCGCAATGTCGAAGGCCGGGTGGCCGAGGATTTCCTCGCCGCGCCACTGCACCGAACCCCGGCCCTCGACCAGGCCCATGATGGTCTTGACGGTCGTCGATCGGCCCGCGCCGTTGCGTCCGAGCAGGCTCACGATCTCGCCCGGCTTCACCACCAGCGAGACGCCGTGCAGCACGTGGCTCTTGCCGTAGAAGGCATGCAGGTCGTGCAGCCGCAGCGTCTTGTCAGCGTCGTTGACGGGCTCGCTCATGGATACCCTCGGGGTGCCGCGCTCATGTCGCCGTGCCCGCCGCCTGTGGGTCGACCAGCACCGAGCCGAGATAGGCCTCCTGCACACGCGGGTCGGCGCGCACGGCACCCGGTGCGTCGAAGGCGATCACCTCGCCGTAGACCAGCACCGCGATGCGGTCGGCCAGGTCGAACACCACGCCCATGTCGTGCTCGACGGTGAGCAGGGTCTTGCCCTCGCTCACCTCGCGGATGAGCTGCACGACGCGCCGCGTTTCGCTCTGACTCATGCCGGCGGTGGGCTCGTCGAGCAGGATCACGCTCGCGCCGCCGGCGATGGTGATGCCGATCTCGAGCGCGCGCTGCTCGGCGTAGCCGAGGTTCATGGCCAGGACGTCGCGCTTGCGGTCGAGCTTGATCATCGCCAGCACCTGCTCGGCGCGCTCGTTGGCGTCGGTCAGGTCGGCGAGGAAGTTCCAAAAGGAGTAGCGCAAGCCCCGGCTCCACAGCAC
>NZ_JANMWL010000280.1:0-7990 GCF_031393925.1 Methylibium sp. | reverse complement strand
GCTTGCTCGGCGGTCAAGGCTGACGGATGGACCTGGCCACTGGGCATCACCGCGAGAGTTTGGTGAATGCGCGGGGTCAGCCGAAGGAACGACAGGTCTCGGCTGGAGAGCTGCCGCTTTTCGGTGCCGTCTGACGGGCGGCACCCGAGTCCGCTATGCGCCGCAATGTCGGGTGTCGTCTTCTGGCCGTCAACGACCCGTCGGTCGCCGCCCCTGAAAGTCAGTTCACGATCTCGAAGCGGCCGTTCAATTGACAGCGTGTCACCGGGCTCGAAGGCGGGTCTGCCTGGCCGCCGACGCATGACCTGTCGAGGAGCTTCCAGCACCAGCGAGTGAATGGCAGCTGCGTTGAGCCACGTGATTGCCACTGCCGCGACGTTTGAGTCGAGGGTGCCGGCAATACAGAGATCGCCGAGGTCGGTGCGTGTCTGACCGCGAGGGTCTTCTCGACCCTGTTTTTCATACTACTTTCATACCACCAGCGAAAACGCCACCTGGAAGTGCTGTAAGTCGTTGATTTTGCTGGTGGGCGGTGCAGGGTTCGAACCTGCGACCCCTGCCGTGTGAAGGCAGTGCTCTACCGCTGAGCTAACCGCCCGAGAACTCGGGCTTTCCCGTGAAAGCGAAGGCCGCGATTATGCCATGTGGCGCCACACGGTCTGCCCGCCCGACGCCTTGTCGAGCTCGACCAGAACGGCCTCGTGAGCAGCGCATTCCGCGGCGTCGGGCAGCAGCACCGGTAGCGTGATCTGGCTCAGGTCGATGGCGTGCACGTCGAGCCCATCACCTTGCGATTCAAGCGCATCGATGACCAGCGAGTCCTGCCCGCGCGTCATGCGGATGTAGACCTCGGCCAGCAGGCCCGCATCGAGCAGCGCGCCGTGCAAGCTGCGGCTGGCGTTGTCGACTTCGAGACGCTTGCACAGCGCATCGAGCGAGTTCGACTTGCCGGGGAATATCTCGCGCGCCAGGCTCAAACTGTCGGTCACGCTCGCCATCTGCGGCGCAAAGCGCGAACGGCCGACCCGCTCGAGTTCTGCGTCGAGAAAGCCGACGTCGAAGGCGGCGTTGTGAATGATGATTTCGGCGCCCGCGAGGTACGCCATCAACTCGTCGACGACAGCGGAAAACCTAGGCTTGTCAGCCAGGAACTCCGCCGTCAAGCCGTGAATCCTGAGGGCGTCTTCATGGCTGCGTCGTTCAGGGTTGAGATAGAAGTGCTTGTTGCTGCCGCTGAGGCGCCGATTAAGCAATTCAACGCAGCCTATCTCGACAATGCGGTCGCCGTTATCGGGGCTCAGACCGGTGGTCTCGGTATCAAGAAAGACCTGACGTTGCATCTCAGTGAATTTCCTTGGCGTGATTGATCGAGTACTTGGGGATCTCGACCACCAGATCCTGCTGCGCCACGATGGCCTGGCAGCTCAGCCGAGAATTCGGCTCCAGCCCCCATGCACGATCAAGCAGATCTTCCTCGTTCTCGTCCATTTCGTTGAGTGACGCGAAGCCCTCGCGCACGACGACATGGCAGGTGGTGCAGGCGCAACTCATCTCGCAGGCATGCTCGACTTCAATGTCGTGCTCAAGCAGCGCTTCGCAGATGGAGGTGCCGGGCGCGGCCTCGATGCTCGCGCCTCGAGGGCAGTATTCTGGGTGGGGCAGGATCTTGATGATCGGCATGGGCTACTTCTTCAAACTTCCTCGACACGCCGCCCGGTGAGCGCCTGGCGGATGCCACGGTTCATTCGCTCGGCGGCGAAGGCCTCGGTGCCGTCGGCGAGTGCCTTGACCGCAGCGTCCACGGCGGCGGCATCGTCGCTTTTCGCGCCGGCTTCGGCGGCCGCGACAAGCGCGTCAATCGCGCTGCGCTCACCCGCGGCGAGCAGGTCGCCGTCGGCGGCAAGCGCCGAGCGCGTGGCCAGCACCATGCGCTCGGCCTCGACGCGCGCTTCGCGCAGCGCACGCTCGCGCATGTCGCCCTCGGCAGTGCTGAAGCCGTCTTGCAGCATGCGCGCGATCTGGTCGTCAGCCAGGCCGTAGCTCGGCTTGACGGTCACCGCGGCCTCGACGCCCGAAGCCAGCTCACGGGCCGACACGCTCAGGAGGCCGTCGGCGTCGACCTGGAAACTCACCCGGATGCGCGCCGCGCCCGCCACCAGCGGCGGCAGGCCGCGCAGCTCGAAACGCGCGAGCGAGCGGCAGTGCTCGACCTGGTCGCGCTCGCCCTGCAGCACATGGATCGCCATCGCGGTCTGGCCGTCCTTGAAGGTGGTGAAGTCCTGCGCCTTGGCGATCGGCATCGTGCTGTTGCGCGGGACGATTCGCTCCACCAGACCGCCCATGGTTTCAATCCCCAGCGAAAGCGGCGTCACGTCGAGCAGCAGCAAGTCGCTCGCGCCTGCATTGCCGGCAAGCTGGTTGGCCTGGATCGCCGCGCCGAGCGCGACCACTTCATCGGGGTTCAGGTTGGTGAGCGCAGGCTTGTCGAAGAACGCGGCGACGGCATCGCGTACTTGCGGCATGCGCGTGGAGCCGCCCACCAGCACGACACCCTGCACATCGTCCCGGTTGACCTTGGCGTCGCGCAGCACCTTGCGCACCGCGGCGACGGTGCGCAAGGTGAGCGGCCTGGTGATGGCATCGAACTGCGCCCGGCTCACGTCGACCTGCAACGCGCCGTGCGACAACGTGGTCGCGACGCGCGCAGTTGCGGCCAGTGACAACGCATGCTTGGCGACACGCGCCGCCACCAGCACGGCGCGCTTGTCCTGCGCGGTCTCGGTCGCGAGCCGGGCCTCGGCCAGCGCCCAGTCGGCCAGCGCATGGTCGTAATCGTCACCACCGAGCGCCGAGTCGCCGCCGGTGGCCACCACCTCGAACACGCCCTTGGCCAGGCGCAGCAGCGAGATGTCGAAGGTTCCGCCGCCCAGGTCGTAGACCGCGTAGAGCCCTTCGCTGCCGTTGTCGAGCCCGTAGGCGATCGCCGCCGCGGTGGGTTCGTTGATCAGGCGCAGCACGTTCAGGCCGGCCAGTTGCGCCGCGTCCTTGGTCGCCTGGCGTTGCGCGTCGTCGAAGTAGGCCGGCACCGTGATGACGGCGCCGAACAGTTCATCGTCGAAGCTGTCCTCGGCGCGAAAGCGCAAGGTCGCCAGGATCTCGGCCGAGACCTCCACCGGCGTCTTCACGCCGTCGCGTGTCTGCACGGCCAGCATGCCCGGCTGGTCGACGAAACGGTAGGGCAGTCGGCCATGCTCGACGATGTCGGCCAGGGCGCGACCCATGAAGCGCTTGGCCGAGACAACGGTGTTCTCGGCATCCTCGGCCTGTGCGGCCAGCGCGTCGAAACCGATCGCGCGTCGACCACCTTCGAGGTAGCGCACCGCCGACGGCAGGATCGCGCGGCCTTGATCGTCAAGCAGGCACTCGGCGACACCGTGGCGCACCGCGGCCACGAGCGAATGCGTCGTACCCAGGTCGATGCCGACGGCGACCCGGCGCTGGTGCGGGTCGGGCGTCTGGCCCGGTTCGGAGAGTTGCAGCAAAGCCATGGTAAAGGACGCTATTGTCCGAGCGCTTCGAGGCGCCGATCGAGGTCAAGCGCGAAGCGTTCGATGAACATGAGGGCGCGCACTTGCTGCGCCGCCGCCGGCCAGTCTTCACGCAGGTCCAGCGTGCCCTGCAGTTCGCCGAGCAGCGCTCGTCGTCGTTGCAGCAAATCGTCGTTGAGCGCTTCGACGGCGGCAGCACCATCGGCTTCGTCGAGAGCTTCGCGCCACGCCATTTGCTGCATCAAAAAATCAGCCGGCATCGCCGTGTTGCTCTCGGCCCGCACCGGCGCGCCCTGCAACTCGCACAGGTAGGCGGCCCGCGCGAGCGGGTCTTTGAGCCGCGCATAAGCCTCGTTCACGCGCACCGCCCACTGCATGGCCACGCGCTGGGCGGCAGCACCTTGCGCGGTGAAGCGGTCGGGGTGAACCTCGCCCTGCAGCGCCTTCCAGCGCGCGTCGAGCTGCGCACGGTCCTGCGCAAAGCGACGCGGCAGGCCGAACAGTTCAAAGTCGTCGCTGTCGAGCTTCATCGCGTCATGCGTAAAAAAAGGCGCGGCATCGCCGCGCCTCTTGACCCGCTCATTGGCTCAGATCCGAAACGACTCGCCGCAACCGCAGCGGTCGCGCTCGTTCGGGTTGTTGAACTTGAAACCTTCGTTGAGGCCTTCGCGCACGAAGTCGAGCTGCGTGCCTTCGATGTAGGGCAGGCTCTTGGGATCGACGAGCACCTTGATGCCCTGGTCTTCAAACACCACGTCTTCGGGCGCCACAGCGTCGGCGTACTCGAGCTTGTAAGCCAAGCCCGAGCAGCCCGTTGTCTTGATGCCCAGGCGAACGCCCACGCCCTTGCCGCGTTTGCCCAGGTAGCGCGTCACATGGCGCGCTGCCGCTTCGGTCAGAGTGACTGCCATTGCGCTTGCGCTCACCGAGCCGCTTGCGCGGCCAGCTCGTGCTTGGCCTTGTAGTCGGTGACCGCGGCCTTGATCGCGTCCTCGGCCAGGATCGAACAATGGATCTTCACCGGCGGCAACGCAAGTTCCTCGGCGATGTGCGTGTTCTTGATCGTCATCGCCTGGTCGAGCGTCTTGCCCTTGACCCACTCGGTCACCAGCGAGCTCGATGCGATGGCCGAGCCGCAGCCATAGGTTTTGAAACGCGCGTCTTCGATCACGCCGGTTTGCGGGTTGACCTTGATCTGCAGCTTCATCACGTCGCCGCAGGCGGGCGCGCCCACCATGCCGGTGCCGACCGTCTCGTCGCCTTTCTCGAACGAACCGACGTTGCGAGGGTTTTCGTAATGCTCGACGACTTTTTCGCTATAAGCCATGGTGATAACTCCTCGAATGCCCAGGCAAGGCAGCGCTCAATGCGCCGCCCACTGGATGGTGTTGATGTCGATGCCGTCCTGGAACATCTCCCAGAGCGGTGAAAGCTCGCGCAGCTTGGCCACGTTCTGGCGGATCGTGCCGATGGCGTAATCGATCTCGGCTTCGGTGGTGAAGCGGCCGATCGTCATGCGCAGGCTGGAGTGCGCCAGTTCGTCGCTGCGACCAAGTGCGCGCAACACGTAGCTCGGCTCCAGACTCGCCGACGTGCAGGCCGAACCCGACGACACGGCCAATCCCTTGATGCCCATGATCAGCGACTCGCCCTCGACGAAATTGAAGCTCATGTTCACGTTGTGCGGCACGCGCTTTTCGGCATGGCCGTTCAGGAAAGTCTGCTCAACGTCGGACAGACCGCGCAACAGTCGCTGCTGCAACGCGCGGATGCGCTCGCTCTCGGTGCCCATTTCCTCGCGTGCAATGCGAAACGCCGCGCCCATGCCGACGATCTGGTGCGTGGCCAGCGTTCCCGAGCGCATGCCGCGCTCGTGGCCACCGCCGTGCATCTGCGCCTCGATGCGCACGCGGGGCTTGCGGCGTACATACAACGCGCCGATGCCCTTGGGCCCGTAGGTCTTGTGCGAAGCCAGGCTCATCAGATCGACCGGCAGCTTGCCGAGGTCGATTGCGACCTTGCCGGTCGCCTGCGCGGCGTCAACGTGGAAGATGATGCCGCGCTCACGACACAGCGCACCGATCGCGGGAATGTCCTGGATGACGCCGATCTCGTTGTTCACGTAGAGCACAGACACCAAGATGGTGTCGGGCCGCAACGCCGCCTTCAACTTATCGAGGTCGACAAGGCCGTCCTCCTGAACGTCGAGGTAGCTCACCTCGAAGCCCTGGCGCTCTAGCTCGCGCATCGTGTCAAGCACCGCCTTGTGCTCGGTCTTCAAGGTCACGAGGTGCTTGCCGCGCGTTTTATAGAACTGCGCCGCGCCCTTGAGCGCAAGGTTGATTGACTCGGTGGCGCCCGACGTCCAGACGATCTCGCGCGGGTCGGCGCCTACCAGCTCGGCGACCTGCACGCGCGCTTTTTCTACGGCCTCTTCCGCCTCCCAGCCCCACGCATGACTGCGCGAGGCAGGGTTGCCGAAATGCTCGCTCAACCACGGAATCATCGCCTTGGCGACTCTCGGATCCACCGGGCTGGTAGCACCGTAGTCCATATAGATCGGGAAGTGCGGGGTCATGTGCATGGCGGGCGGGTCCCTGTATTGGCGGGACGCTCTGGCGGGTTGATCGAGACTCGGGGAAGGCACGCGTTGCTCGAAGTGGCCCGGCAAGCCGCTCGATGGCTCAACGCGTTGGGGGTGGTCAAGCGTGCGTTGCCGTCCTGATTATTTTGAAAACGCATTACCGAGGGCGAACACCGAATTCGGCGCGGTGATCTTGATCGGTTTAACCACCGGCTGCGACGAGATCGCGCGCTTGACCGGCGCTTCCTCGATCGAGATGCCCTTGGCGAGCTGGTCGTCGACCAATTTGCGCAGTGAGATCGAATCCAGGAACTCGATCATCTTGGTGTTCAAGCTCGCCCACAGGTCATGCGTCATGCAGCGGCCAGTGTCGTCGCCCATGCAATTTTCTTTGCCACCGCAGCCGGTGGCGTCGATCGGCTCGTCGACCGCGACAATGATGTCGGCCACGGTGATTGCGTCGGCTTTGCGGCCGAGCGAATAACCACCGCCGGGACCGCGGGTCGACTCGACCAGCTCATGGCGGCGCAGCTTGCCGAACAACTGCTCAAGGTAGGACAGGGAGATTTGCTGGCGCGAACTGATCGCCGCCAGCGCGACAGGACCGCTGTGCTCCCGCAGCGCCAAATCGATCATGGCGGTGACGGCAAAGCGGCCTTTAGTGGTGAGACGCATGGTGGAAACTCCTTAAGGCACGGGGCTTTCGGACCGGTGAAACCGGGGGAGAGCAGCACCTGAAAATGAGCCGTCTGGCTAATCCCGACTGATTAACTCAATTATAGGTGAAGTCGACTGATTTGGTCGGACTCCGCAGGGGAAGTTCCCTTCACCCCCGAGGGGTTGCCTTCGCGAGATGCAGGACCAATCCGTCGCAAGCGGCCTCCACCAGATCGAGCACCCGGTCGAAGCCGGCCGGCCCGCCGTAGTAGGGGTCGGGAACGACGGCGCAGCGAGCATCCGGTGCAAAGCTCATCAGCAACCGGAGCTTGTGAGCAAACAGCGCAGGGCACGCCTTGGCCAGCCACTCGAGGTTGTCATCATCCATCCCCAGCACGAGGTCGAAACGCTCGAAATCCGCGCTGACGACCGCTCGCGCGCGCTGGGCCGACAGGTTGTAGCCTCGTTGCAGCGCACGCGACTGGGTACGGTCATCGGGCGGCGCGCCGACGTGGTAGCCGTGGGTGCCTGCCGAGTCGACCTGCACATGCCGCGCCAAACCGGCCACGGCGAGTTTGGCGCGCAACACGCCTTCAGCGGTGGGGCTGCGGCAGATGTTGCCCGTGCAGCACATCAAGACCCGGGTCGGCTTCATGTCGAAGAGATGATGCCACCGGCTTCATCAACGAAGAGAAGATGCGGCCATGTTTGAAGCTGCGCCGCGCATGTCGCCGTTTACGCCGCCTCGCGCACCAGACAGAGTCGCGTGATCTCCGACGGCGCGCCCAGGCGCATCGGCGGGCCCCAGTAGCCGGTACCGCGGCTCACATAGACCCGCAGTCGGCCGAGTCGGTGCAGCCCAGCGGTATACGGTTGCTGCAGGCGCACGAAAAAATTCCAAGGCAGGAACTGCCCGCCGTGGGTATGCCCGGACAACTGAAGGTCGAAACCGGCTTGAGCCGCAGCCGCTGCGCTGCGCGGCTGATGCGCGAGCAGCACTTTCGGCGCGGCCTCGTGCGGCGCGCCATGCAGAGCCTGAGCCGGGTCGCTGCGGTGCGTGGGATCGCAATGATGTGCCGAGTAGTCCGCAACGCCCGCCACCAGCAGCTGTGCTGCGCCGTGGCGCAGTACGACATGCTCGTTAAGCAGCACCTTCATGCCCAGGCGCCTGAATTCCTCCACCCACGCTGCCGCACCGCTG
>NZ_JANMWL010000274.1:0-7531 GCF_031393925.1 Methylibium sp. | reverse complement strand
TCGACGGCAATGTGGCGCGTCACCCGCAGATTCGGCTCAGCCATGGCCGTCCTCGACGCTGCGCCGCGCCAGCTGCTCGGTGGCAAAGCGCTGCAGCGCATCGGCGCTGAGCTTGCCGGTGGCCGCCCGCGGCAGCGCCTGGACGTGCAGCACGCGGCGCGGCACGAACACCGGCTCGAGCCGCTCGCGCAAGGCCGCAATGATCCGCGCCGCGCTCGAGCCCGGCGCGACCACCAAGGCCACCGGCCGCACCACGCCGTCGGTCACGTCCGCCGGCAGCCAGAAGGCGCCGTCCTGCACGCCCTCGATGCTGTTGAGGTGGTAGTTCAGGTGCGCCAGCGAGCTGCGCCGGCCGGCGACATGGATCAGGTCGTGGGCACGGCCGAGCAGGCGAAAGCGCTGCGCATCTTCGAGCTGCAGCACGTCGGCGAGCGGCGTGGGCGCGAGCACATGACCGCCCTCGACCACGAAGCGCTCACCGCCTTCCAGGCCATCGCCCCTGCCCTCGAAAGCGCCGTCGCGGCGCAGGCGCAGGTCGCCCAGCGTCGTCCAGCGTTCTTCGCGCACGGTGCGGCGCGTCGCCACCTGGCCGGCCTCGGTGCAGCCGTAGATTTCAATCAGCGGGCCGCCGAAGCCGCGCTCGGCCTGCAGCGCGAGTTGCGGTGAGAGCGGCGCGGTCGCACACAACACCAGGTCGGTGGGCGGCAGCTCCAGGCCGGCAAGCAGCAGCGTCTTGAGGTGAAACGGCGTCGTCACCAGCGCGCGCGGGCGCGGCACCCGGGCCAGCGCCTGCACGATGTCGGCGGGATAGAACGGCCGGCCGGCATCGAAGGCCGCGCCGCCGAGCAGCGCCAGCAACACGCTCGACTCGAAACCGTAGCTGTGCTGGGCCGGCACGGTCGCCACCAGCGTGAGCCCGGCGAGCGTCGGCCGCTCCAGGAATTCGGCCAGGCGCGCCGCCTCGGCGCCGATGTTGGCGACCAGCGCGCCCCAGGTCTTGACATGCGGCTGCGGCACGCTGGTCGAGCCCGATGTCAGCAGGCAAGCCGCCGCCAGCGAAGCCGCGATGCGCGGCACGGCCTGCGCTGCGCCGCCCGCGCCGGGCGGTAGCACTTGCAGCAGCGGCACGCCGGGCGTTTGCAAGGTCGCGTCGTCGGCCAGGCCGTAGAGCGTCGGATGGGCAGCGCGCAAGCGCGCCAGGGTGTCGGGCAGCGCATCGGGCGGCAGCAGGCTGGTCTGAGCACGCGTCAGCGCCGCCGCGAAACCGACCGAAAAACGGTAGCGGTCGAGGCACAGATTGACGAGCGGTCCTTCGGCGGGCAGGCGAGCGGCCTGCTGCGCCACGTCGGCGAGGAAGCGCGCTGCGCTGATCGGCAGGCCGCCGCACCAGGCAAGTGGGGCGGCCGGATCGCGGGCCGCCAGCAGGGGCAGCGTCCGGTCCATCGTCAGGGCGCAGCCTTGACCGGCGCGGTGCGCGAATAGGCGCGCACCACTTCGATCAGGCCAATGCGCTCGAACTCCGGGTGCAGCCGGTAGCGCAGGAAATGCTCGCCGACGAACAGCGCCACCACCGCGACGGGCGTCAGCAGGTTGGCGAGCAGCGACCACGCGCTCCAGGGCTGGGTGGCATGGACCCACAGCGACAGCAGCGCCATGGCAAGGAAATAGATCGCCCACATGCGCGTCACGCGATGCGTGTAGGCCACCATCGCAGGCGAAAGCGTGCCATGCACGCGCTGCGCCACGCCGCCGATCAGCGACAGCCGACCCGGCAGCAGCGTCGCGCCGAAGCTCGCGAACAGCGCCAGGTGGATGCCGACATGCTGCAGCAGGTAGAGCCGGTTCACGTCACCGACGCCGCCGCGAGCGACCAGCGCCGCGAGCCCCGCCGCCGCCAGCGCCACCCCGGCCAGCGAACGCCGATCGCGGCGTTTCAATGCAATGCCCAGGCCGACGGCCAGCAGCGGCCCGAGCAGCGCGGCCACCGCCCACGGCTTGTCGGCGGCGTACAGCATCAGCCAGTGAGAGAGGAGCGCGTAGGCCGCGGCTGCCAGCAGCCCCAGACCGAGACGCCAATGGGCCAGGCGCCAGTGCCGCATCTGAAGGTGATTCAGAGCGTGCGGTGCTGTGCGACGTGCGCCGCCAGGCTGCGCAGCGACTCGAAGATGAGTTGGTTGTTCGCGTCGTCGGAGCGCAGCTGGAAGCCGTAGCGGCGCGACACCTCCAGCGCCACCTCGAGGATGTCGATGGAGTCCAGACCGAGGCCTTCACCGTACAGCGGTGCGGTGGGGTCGATCGCAGCGGGCGCGACTTCGAGGTTGAGCGCTTCGACCAGCAACGTGGCCAGTTCGTGCTCGATCCCATGAGGCTGCGGAGCAAGGTCGGCGCAAGGCATCACGGCGTGGGTGGATGGGGACACGGAGCTACCTGACCGATCGCGTTGTACGAGGGGAAGATTGTACGGGGCGACCCGGCGCCGATTCGCTTGGCGAAGGGCCGGGAAGCGTCCTTGTCCCCGCACATCGGGCCGATGCGCCATCGGATGCGTAGCCAGTGGCCGGCGCCCCGCTCCCATTCGCCCCGCGAGGCTGACAGGCCTGGCGGCTGATTGAGGTGGACAGTCCGCAGGGACTGTCCACGCATGCGGCTCAGTAACGGTACCGGTCGGGGATGCCGTCGCCGTTGCGATCGGGGCCGTGACGGTAGGCCCTGCGGTCATCGTCGCGATCGTGATCGTCGCCGTGGCGACGGCCGTGATGGCCGTCGTAGCGGCGGTACTCGCGGTCGTCATGCCAATAAGCACGCGACTGCGGCTGCACGTACACGGGCGCCGGCTGGTAATACACGGGCGCCGGGCTGTACACCACCGGAGGCGGCTGGTAGTAAACCGGGGGCGGCTCGTAATACACCGGCGCCGGCGCATAAACGGGCGACGGTTGGTAATACACCGCCGGGCCCGGCAGGTTGATGCCGATGTGCCAGCTCACGCCCGCCTGCGCCGCACCCGTGGCGGCCAGCCCGGCCAAGCCGAGGGCAGCCGCGGCCAGGCTCTTGCAAATCGCTCGAGATGTCATGTCGACTCCTTGCGAGGCGCCGTCCGGGTGGGCGGTTTTTGCGGCCTCGTCAGCTTTGAACGGGGCATAGCCCCTTGCGGTTCACAGGAAGCTGTAACCCCGTGTGAATTAAGTTTTGTGGCGCGGCGCGACCCGATTCGGCGCAAGCGCCAGACACCGCCGCGGCGCGTGGCCGGCGGGCCCTCTCCTTAGAATCGCCCGCAAATGAACGAACCCAAGAAGCCCGACACGGTCGGCGGCGCGACCACCAGCGCCAGCAACTTCCTGCGCAACATCATCGAGCGCGACCTCAAGCAGGGCACCTACGCCGGCCGCACCTTCGCCGGAACGCCGGGCGACGCCGCCCACCATGCCGGCCAGCCGCTCGACCCGGCCCGCATCCGTACGCGTTTTCCGCCCGAGCCCAACGGTTACTTGCACATCGGCCATGCCAAGAGCATTTGCCTGAACTTCGGCTTGGCGCGCGACTACGGCGGCGTGTGCCACTTGCGTTTCGACGACACCAACCCCGAGAAGGAAGAGCAGGAATACGTCGACGCGATCATCGACGCGGTCAAGTGGCTGGGTTTCAACTGGGAGGGCCCCGACCCGGCCGACACCCAGAGCACGCGCAGCCATCTTTACTTCGCCAGCGACGACTTCGATTTCATGTACCGGGCGGCCGAGGCGCTCATTAACACCGGTCTCGCCTATGTGGACGATCAGACGCCTGAGCAGATGCGCGCCACGCGCGGCGACTTCAACACGCCCGGCATTGCGAGCCCCTACCGCGGCCGCACGCCCGACGAGAACCTGGCGCGCTTTCGCGACATGCGGGACGGCAAGCTCGACGACGGCGCCGCCGTGCTGCGCGCGAAGATCGACATGGCCTCGCCCAACATCAACCTGCGCGACCCGGCGCTCTACCGCATCAAGCGGGCGACGCACCACCGCACCGGCGACCAATGGTGCATCTACCCGATGTACACCTTCGCGCACCCGATTGAAGACGCGCTGGAGCGCGTCACCCACAGCATCTGCACGCTCGAATTCGAGGACCAGCGGCCCTTCTACGACTGGCTGCTCGACAACTTATGCAGCCTCGGCCTGCTCGCGCAGCCGCGCCCGCACCAGCACGAGTTCGCGCGCCTGAACCTCACCTACGTGGTCACCAGCAAGCGCAAGCTCAAGCAACTGGTCGACGAGGGCCATGTCGACAGCTGGGACGATCCGCGCATGCCTACCCTCGCCGGCCTGCGTCGACGTGGCTACACCCCCGCGAGCATCCAGCTGTTTTGCGAGCGCATCGGGGTGACCAAGGAGTACAGCTGGATCGACTACAGCCTGCTCGACGCCGCGCTGCGCGACGACCTCGAAGGCAAGGCGCCGCGCGCCATGGCCGTGCTGGAGCCCATCAAGCTCAAGCTCACCAACTGGGTGGAAACCTTCGGCGGCGACCCCGAGCATCTGGAGCCCTGCCAGGCGCCCGCGCACCCGCAGCGGCCCGAACTCGGCCTGCGCCGTTTTAGCCTTGGGCCCGAGGTGTGGATCGAGCGCGATGACTTCGCCGAGGCGCCGGCCAAAGGGTTCTTTCGCCTTTTTCCGGGCAACAAGGTGCGCCTGAAATACGGCTACGTGATCGAGTGCAGCGGCTGCGAGAAAGACGCGCAAGGCAAGGTCACCGCCGTGCTGGCCACGGTCGTGCCCGACACCAAGAGCGGCACCCCCGGCGCCGACGCGGTGAAGGTCAAGGGCACGATCACCTGGGTCGGCGTGCATGAGGCGGTGCGGGCCGAGGTGCGGCTCTACGACCGGCTGTTCACCGAAGCGCAGCCGGATGCGGGGGGGCGGGATTTCTTGTCGGTGCTGAACGCACAAAGCAAGCGGGTCGTGGCCGGCTATCTGGAGCCCTCACTCGCGAGCAGCCCGGCAGGCGGCAAGTATCAGATCGAGCGCCACGGCTATTTCGTGGCCGATGCGAAGGATCACGCAGCGAGCACGCCGGTGTTCGGAAAGATCACCGGCTTGAAGGACAGCTGGAGCAAGTGATGCACAGCGCCCGCTTCGAACCTGCCGGGGGTGTTCACTGAACATGCATTTCCGCGGATGGAAGAGCGGGCCATGAGCCAAGCGCTGGTGCTCCACATCATTGACTCCGGCACCGTCAAGCCGGCTGACGAGACGCACCTCTGGATCTACAAGATGTCGCCGAGCGCCACGACAACTTGCTGTGCATGGCGGCCGTGGTCGTGAAGACCGTGCTGCATCACTGGGAGCCACAGCCATGAAAGCCGTCTACTACGAGCAGGACGACATCCTCGAGATCCGGGTCTCGAACAAGCCGGTGGTGCGCGAGGTCTCGCAAGGCTGGAACACCAACGTCAGCTTCGCGGAAGACGGCAGCATCGTGGAAATCGTGCTGCTCGATGCAAAGAAGGAAGGCCTGGTGCCGTTGGAGTTCCGGTAGCCGCGGTGAGGCTCGGTTCGATCACGACTTGGCCAAATTCCCGCACTCCCGGCCACTGGCTGCGAATGAAGCGTCTTTGACGCTGCACCGCCGGTCAAGCAGCACGCCCTGGCGCACGCATAGCGCGCATAGGGGTCTTCAGTTCGATGGCCCGCGGCGAAAACATTGAGCTCAGCGACGTGAATCGAGATTCGACTTCTGTGTGCTCATCGACATTCGCTCGCATGTCTTGACACCACGTGCTGCGCGGCGCGCGGTCGGCTCGCGCGACATTCATCTCAGGCCAGTTCTTTGCCCAGCGCTTGCGCCACGTCATCGCTCCGCAAGCCGCACGCACGGCTTGCCGGATAGCGATGACTTGTTGCCTTTGAACGAGGAGGTAGTCGACATGATGCTCATGCCCGGCGCGCTTCAGCCGAGTTCGGGTGCGATGTCGGTCGCGTAGTCCACCAGCGCCTCCAGGATCTGCTGCCCCCGCTCGTCGGCCGTTTCGACCAGCGTGTCGATCTCGGCAAGAAAGGCTACAAGCGTCTGCGCGCCACCAGCTCCTTCGTGCAGCCGGTGCACGCGGTGCTCGTGCCACTGCTGCTGCTCGGCCTCGTTCAGGGTCGCGGGGAAGTTGCGCGCGCGGTAGCGAAACAGCAGCTCGTCGAGCCGCGCATCGGTGAACGCCGGTCGAGCTGCGGACAGCGCCTCGGGGCTCAGCCCGCGCAGGCGCTGCAAGGTGCGCCGGTCGCCATCGGTGACGAAGCCACCGTAGAGGTCTTCGTCCACGTCGGGCTTGCCTTCGAGCGGTGGGCGGTGCATCACCTCGGGCCACAGACCGGCGAGGCTGGCACCGCGCAGCGCGCAAATCTCGGCATGCCGGTGCGCCTGCGCCACGTCGATGCCCCACAGCAGCGCCCGCTCGGGGCTCAGCGTCTCGAGCTTGCCGATCACCACCGGCGACTTGTTGATATGGATGGTCTTGATCGGCAGCCGCGTCACGCCCTCGGGCAGCTCCTCGGCGCGGGTGAACATGCGCTGTCGCACCGTGGCCACGTCGAGCGTGAACAATTCGCTCGGGTCTTGCGCCAGGTCCCAGACGATGACCTCGTTCTTGTTGGTCGGGTGCGGCGCCAGCGGCCACACCAGTGCGATGCCGCCGCGCTCGGCGCCGTACATGCCCGATACGTGCAGGAAGGGTCGGCCCACGCCCATCTCCTTAAGCACTTCATGCTTGGAGCGCAGCCGCAGGCAAAAAGCCCACAGCTTTGGCTGCTTCGCCTTGACCAGCCGCGCGAGCGCGAGCGTGGCGCGCACGTCGGACGCAGCGTCATGCGCGGCCTCGTGTGCCAGGCCGTTGGCAGCACTCAGGTGCTCGAGCTTGAACGAGGCGCGCCCGTCCTCGTGGCGCGGCCACTCGATGCCCTCGGGCCGCAGAGCATGGCAGCAGCGCAGCACGTCGAGCAGGTCCCAGCGGCCGCAATCGTTCTTGTATTCGCGGGCGTAGGGGTCGATCAGGTTGCGCCAGAACAGGAAGCGCGTGACTTCGTCGTCGAAGCGGATCGAGTTGTAGCCCACGCCCACGGTGCCGGGCTTGGCGAGCTGCTGCTCGATGACGCCCGCAAACGCATGCTCGGCCAGGCCGCGCTCCAGGCAAAGTTGCGGCGTGATGCCGGTGAGTAGGCAGGCGCCCGGCTCGGGCAAGCCGTCGGGCGCTGGCCGGCAGTAGTGCATGACCGGTGAGTCGATCTCGTTGAGCTCGGCATCGGTGCGCACGCCGGCGAACTGCGCGGGCCGGTCACGGCGCGGCACGCGGCCGAAGGTTTCGTAGTCGTGCCAGAAGAAGCTGAGGTCGCTCATCGACGGCACCTTAACCGACGCCCGGCGGCGGCGGTCGGGCGCAACTCACGTAAAACCGGACCCGCCCACGTTCGCCTGCGACTGGCGCTGCGCGGCTAACAAGCAGAAGATAGCCTCGGCACTTGCAGGAGGCTTGTATGAACCCCACCGACACACCGCCCGACGG
>NZ_JANMWL010000043.1:0-50558 GCF_031393925.1 Methylibium sp. | reverse complement strand
CGACGCGATAGCGCGGCAGCTGTACCGACAGTCGCGCCAGCGAGAACTGCGCGCCTGCGCCCAGCAGCGCGCCGCGCGGCGCTTCGATCGTGAGGCCGGGCACATGGGCCGATGCCTGCTCCAGCCACCACTGGGTTGCGCGCTCGGTGTGCAGCGCCTGCCAGGCCACCGTTAGCAGCGCTGCGCTTGCCAGCAGCGCGAGCGCCAGCAGCGCCGCCAGGCGACGCGGCCACAACCGACGCGGCGGCGGCATGGCGCGGGGCGGGCCCGGCGCAGGGCTGCGCTCGCTCATCGGAACGTGACCCCGACGCTCACGTGCAGTCGCAGCGCGCCGACCTTCTCGCCATAGGCCAGGTCGACGCGCAGCGGCCCGATCGGGCTGCGCCAGCGCACGCCCACGCCGTAGCCGATGGCGGGGTCGAACTCGTTCCAGCTCACCGCCGCGTTGCCGGCGTCGACGAACAGCGCGCCGTACCAGTTGCGCCAGCGCGGCGAGTCGTCGGAAAAGCGCCGCATCACCTCGACGCTGCCGGTGGCAAGCACCGGGCCGCCGACCACCGCGCCGTCGCGCACCGGCCCGAGCGTGCGGTAACCGTAGCCGCGCACCGAGTCGTCGCCCCCGGCCCGAAACAGCAGCGAGTCGGGCACGCCGAGGCTGGGCCGCTTGATCACCTGCGCGACTTCGGCGCGTGCCTGGCCCAACCAGCCGGCGCCGAGCGGCTGGTAGGCGGTGGCCTGCAGGACGAGCCGCGCGAACGGCCCGCGTTCGTTGTCGGCGTCGTAGGCGGCACCGCCACCGGCCTGGATGCCAAGGATGAGGCCACGAGTCGGGAACACCAGGTTGTTGACGTCGCGCCGCACCCACTGGTAGTTGCCCAGCAGCGCGCGGTCGGCGAGCCGCGCGTTGGCGGTTTTCACCGTGGTCCGGTTGAACTCTAGGTAGTAGAGCCGGTCGATGTTTTCGGTGTCGCGCGTGCGGCCCACGCGCAGCCGCTGGGTCTGCGTGATGGCGCCGCCGGCGTCGAGGTAATCGGCCTTGAGCGCCAGCAGGTTGCGGTAGCCGTGCTCGAGCGGATAGGTCAGCAGGTCGAGCGAGACCTCGCGTTCGAGCCGGCCGAGCTCGAGCCGCGAGGTCGCCACCAGGTCGCGTCCGAACACCCGCCGGTGCGTGTGCTCGAGCCCGATGCGCGCGCCGGTGTTGCTGGAATAGCCAATGCTCACCTGCGCGCTCTGCGTGGTGTGTTCGCGCAGCCGGACCATGACGGTGGCGCGCTCGGCCTGCTGCACGTCGAGGTCGAGCTCGACCGCTACGCCTTCGTAGAGGCCCGATTTCTGCAGCGCCTCCTGGTAGTCGAGCAGCAGCCGCTCGGAATAGGCGGCCCCCGGCGCGAACGGCAGCAGGTTGCGCGCCGTCTGCTCGGGCGTGCGTTCCAGGCCTTCGATGCGCACCGCGCCCAGGCGGTAGAGCGGGCCGCTGTCGACGATGACCGACAGCCGAACCTGGTTGCGCTCGGCGTCGACCTGCGCGCCGCTGCCGGTGATGCCGGCGCTCGCATAGCCGCGCGCGCGCAGGCTCGTGACGAGGGCGTTCTTGGCCGCGTTCCAGGCCGACTGGCTGAACGGCGTGCCGCTGCCCAGCGACCAGCGCGACTGCAGCAGCTGCCAGCGCCGACGCAGGCCGTCGTCGCCGGCTTCCATGCCCTGCGCGAACGCGCCCTGCATCTCCAACTGCACGCGCCCGACGCGCGCCGACGGGCCGGGGTCGACCTGCACCCGCACGGTGGGCGGCGTGCCGCCGGCCGCCTCGTCGCGTTGCACCGACACCTTGGCATTGAAGTAACCCTGCGGCTCGAGCAGGGCGCGCGCCTGTGCCGGCGCAGCGGCCACCAGCCGGCCGATTTCGATCGGCGATATGTCCGGCTGCTCGCGAAACCGCGCCAGGTCCAGGTGCCGCACGAGCAGGTCGCGCAGTCGCTTGGGCGCGCGCACTTCGATCCGGTAGGCGCCGTTGGCGCCGGCCTCGAGCGTGGTGACGCCGCTGTCGAACAGCGAACGGCGCGGCGCCGCCTCGTCGTCGGCCGCGGGGACCGACTCGCTGCTCGCCGCTTGGGTTGCTGCTTCGGCCGGTGCGTCGCTGCGCAGCGGCTCGTCGCGCTCGCCGTCATCCTGGGCTGGCGCGGAAGTCGAGGCCAACACAAGGGCGAGCGCGACGCACGCCAGCGCACGCCGCGAGGCTATGGGCCAGCTCACCGTCGCCGAGGGCGCAGCGCGCGCACGAGTGCCACAGCGGCAGGCCGCTGTGGCAGGGGGAAAAGGACCGCGACGGCAGGCGTGCGCATGGGGCCCATGCATTGTGGGCGGAAGGCGCGGATTAGTTCACCGATGCGGCGACCGGTCAGCGTCGCGCGCGGCCGTTTCGGACCACCATTCGCGCCCGGTGCCCGACGACATGAGCCTGCCCAGTTTCCATGCCTTGCAACGATGCCTTGCCGCAGCGCTGCTGCTGTGTGCTGCAAGTTTCTGTGTGCGCGGCGAGACCCTTCCGACCTGCCGCGTCGACCCGTTCGCGCTGGCAGCGCCGCCCGTGGAGCGCGAGGCGTCGCTGCGCCGTCCTTGCGGCAGCGACCAGTTGATGAAGCTGCACGTCGAACCGCTGAACCCGGCCGCGCCGCGTTCGGGCGTGTTGCGCGCGCGCATCGACAACGTCGTCTCCGAGGGGTTGATGCCGGGCCTGCTGGGCAGCGTGAAGCTAAGCTGGGCCGGCCTCGGCGGCGAGCCGACCACCGGCTTGCGCACCGAGCGAGCCCTGCTGGCCGCGGGCAGCCAGTTGCGCGTGAGCGACGACTGGTCGGTGCAGATGAACCTGGGGCGGGATCTGGTGTCGCAGCGCAGCCGTGCCACGGCCGTCGGCCTGTGGCGCCCGGTCGAGGGCGGCGTGCTGTTTGCCGAATGGAGCGACTCGCGTCGTGAGGCCGACGTGCAGCGCGTCGGCGCGCGCTGGTGGGTGATGCCGCGCCGCCTGGCGATCGATGTCGACTCCCGTCACGACGAGCGCGGCTGGGACGCCTACCGCTTCAACCTGACCTTGAGCCTCAAGCCCTGAGGCGGCTCGGCGGCCCGTCTCGTGGTCGCGCGGCGAGCGCCTATTTGCTCAACAGGCGCATCGCGCCTTCGAGGCCCTGCAAGGTCATCGGGAACATTCGCTGCTGCATCAGCTGCTGGATGATCGAGATGCTCTGCCGGTAGCCCCACACGCCCTGCGGCTCGGGGTTGATCCAGGCGTACTTTGGAAAGGCGTGCGTGAGCCGCTGCAGCCATTCGGCGCCGGGCTCTTCGTTGTTGTATTCCACGCTGCCGCCGGGCTGCAGGATTTCGTAGGGGCTCATCGTCGCGTCGCCGACGAACACCAGCTTGTAGTCGCGGTTGTACTTGCGGATCACGTCCCAGGTGGCGTGCTTCTCGCTGAAGCGCCGCCGGTTGTGCTTCCACATAAAGTCATAGACGCAGTTGTGGAAGTAATAGAACTCCAGGTGCTTGAACTCGCTCTTGGTGGCGCTGAATAATTCCTCCACGCGGTGGATGTGCTCGTCCATCGTGCCGCCCACGTCCATCAGCAACAACAGCTTCACCTTGTTGTGGCGCTCGGGAATCATGCGGATGTCGAGCATGCCCGCGTTGGCGGCGGTGCGGTGGATGGTGCTGTCGAGATCGAGTTCGAGCTCGTTGCCTTCGCGGGCGAAGCGGCGCAGGCGCCGCAGCGCGACCTTGATGTTGCGCGTGCCCAGTTCCTTGGTGTCGTCGTAGTCGCGGTAGGCGCGCTGCTCCCATACCTTCACCGCGCTCTTGTTGCGCCCGGCGCCCCCGATGCGCACGCCCTGCGGGTTGTAGCCGGCGTTGCCGAACGGTGACGTGCCGCCGGTGCCGATCCATTTGCTGCCGCCCTCGTGCCGCTCTTTTTGTTCTTCGAAGCGTTTCCTGAGCGTGTCCATCAACTCGTCCCAGCCCATCGTCTGGACCGCGGCCTTCTGCTCGGGCGTGAGCTCGATCTCGAGCGTGCGGCGCAGCCATTCGAGCGGCACTACCTGAGTGAAGTCGGCCACCGTCTCCACGCCCTTGAAGTAGGCCGCGAAGGCCCGGTCAAACTTGTCGAACAGCGCCTCGTCCTTGACCAGCGTGGTGCGTGCCAAGTAGTAGAACTGCTCGACCGACGGCTCGATAACGCCGGCCTTCAGGCCTTCGAGCAGCAGCAGGTATTCCTTGATGGAGACCGGCAGCTTGGCACTGCGCAAGGCGTAGAAGAAGTCGATCAGCATGGTGGTGGCGCGCGCTGCGCTTCAGTGTGCCCGCGCTCGCTCGAGCCGCCGCGCCCGAGTGCCGCTCAGCTTGATCGAGGGCGGCCAGGAGCACGCCATGGCGTCAGGGCTTGCGTTGCTGGCCGAGCCAACGCCGCGCGAGCCACTTGCCTAAGCCGCAGCCGAACAGGATGAACACCAGGCCTGCCATCGAGCGCGCGTTGTAGCCCGGTGAGGCGACGAAGTCGAAACCGAGCAGCCGCCCGAGTGACCACCCGGCCAGGGCGCCGAGCACGAAGCCGCAGGCGTCGGCCAGGCCTTCCTTCAGTGCGTTGCGAAGGGCGGGCTCCATCGGCTCAGCGGTTGCGGCTCTGCATGAACACGAGCTTCTCGAACAGCGTCACGTCCTGCTCGTTCTTGAGCAGCGCGCCGAGCAGCGGTGGCACCGCCACCTTGTCGTCCTGACTCTGCAGCGCGGCCAGCGGAATGTCCTCGGCCAACAGAAGCTTGAGCCAGTCGAGCAGTTCGCTGGTGGAGGGTTTTTTCTTCAGACCCGGCAGGCCGCGCACGTCGTAGAAGCTCTTGAGCGCCGCGGCCAGCAATTCCTTCTTGAGCCCCGGGAAATGCACCGCGACGATTTTTCTCATCGTCTCGGCCTCGGGGAACTTGATGTAGTGGAAAAAGCAGCTGCGCAAGAAAGCGTCGGGCAGTTCCTTTTCGTTGTTCGAGGTGATGAACACCACCGGCCGGTGCCTGGCCTTCACCAATTCGCGCGTCTCGTAGACGTAGAACTCCATGCGGTCGAGTTCGCGCAGCAGATCGTTGGGGAACTCGATGTCCGCCTTGTCGATTTCATCGATCAGCAGCGCCACCGGCTGCTCGGCCGTGAAGGCCTGCCACAGCACGCCCTTGACGATGTAGTTGCGGATGTCGCGCACGCGCTCGGAGCCTTCGGTGCCGGCCAGTTGGCTGTCGCGCAGCCGGCTCACCGCGTCGTATTCGTACAAGCCCTGCTGCGCTTTGGTGGTGCTCTTGATGTGCCACTGAAGCAGTGGCAGGCTCACTGCCTTGGCCACCTCCTCGGCCAGCATTGTCTTGCCGGTGCCGGGTTCGCCCTTGATCAGCAGCGGGCGTTGCAGCGTGATGGCGGCGTTGACCGCAAGCATCAGGTCGGGGGTGGCGACGTATTGGTCAGAGCCTTCGAATTTCATGGGGCGCGCACACCAGGGCGGTATGTAGTCAGCGACCGATTCAGTATAGAGCGCCTCGTATACTCGCCCGTTGAACTCTACGTACCGCCGGACCATGAA
This sequence comes from Methylibium sp., assembly GCF_031393925.1. GTDB lineage: Bacteria > Pseudomonadota > Gammaproteobacteria > Burkholderiales > Burkholderiaceae_C > Methylibium. Next base: position 44,956 of record NZ_JANMWL010000043.1, on the reverse strand, counting down.
GACACTGCTCCCCGCGATGATCGCGCTGCTGGCTTTGTGCATCGCACCGGGCGCCCGAGCCCAGGACAGCCAGACCGGCGACGCCGCGGCCGGCGCCAAGAAAAACGCCATGTGCATCGGCTGCCACGCCATCACCGGCTACCAGGCGAGCTTCCCGGAGGTCTACAAGGTGCCGATGATCGCGGGGCAGAACGCCAAGTACATCGCCGCCGCGCTCGGCGCCTACAAGAAGGGCGAGCGCAAGCACCCGTCGATGCGCGCCATCGCTGCCTCGTTGAGCGACCAGGACATGGCCGACCTTGCCGCTTACTACCAGGCCGAAGGCGGCGCGCGCGCCGAGCTGCCCGCCACACCGGCCGCGCCGGCCAATGCGCAGGTTGCCGCATTGCTGCAAAAGGGTGCCTGCGCCACCTGCCACGGCGACAACTTCAGCAAGCCGATCGACGCGAGCTACCCCAAGCTCGCCGGCCAGCACGCCGACTACCTGGGCGTGGCGCTCAAGGCCTACAAGACCGAGAAGAACGCGCTCGTCGGCCGCAGCAACGCCATCATGGCGGCGCAGGCCAAGCCCTACACCAACGCCGAACTCAAGCTGCTGTCGAAATACATCGCCTCCTTGCCCAGTGACCTGAAGACGGTGCCGCAAGCCAAGTTTCGCTGACGCGCTGCACCTTTGCACCGAGCCGCCCGACCGCGAGGTCCGGCGGCTCTTGCCTTTGCGTCCCGAGGGATGTGCGTGCGCTGCCTACACTGCGCGTCCAACCGCTCGAGCGAAGACCTCCAATGCATTGCGTGCGTCGATTTCTGCCGGGGCTCGTCCTCGCGCTTGCCGCCATGGCCAGCCCGGCCCAGACCTTGCGCTGGGCCAGCCAGGGCGACGTGCAGAGCATGGACCCGCACTCGCAAAACGAGTCGCTCACCAACGCCATCAACGGACAAGTCCATGAGTCGCTGGTCAACCGCGGCAAGCAGCTCGAAATCGTTGCGGTGCTGGCCACCGAGTGGCAGCAGATTGAACCCACCCTGTGGCGGCTCAGGCTGCGTCCCGCGGTCAAGTTCCACGACGGCAGCGTCTTCACGGCCGACGACGTGGTGTTCTCGGTGCTGCGTGCGCGCGCCGGCAGCTCCGACATCCGCGTGTACGCCACGGCGCTGGGCGAGCCCCGGGCCGTCGATGTGCTGACGGTCGAGTTCAGGCTGGCGCAGGTCAACCCGGTGTTTCTGCAGCACTTGACCACGGTGCAGATCATGAGCCGGGCCTGGAGCGAGAAGCACAACGCGACCAAGGCACTCGACTTCAAGAACAAGGAAGAGGGCCATGCCGCGCGCAACGCGAACGGCACCGGGCCGTTCATGCTCGTTGCGCGCGAACCCGACGTGAAGACGGTCTACAAGCGCAACCCCGCCTGGTGGGGCAAGTTCGAGGGCAATGTGCAGCAGGTCGTCTACACGCCGATCAAGAGCGACGCCACGCGCTCGGCGGCGCTGATCTCCGGTGAGATCGACTTCGTGCTCGACCCCGCGCCGCAAGATCTGCCGCGGCTGCGCAACACACTCGGCGTGAAGGTGATCGAGGGCGCCGAGAACCGGGTGCTCTTCGTCGGCATGGACCAAGCGCGCGACAAACTGCTCTACGCCCGCGTGCCCGGTGACAAGAATCCGTTCAAGGACCTGCGCGTGCGCAAGGCGCTCTACCAGGCGGTGGACATCGAAACCCTCAAGACCAAACTGATGCGCGGCCAGGCGCTGCCCACCGGCGGCATTACGCCGTCGCCCCTGGGCGCCTTCAACGACGCCGCCCTCGAGAAGCGGCTGCCGTACGACCTGGCCGCGGCCAGGAAACTGATGCTCGAGGCCGGCTACGCCGACGGTTTCGAGGTGACGATGGATTGCCCCAACAACCGCTACATCAACGACGAGGAAATCTGCCTCGCGCTCGCGGCCATGTGGGCACAGCTCGGGGTCAAGCTCAAGGTCAACGCCATGCCGCGCAGCACCTACTTCCCCAAGCTGCAGAAGTACGACACCTCGATGTACCTGCTCGGATGGGGCGGCTCGATCACCGACGCCGAGACCACGCTCACGCCGGTGCTGCGCAGCCGCGTGCCGGGCGACCCGAGTGGCGTGGGCAGCTGGAACTTCGGCGGCGCGAGCGACGCCCGGCTCGACGAGCTTGCGGGTGCGTCGAGCCGCGAGCCCGATGCCAAGAAGCGCGAGTCGCTCATCAAGTCCGCGCTGGCCCGGCACAACGAGCTGGTGCTGAACATTCCGCTGCACCGCCAGGTCATCCCCTGGGCCGCCCGCTCCAACGTGAGCGTGCTGCATCGGGCCGACAACTGGCTCGAATGGCAGTGGGTCAGCGTGAAGTAGCCCGGCGACGCACGCAGTCGATATAGGCCTCGCCATCGGGCGGCAAGCCGCTGCGCTGCGAGGCCCAGAGCATCCCGCCCAGGCATTCCATCAACGCATGCTGCGCCTCGTGCGCCGAGCCATGCCGGGCCGCAAGCAGCTCGAAGGCCTGCTTGATGCCCCGCGGTTGGTCGACGCTGAGCTGCTCGGCGATCGACAGGTGCATTGACAAGTGCAGGAAGGGGTTGGTACGTCCTTCCTCGACGGTGTAGTGCGCCGCCAGGGCGGTGTCAGCGTCGGAGAGTTCGGCGTGGTACTCGGGGTGTTCGGCAATCCAGTCGGCGGCGATCGCCTCCATCGGCGACAGCAACTCGCCGCCGCGCTGCTTGCGATAGGCGGTGCAGAAGAAACGCCGGACGTCGTCTTGCGAGGGGCTGAACATTCGACAATTGTCGCGTCGCCGCCCATGCCCCTTGCGGCCCTTGCGGCCTTTCGCCGGCCTCGCGCCGGCCCTTCGTCGCCCACCTTGCTTTACGACCCCGCCATGCAGATCACTCCCGAGCCCCGCCCCGACTTCGCGCTGGCCCGGCGCCTCGCCTGATGGCTTCGCCCCTGGCCGACTGGCCGTTCATCACCGACCCGTCGTTCTATGCGTTCGCCGTGCCGGCCGTGCTGCTGATGGGCTTGGCCAAGAGTGGCTTCGGTGCTGGCTTCGGCGCGCTGGCCACGCCGCTGATGGCGTTGGCCATCCCCGTGCCGCAGGCGGCGGCCATCATGCTGCCCTTGCTGGCCGTGATGGACGCCTTCGGGCTGGCGGCGCTGTGGCGCGAGGCCGACCGCAGCTTGCTCAAGCTGCTGCTGCCGGCGGGCCTGCTGGGGACCGTGCTCGGCACTCTGAGTTTCGGCCTGCTGCCTACCGCCACCGTGGCCGGCATCGTTGGCGCGCTGACCTTGGTTTTTCTGGCGCAGCGCCTGTTCTTCGCGCCGCGCCCCGACGCGCCCGCGCCGCCGCGCTGGCTCGGGTTCGGCCTGGGCATCGCCGCCGGCTACACCAGCTTCGTCGCCCACGCGGGTGGCCCACCGGTGATGGCTTACGTGCTGCCGCTGCGGCTGCAGCCGATCGTGTTCACGGCCACGATGGCAGTGTTTTTCGCGGCGGTGAACGCGTCGAAGTGGCTGCCCTACGCCTGGCTCGGTTTGATCGATTTTCGCAATGTCGCGACCTCGCTCGCGCTCATGCCGCTGGCGCCGATCGGCGTGTGGGCGGGTCTGCGGCTGGCGCGGCGCATGCGCCCGACGCTCTTCTATCGCCTGGTGTCGATCGGCATGTTCCTGACCGGTGTCAAGCTGCTGTCGGACGGTTTTCGCGGGTGAAAGCGGTCGCAGCTGCGACGGTGCGGCGCGCTGGTCACTGCGGGCAATCCGCGTGACGCTCACCGTGCCCGCGGCTTAGCATCGGCGCGCTCGGGCACTGCACCCAGCCCCTGGAGACCCTGCATGAACTCTCGTTTCCCTTCGCGCCGCCGCGCGCTGCTGTGTGGACTGCTGGCGCTGGGCGCCACGCCGTGGGCGTCGGCGCAGTCGTGGCCCAGCAAGCCGGTCACGGTGATCGTGCCGTTCCCGGCCGGTGGCGGCACCGACGCCTTCGCGCGGCCGCTGTCGGCGATGCTCACCAAGCAGCTCGGCCGTCAGGTCATCATCGACAACAAAGGCGGCGCGGGTGGCACGCTCGGCGCCGGCCTCGCGGCCCGTGCGGCGCCGGACGGCTACACCTTCTTCATGGGCGCGGTGCATCACGCGATCGCCCCGGCCGTGTATCCGAAGCTCGACTACAACCTGCAGACCGACTTCATCCCGGTGGCACTCGTTTCGCGTGTGCCGCAGGTGATCGTCATCAACCCGGGCAAGGTGCCGGTGACCAACCTCAGGGAGTTTGTCGCCTACGCGAAGGCCAACCCCGGTAAGCTGAACTACGGCTCGGCCGGCAACGGCACCTCGCACCACCTGGCCGGCGAGCTGTTCAAGCTGCAGACCAAGACCTTCATCACGCACATTCCCTACCGTGGCGCGGGCCCCGCACTGCAGGACCTGATCGCCGGGCAGGTCGACGTGATGTTCGATGGCCTCGGTTCCTCGGCCACGCACATCAAGGGCGGACGCATCAAGGCGCTGGCGGTCGCGGCCGACAAGCCCGCGCCGGGCTTCCCCAACGTGCCCACCAGCGTCGAAGGTGGCGTGCCCACCTACCAGGTCGCCACCTGGTACGGCCTCTGGGCGCCCAAGGGCACGCCCAAAGACTTGGTTGATCGCATGACGGCCGAGGTCACCAAGGCGCTGAACTCGCCCGAATTGAAGGAGCAGTGGACGAATCTGGGATCCGAGACACCGACCTTGACCGGGAGCGCCTTCGGCGACTTCGTTGGCGCCGAGATCAAGCGCTGGAGCGAGGTCGTCAAGGTCTCGGGCGCCAAACTCGACTGATGACGCGGCCAGCATGACGGGCGAGGTTCGCTTCGAGCGCGACGCGCAGGACACGCGCATCGGCTGGTTGACGCTGGCCCGTGGCGGCAAGCGCAACGCCATCAGTCGCGCGATGTGGCGCGAGCTGGGCGAACGGGCCGCCGGGCTCGACGCGCTGCTGCCGGCGCTGCATGCGGTGATCGTGCGCGGCGAGGGCGGCGACTTCGCGGCCGGCGCCGACATCGCCGAGTTCCCGGCGTTCCGCTTCGATGCGGCGACCCTGCGCGACTATCACGAAGGCATGGTGGCGACGGCGCTCACTGCGTTGCGTGGCTCGGACGTGCCGCTGGTGGCGCTGATCGAGGGCGCCTGCATCGGTGGCGGGCTGGAGGTTGCCGCCTGCTGCGACCTGCGCATCGCCGAGCGCGGCGCGCGCTTTGGCGTGCCGGTGGCCCGCTTGGGGTTCCCGATGGCGCCCGACGAGCTGGCCATCGTGCTGGCAGCGGTGGGCCGCGATACGGTTGCCGAAATGCTGCTCGAAGCTCGCCTTCTCGACGCCGCCACCGCGCTGCAGCGCGGCCTGGTGCAGCGCGTGGTGGACGATGCGCATGCCGAGGCGCGCGCCACCGCGCTGCGCATCGCCGACTTGCCGATCTCGGTGGCGCGCGCCAACAAGCGCAGCTTGCGCCAGTTGCGGCGCAGCGCGCATTGGCACGTCGACGAAGCCGAGCGCGTGGCGCATTTCAGCTACGCGGACAGTGCCGCGCACCGCGAAGGCGTCGCGGCTTTCCTGGCGCAACGTGCGCCGAGATTCAAGGGCGAGGCCGCATGAACGAACGCAACCAGAACCTGTTCGCGGTGCTGCGCGCCGGTTTTCCAGACGACCTGGAGCGCGTTGCGATCGAGACCGAACAAGGCCTGGCCTACCGCTGGCGCGATCTCGAACGCGCCAGCGCGATGATCGCCAACCTGCTGGCGTCGCTCGAGCTGCCCCCCGGTGCGCGCATCGCCGTGCACACCGACAAATCGGTCGAGGCGTTGTTGCTGTACCTGGCGAGCTTGCGCGCCGGCTGCGTCTACCTGCCGCTGAACAACGCCTACCAGAAGGCCGAACTGGAGTACTTCATCGCCGACGCCGAGCCGAGCGTCGTGGTGTGTGCGTCGCGCAGTTTTTCGTGGCTCTCCAAGCTTGCCTTCCAGCGCGGCGTCGGCCACGTCTTCACGCTCGACGACGACCGCAGCGGCTCGCTGCTGCAGCGTGCCGCCCAGCACAGCGACCGGCATGAGGCGGTGGAGCGGCGCGATGCGGACCTGGCGGCGATCCTCTACACATCGGGCACCACCGGGCGCAGCAAGGGCGCCATGCTCAGCCATGGCAATCTGTCGAGCAATGCGCTGGCCTTGCAGCGCTATTGGGACTGGCGGCCGGACGACGTGCTGATCCATGCGCTGCCGATCTTTCACGTGCATGGCCTGTTCGTGGCTTCGCACGGCGCGCTCGTCAACGGCAGCACGATGCTGTGGCTCGACAAGTTCGAACCCAGGGCGGTGCTCGAGCGCCTGCCGCGCGCCACGGTGTTCATGGGCGTGCCCACGCTCTACGTTCGGCTGCTGCAGGAGCCCGCGCTCACGCGCGAGGCGTGCGCCCATATGCGGCTGTTCGTGTCGGGTTCGGCGCCGCTCATGATCGAGACCTTTCGCGACTGGCAGCAGCGATGCGGCCACGCCATCCTCGAGCGCTACGGCATGAGCGAGACCGTCATGCTCACCTCCAACCCGTGCCGGCCCGAGGATGGCGAGCGCCTCGGCGGCACCGTCGGGCGACCCTTGCCCGGCGTGCAGGTGCGCCTGGCGGTGCAAGGCGGCGCAGCGACGCTGGCGGCCGGCGAGATCGGCGGCGTCGAGGTGCGCGGGCCCAACGTCTTTGCCGGCTACTGGCGCATGCCCGAGAAGACCGCCGAGGAGTTCACCGCCGACGGTTGGTTCAAGACCGGCGACGTGGGGCGCTTCGACGCGAACGGTGTGCTGACCATCGTCGGGCGCAGCAAGGACCTCATCATCAGCGGCGGCTACAACGTCTATCCGGCCGAGGTCGAGGGCTACCTTAACGAGTTGGTCGGTGTTGCCGAATCCGCGGTGGTCGGCGTGCCGCACCCCGACTTCGGCGAGGCGGTGGTGGCGGTGGTGGTGCCCAAGGAAGGTGCCACGCTCGACGCGGCCGCTCTGGTGGCCGCGCTCAGGGGACGCATCGCCGGGTTCAAGCTGCCCAAGCGGCTGTTCGTGGTGAACGAGTTGCCGCGCAACGCGATGGGCAAGGTGCAGAAGAGCCTGCTGCGCGAGCAGCACAAGGCGTCGTTTGCGGCCTGATATTCAACGCGAGTTCGCGAGTTCGCGAGTTCAGCCAGTAGACCGCCACCTCCTGAACCGTGCTGGCGAGTCGCTTCAGCGCCGATTCGAAGCGCGCAGGGGTGGCGTTCGCGCACTGGCGCAGGGCGCCCGCGCTTCGGGACGGCATCAACGTGCCTGCTCGCTCGCCTGTACCTGCGCCTCGAAGTAGCGCTGGCCGCTGAAAGCGATGGTCGCGATCAGCACCGTCGCGCCCACCATCACCGCACCGATGACGCCGAAGATCACGAGCCAGCCGCCGTGTGAGGCCGGACCTTGCGGGTTGAAGCGCGCGTTCCACTGCTCGTCCGAGGTCAGGCCATAGACCACCGCGGCCAACATGCTGGCCGCGAGCACGAGCCCGAGCAACGGAACCAGCAGGGAGCCCCACCGATCATCCTGGCCCAGCTCATGCATGCGCAGCACCCCATACAGGCCCAGAGCGGCCGGTGGCCAGTGCAGCCAGCCCCAGCCGTCGCGCAGGCCGTGCAGGTAGAAGCGGTGCAGGCCGAGACTGCCGCCCACGAACGCCAGCCAGGTCGCCAGCGTCCTGGATTTGAAAGCGCTCACGCGGGAAGGCACTCGCGCGGCTCGGCGGTATCGCCCAGGCCGAGCGCGCGCTGCAGGATCGCGACGTCGAGCCAACGACCGAACTTCCAGCCCGCCGAACGCATGACGCCAACCTCGGTGAAGCCGAGCGCGCGGTGGACGCCGATCGAGGCGGTGTTCTCGCTGTCGCCGATCACTGCAAACATCTGCCGGGCGCCGAGCGCCTCGCAGTGGGCCAGCAACTCGGCCAGCAACAGGCGGCCGATGCCCTGGGCTTGCGCGGATCGTGCGAGGTAGACCGAGTCTTCGAGCGCAAAGCGGTAGGCCGCGCGAGGGCGGAAGTGATTGGCATAGGCGAAGCCGATCACCTCGCGACCAACACCCGAGCGCTGCTCGGCTACGAGCCAGGGAAGGCCCTTGCCGAGCACGTCGTCTCGGCGGCGTGCCATCTCGGCGACGCTCGGCGCCTCGAGCTCGAAGGTTCCGGTGCCGTGTTCGGCGTTCCATCCGTAGACGGCCGCGATCGCGCCCACATCGGAGGCCGTGCTGGGCCGGATCAGCAGGCCGGCGGGGGGGCGGGGGGGAGTCATCGCGACCGAGTTTATAATGCTCGGTTTTCGGTGACGGTCGTTTGCCAGTCTTCGCAGAAGCGGCAGCTGATCTCAAGGCACCGGATACGACAGCGCGAGCTGCAGTCGATTCGCAGGCCCGTGCGTGACGCGGGCACGGCGGATTTTTAGATCCAGACACGAGGAAACATCATGGTCGTGATTCGACTTGCACGCGGCGGCTCCAAGAAGCGCCCCTTCTACAACATCGTCGCCGCGCCGGCGCGCAACCGCCGTGACGGGCGTTTCCTTGAGCGCGTGGGCTTCTACAACCCGGTCGCCGCCGGTGGCGAAGAGCCGTTGCGCGTGGTGTTCGACCGCGTCGATTACTGGGTCAGCCACGGCGCGCGAATGTCTCCAACGGTCGCCCGCCTGGTGCAGGACGCCAAGGCCAAGGTCGTGCCCGCCGCGGCGTGAACGCGGTGGTCGCCCCGGCGCAGGACGACGCCATCGCCTGGCCGTGCGACGCGGTCGAGGTCGGGCGCATCGCGGGTGCCTGGGGCATCAAGGGAGGCCTCAAGGTACTGCCGTTTTCGGGCGACCCGCAGGCGCTGTTCTCATCGCGCCGCTGGTTCGTCCAGCCGCCCGAGGCCAAGCCCGGCGTGAAGGGGACCGTTGCCAAGCCGCCGGCGGTGCTGCGCATCACCAGCGCGCGTGAGCAGGGCGACGCGATCGTCGCGACCGCGCAGGAAGTCGCCGACCGCAATGCGGCCGAGGCGATGCGCGGTTGCCGGCTGTTCGTGGCGCGTTCTAGCTTTCCGACGACAGGCTCCGACGAGTACTACTGGGTCGACCTGATCGGCTTGGCGGTGGTCAACCGCGAGGGCGAAGCGCTCGGGCTCGTCGCAGACTTGATCGACACCGGCGCGCACAGCGTGCTGCGCGTCACCCAGGTTGCCGTTGCCGAGAATGGCGGAGCGCCGATCGAGCGCGAACGCCTGATCCCGTTCGTGGCCGCCTACATCGACGAAGTCAGCCTGGAGGACCGGCGTATCGCCGTCGACTGGGGTCTGGACTACTAAGCGCCCCAAGTCCGCCGCTTGGCGGCCGCCCCCCGAGGGGGTCAAGGAACTCGGGGCGGCGCTTCGTTTCCTTGAGAGGTTCGAGGTTCTGCGCCCATGCGCTTCGACGTGCTCACGCTGTTTGCCGAATTGTTCGCACCGTTCCAGTCGAGCGGCGTGACGCGCCGCGCCTTCGAGAGCGGGGATGTCGAGGTCAGGACATGGCCGCTGCGCGACTTTGCTGAAGACGCGTATCGCCGGGTGGACGACCGCCCTTACGGCGGCGGCCCGGGCATGGTGATGCTCGCCGAACCCCTGGCGCGCGCGCTGGCTGCTGTGCGCGCTGCGCAGGCTGCGGCGGGCGCCGCGCCCACGCCGGTTTTTCTGTTCAGCCCGGCGGGCGCTTCGCTGACCCAGGCGCGCGTGGAGCGTCTGGCCGCCAGCGCGGGTGCGGTGCTGGTGTGCGGCCGCTACGAAGGCGTTGACCAGCGTTTCATCGACCGCCATGTCGACGAGGAACTGAGCCTGGGCGACTTCGTGCTGTCTGGCGGGGAGTTGCCGGCGCTCGCGCTGCTCGACGCGGTGGCGCGGCTGAGGCCGGGCGTGCTCAACGACCCGGGCTCGCACCAGCAAGACAGCTTTTCCGAAGGTTTGCTCGATTGCCCGCATTACAGCCGGCCCGAGCGTTCTGGTGACGACGCGGCGAGTGCGGTGCCGGCGGTGTTGCTGTCGGGTCATCACGCCGACATCGCGCGGTGGCGGCGCGAGCAGCAACTTGCCCTGACGGCGCAACGCCGGCCCGATCTCATCGCCGTGGCCCGCCGTACCGGCCGACTCGACTCGGCGGACGAACGCTACCTGCAGGCGCTTAACTTATAATCGCGAGCTTTTCGATCCTCTACCCGGCTCATTTCAATGCTCCTCTTCGAGGACGCTAGCGCGGGCAAGATCATTTGGAGAAACCCGATGGATCTGATCCAGACCCTCGAGCAAGAAGAAATTGCTCGGCTGAACAAAAAGATACCTGTGTTTGCTCCCGGCGACACGGTGATCGTCAGCGTGAACGTCGTCGAAGGCACGCGCAAGAGGTTGCAGGCCTATGAGGGCGTGGTGATCGCCAAGCGCAACCGGAGCCTCAACAGCTCCTTCATCGTGCGCAAGATCTCCAGCGGCGAAGGCGTCGAGCGGACCTTCCAGCTCTACAGCCCGCTGATCGCTTCGATCGAAGTCAAGCGCCGTGGCGACGTGCGCCGCGCCAAGCTGTATTACCTGCGCCAGCGCAGTGGCAAGTCGGCGCGTATCAAGGAAAAGCTCGCCTGACGGGCGAGTCGCACCCTTCGCAAGGAACCGCCTGTCGCTCGTGCGCAGGCGGTTTTTTTGTGACCAAGCTGCCCAGCTTTGACCCCCAAACGCTGCCGGTGATCGGCCGCGACGGCGCGTTGCCGGCCGTGGCGCCCGAGCGCCTCACGGCCGGGGCGTTGCGCGCGCGTTTTCTCGAGCCGCTGGCCTGGGAGCCGGAGCTTCGGGCGGAGCGGCAGGGCTTCGACCGCGCCCCGGCGCGCGCTTCGGTGCTGATCCCGCTGGTCTTGCATGAAGCGGGAACGACTGTCTTGCTCACGCGCCGCACCGACCATCTGCGCGACCATGCCGGACAGATCAGCTTTCCCGGCGGGCGCGCCGAAGACAGCGACGAGGATGCGGCGGCGACAGCGCTGCGCGAGGCCGAGGAGGAAGTCGGCCTTGCCTCGGAACATGTCGAGGTGATCGGCCACCTGCCCGAGTACACGACCATCACGCAGTTCATCGTCACGCCGGTGGTGGCGCTGGTGCGCCCAGGCTTCACGTTAAAGCCCGATCCATTTGAAGTGGACGAGGTGTTCGAGGTGCCGCTGGCTTTCCTCATGAACCCCGCGCACCATGAGCGCCGCGGCCTGCTCTTGCAGGGTGTGCAACGCGAATTTTTCAGCATGCCCTACGCCGGCCGTGACGCGCAGGGCCGGGCGCAGACCTTCTTCATTTGGGGCGCTACTGCAGCGATGCTGCGCAATTTCTATCGCTTCCTTGCCGCTTGACCGAAGCCGGCAGCGCTGACGGCCGACGCCATGCCGTCGGTATCATCAATGCATGAGTTTCTTCGCGGTGCTGCTGGCGCTGGTGATCGAGCAACTGCGCCCCTTGCCGCGCAGCAATGGCATCCACGACGCCCTCGTGAGCTGGACGCGCTGGATCGGTCGCAATTTCGACGCCGGCCGCGACCACCATGCATGGGTCGTGTGGGTCATTACGGTGGTGATGCCGGCGCTGGCCGTGTACGGCGCGCACTTCGCCCTGGCGCAGCTGCACTTCGTGCCGGCGCTCGCCTTCGACGTGGTGGTGCTCTACCTCACGCTCGGCTTTCGCCAGTTCAGCCACTACTTCACCGACATTCGCGACGCGCTCGAGCGCCGCGACGAGTTGCAGGCGCGCCAGCTGCTCACCGAATGGCGCCACCTCGACGCGAGCGATCTTCCGCGCAACGAGCTGCTGCGCCACGTCATCGAGCATTCGCTGCTGGCGGCGCACCGTCACGTGTTCGGCGTGTTCTTCTGGTTCGTGCTGCTGTCGACCTTTGGCCTGGGGCCGGCCGGTGCCGTGCTGTATCGCCTGGCCGAGTTTTCCAGTCGCTACTGGGCGTTTCGCAGCCGCACCGTGGGCGTACCGATCAACGCGCGCCTGATGCAGCGTTCGCAAATGATGTTTTCGCTGATCGATCACGTGCCGGCCCGCATGACCGCGTTCGGCTTTGCGGTCGTCGGCGACTTCGAGGCGGCCATCGAATGCTGGCGGCGCGATGCCGGTCTTTGGCGCATCGGCAACGACGGCGTGATCCTCGCGTCGGCCGCCGGTGCGGTTGGCGTGCGCCTGGGGGGCAGTGCGTTGCCGGCGGTGACGCCCGACGAGCCCAAGGGCCTGGCCGCCGGTGGCGATGTCGAGGACACCGCTGCACTCGCCTCGACGCCGGGGCTGACGCCGGAGGTCGGCCACCTGCGCAGCATCGTCGGGCTGGTGTGGCGCTCGGTGGTGCTGTGGATGTTGCTGCTCGCGCTGCTCAGCCTGGCCAATCTGGTCGGGTGAGCCGGCGCCAGGCGCTCAAGCGGCCTTCACGAACGCGTCGACATCGTCTAGCACGGGCGCGAGCCAGCGCAGTGGCCGCGCGAATGCGCCTGCCAGCGTGCCGTGATTGACGCGGTCGTACCACCGCAGCGTCACGCTCGTTCCGCCGCGCCGCAGGCGCTGCGCGAGTTGCCCGGTGTTGCGCTGCGGATCGACCAGCGAGTCGTTGGTGGCGGCACCGAGGAACGTGCGGATCGCGGGCTGCTCGGCATGGTGGATCGGCTGCGAGTCCGGCGGCACGTCCGGATGGTGGAACACCGGCCGCACGTCCGGGTTGACGATCGGCACGAAATCGTAGGGTCCGGCCAGCCCGACCCAACCGGCCAGTTGCCGTGGGCTCGCGCCTTCGGCGGCAAGCCAACGCGCATCGAGGGCGAGCATCGCCGCGTTGTAGCCGCCGGCGCTGTGGCCGATGACGAACACGCGCTGCGGATCGCCATCGAGCCGGCTCGATTCGCGCAGTGCGTAGGCGAGCGCACGCGCGCAGTCGTGCAGGAACTCGGGATAGCGAACCTGCGGATACAAGCGGTAGTCGGCCACCAGGGCCAGCACGCCGCGCGAGGCGAGCGCCTCGCCGACGAAGCGGTAGTCGGCGCGCGCGCCACGGTTCCAGGAGCCGCCGTAGAGGAACAAGACGACGGGGTACCCCGCGCCGGGTTGCGGCGTGGTGGGCTGGTAAAGATCAAACCGTTGTCGCGGGTCGGGGCCGTAGGGCAGGTCAGGCGTCAGGACATGGGTACTCGAAGGCAACAAGGCATTGAGTGCCCGCGTGGGTGAGCAGGCTGCGAGCGCCAGCGTCGTCGCGGCCAGACCACCGCCGAGCACCAGGGTGCGTCGAGTCTTCATCTGCGGAGCTACGGCCGTGCGACCGTTTCGGATGCAAGCGGTTCGGCTGCGCGCACAGGCGATGCGGCGCGGCTCACGCCGCTCACGCGAGGCGCGTGCGATGACGGGCGATCTGCGCGCGCACCTGCGTCGGCGCCGTGCCACCCAGCACCTGACGCGCGTCGAGCGAGCCGCGCAGCGTGAGCACCGCATAGACATCGTCGCCAATGGCCGGGTGAAAGGCCTGCAGCGCCGCAAGCGGCAACGCGCTCAGCTCGACGCCTTGCGCGATCGCGTGCTTGACCGCGTGCGCGACGGCCTCGTGCGCGTCGCGAAACGGCAGGCCTTTCTTGACCAGGTAGTCGGCCAGATCGGTTGCGGTGGCATGCCCCTTGAGCGCGGCGCGTTCCATTGCGTCGGGCTTGACGGTGATGCCTGCCACCAGCTCGGCAAAGATGCGCAGCGTGTCCTTGACGGTGTCGACCGTGTCGAACAGCGGCTCCTTGTCCTCCTGGTTGTCCTTGTTGTAGGCCAGCGGCTGAGCTTTCATCAAGGTCACCAGCGCCACCAGATGACCGACCACGCGACCGGTCTTGCCCCGCGCCAGCTCGGGTACGTCGGGATTTTTCTTCTGCGGCATGATCGACGAGCCGGTGCAAAAGCGGTCGGCCAGATCGATGAAGCCGAATGACTGGCTCATCCACAGGATCAGCTCTTCGCTCAGTCGCGATACGTGGACCATGCACAGCGTGGCGGCGGCACTGAATTCGATCGCGAAGTCGCGGTCGCTCACAGCGTCGAGCGAGTTTTGGCAAACCGCCTCGAAGCCCAGCGCGCGGGCGACGCGCTCGCGATCGAGCGGGTAGCTGGTGCCGGCCAGCGCAGCGGCACCGAGCGGCAGGCGGTTGACGCGCTTGCGCAGGTCGACCAGTCGTTCGGCGTCGCGCGCGAACATCTCCACATAGGCCAACAGGTGATGGCCGAAGCTGACCGGCTGCGCGACCTGCAGGTGCGTGAAGCCCGGAAGAATGACCTCGGCATGCGTCTCGGCCACGTCGACGAGCGCGCGCTGCAGGCCCGCCAGCAGGCCGCCGATGGCATCGATCTCGGCGCGCAGCCATAGGCGCACGTCGGTGGCAACCTGGTCGTTGCGCGAGCGCCCGGTGTGCAGCCGCTTGCCGGCGTCGCCGACCAGCTGGGTCAGGCGTGCCTCGATGTTGAGATGCACGTCCTCGAGTTCGAGTTTCCACTCGAACGCACCGGACTCGATCTCCCCGGCGATGAGGGCCATGCCGCGCTCGATGGCGGCATGGTCGGCGGCGCCGAGGATGCCTTGCGCTGCCAGCATCTCGGCATGGGCGAGGGAGCCGTCGATGTCGGCGCGCCACAGGCGGCGGTCAAAATCGACGCTGGCCGTGTAGCGCTGCACCAGATCGCTCATCGGCTCGGAAAACAGTGCCGACCAGGCCTGCGATTTCTTGTCGAATTGGTTCGTGTTGCTCATGGCCGAGCGCTTCGCGGGCTTGCCGCGGGCTGCAATGCGTGGGGACAATCGATTGTAGGAGCGCGCCCCTTGCCGTTTTGCCCATGACCGCCGTCAACTCCCCCATGCCATCGACGACGTCCCCGATCGAAGCGGCGATGCCCGCCGGCCTCGCCACCGAACCATCGGGGCTGAACACGGGTTTCGGCAGCATCGGCAGCGGCGTGGCTGGCCGCGGCCGCGTCCGCTCCGGGCGGGAGCGATCTGCCTTCGACGTCTGCCACATCGGCGTCGTGCTGCGAGCGCTGTTGTTCGTGCATGGCGTGCTGGCCCTGGGCGTCGCGTTCGTCGCGGCCGACGCGGGCGCATGGGCACTGCAGTTCGCCGCTGCATCGGGCGTGGCCGTGCCGGCGCTGTTGTGGTGGCTGCTCACCACCTGCCTCGGGCAGCGCTGGCTCGAGCGGTGTGCCCTCGGCGCGCAATGGTCGCTCGCGACGCTGTGGGGTGCCGCCAGCGCGATGGCGCCGTGGTGGCTGTGGGACCTGCTGCAGCGCACCGAGCCTCGGCCCGGCTTCGTGCTGCAGGGCTTCGCGGTCGCAGCCACCGGGGCGGCGATGGCAGCCGCCTTCCTGCACTGGCTGCGCCAGCGCGCGCGACTCGAACAGCCGGCAGCGACGAGCGCGCGGCTGGCCGAGCTGCAGTCGCGCATCCGTCCTCATTTCCTGTTCAACACGCTCAACACGGCCATCGCCTTGGTGCGCGTCGATCCCTCGCGCGCCGAGGCGGTGCTAGAGGACCTGGCCGAGCTGTTTCGCGTGGCGCTGACCGACAACGCCGCGCAGAGCTCGGCGACCTTGCGCGACGAGGTCGGGCTGGCGCAGCGCTACCTCGCGATCGAGCAGATTCGGTTCGGCGCGCGCCTGCAGGTTCGCTGGGAGATCGATGCCGCCGCCGACGGCGCGCGGCTGCCGCCGCTGTTACTGCAGCCGCTGGTAGAGAACGCCGTCAAGCACGGCATCGAACCGGCGGCGAGTGGTGGCATGGTGCGTGTGCGCACGCGCGTGAGGCTCGGGCAGGTGGAAATCCTCGTGGCCAACACCGTACCCCGCGAAGCTTCGGTGCCCGGCCACGGCATCGCGCTGCGCAACGTGCAGGAGCGCCTGCGCCTCATGCACGACGTGGCGTCGGACTTTCGTGCCGGCCGCGACGGTGACGTCTACCGCGTGCGCATTGTGGTGCCGCTGTGAGCGCGGCCCCGATGGCCTTGCGCGTGCTCATCGTCGACGACGAAGCGCTGGCACGCATGCGGCTGGCGCAACTCGTGTGCGAGCTGGCGGCCTCGGGCGATCCCCGGGTCGAGCTGGTGGGCGAGTTGGCCGATGGCGGCACGGCACTCGACTGGCTGCGCGAGCGCGACGCCGACGTGCTGCTGCTCGACGTGCAGATGCCCGGCCTCGACGGCACCGAACTGGCGGCGCGCCTTCAGGCGCTGCCCAGGCCGCCCGCCGTCGTGTTTGTCACCGCGCACGCGCAACATGCGCTGCGCGCGTTCGAGTTGGAGGCGGTCGACTACCTGACCAAACCGGTGCGCCGTGACCGACTCCAGGCGGCGCTGGCGCGCGTTGCACGTCGCCTGGAAGGCGCCGCGGGCAACGGCGCCGCGGAGCCCGTCATCGTCGTTACCGAACGCGGCCGGCTCGTGCGCGTGCCGCTGACCGACGTGCTCTACCTGAAGGCCGAACTGAAGTACGTGACCCTGCGCACCGCGCGCCACAGCTACGTACTCGATGACGCCCTGACCGAACTCGAACAGCGGCTCGGCGAGCGCTTCCTGCGCGTGCACCGCAACGCCATCGTGGCGCGCTCTGCGGTCGGCGCGCTTGAAAAGCGCTCGGCCGACGACGATGCCGAGGAGGGCGGCGAAGGCTGGGCAGTGCGCGTCAGCCCGACCGACGAATGGCTGACGGTGTCACGCCGACAGGTCGGCGCCGTGCGCGACGCGCTGGCCGCCACCGGCCTCTGACGGAAGGCTTTACGGCGCGCCTGCTCGACGCGATGGATGGCGCAAGGCGCCATCGATAATTGCGGCATGCATCCTTCCGCTTTGCTCGACCTTTGCGCCGAGCTGCTGCGCGCCGTGCTGAAGTTCGACGCGCCCGCGGACGGCGTCGTGTCGGCATTCTTTCGCCAGCATCGCGACCTCGGCCATCGTGAACGACACGCGCTGGCTGAAACCGTCTATGCCGTGCTCCGCAGGCGCCTGCTGTTCGAGCACTTG
Source organism: Methylibium sp. (assembly GCF_031393925.1). Lineage (GTDB taxonomy): Bacteria > Pseudomonadota > Gammaproteobacteria > Burkholderiales > Burkholderiaceae_C > Methylibium. The sequence goes on along the minus strand of NZ_JANMWL010000043.1, from coordinate 27,865 downwards.
GCAAAAGCGGGCTCCGGCGCGCCCGAGCGGCGCCTCGCGCTGCTCGGCTGGCAAGGCGGCGACGGCCTGTTGCGGGGCGTGCTCACGCCGCAGGAGGTCGACTGGCTCGACACATCGCGCGGCGTCGATCTCGCTGACTTGCCGCAGCCGCTGCGACACAACCTGCCTGACTGGCTCGCTCGGGCGTTGAAGGCGGCGCTTGGCGAGACGGATTTTTGGACGCTGGCTGCTAGCGTCGCTGCGTCGGCGCCGCTGGATCTGCGCGTGAACACGCTGCGCTGCAAGCGGGCCGAAGCCACGGCGGCGCTGGCGAGCGCGGGCATTGATGCCACGCCAACGCCCTTTTCGCCGTGGGGCCTGCGCGTGCAGGGCAAGCCCGCGCTCGCCAAGCTGGAGGTCTTCGCCCGCGGCGACATCGAGGTGCAGGACGAAGGCAGCCAGTTGCTCGCTCTGCTCACCGGGGCGCGGCGCGGCGAGATGGTGGCGGACTTCTGTGCCGGCGCGGGCGGCAAGACGCTTGCGCTGGGCGCGATGATGCGCAACACCGGCAGGCTCTACGCCTTCGACGTGTCGGGTCATCGACTCGACGCGCTCAAGCAGCGCCTCGAGCGCAGCGGTCTGTCCAATGTCTACCCGACGCAGATCGTCCACGAACGTGACGAGCGTATCGAGCGTCTGGCCGGCAAGATCGATCGCGTGCTGGTCGATGCACCTTGCTCTGGCCTGGGCACGCTGCGCCGCAACCCCGACCTCAAGTGGCGCCAATCGCCGCAGTCCATCGAAGCGCTGCGCGTGCAACAGACCGCGATCCTGGCCAGCGCTGCGCGGCTGCTCAAACCCGGTGGTCGGCTCGTCTACGCGACTTGCAGCCTGCTGGCCAGCGAGAACGAGACGATCGTCGAGGCATTCAATGCTGGACAACGGGATTTCACGCCGTTTCCCGCTGCCGAGGTGTTGGCGCGCGCCAGGATCGATCAGGCCGGCACGCTTACCCAGGGCGACTTCCTGCGCTTGTGGCCGCATCGACACGCGACCGACGGCTTCTTCGCTGCCATTTGGCAGCGGCGTTGATGCGCCGCGCTATCTGCATGAACAAGGGCGGAGTAGTCCTTGATTTCTCAGGGCTTTTGGTCGAGCTGCCACCTACAATCCGCCGTTGCTAGGAAAAAGGACGCGAATGGACCTGCTCTCCACGGTGTTTGACGGCGCGATCGATGGGCTCGCCTACGGCTGGCTGCAAGCAAGCTGGTGGCAGGTGCTGCTGTTCACGGTGGTCGTAACCCACGTCACGATTGCCGCCGTGACCATCTTCCTGCACCGTTCGCAGGCGCACCGGTCGCTTGACCTGCATCCGCTGGTGATGCATTTCTTTCGCGGCTGGTTGTGGCTCACCACCGGCATGGTCACCAAGGAGTGGGTGGCGATCCATCGCAAGCACCACGCCAAGTGCGAAACCGAAGAAGACCCCCACAGCCCGCAGACGCGCGGCATCAAGGCGGTGCTCCTGACCGGCAGCGAGATGTACCGCACCGAGGCGAAGAACCAGGAGACGCTGGCGAAGTTCGGCCGTGGCACACCTGACGACTGGATCGAGCGCAATCTCTACACGCGCTTTAGCTGGCAGGGCGTGGGCGTCATGTTGCTCGTCAACCTGTTTCTGTTCGGCTCCATCGGCGCTGCGGTGTGGGCCGTGCAGATGCTCTGGATTCCCATCACCGCGGCCGGCATCATCAACGGCCTGGCGCACTGGTGGGGCTACCGCAGTTTCGAGGCGCCGGACGCGTCGACCAACATCTCGCCTTGGGGAATCATCATCGGTGGCGAGGAGTTGCACAACAACCACCACACCTACCCAACCTCGGCCAAGCTGTCGGTCAAGCCCTATGAGTTCGACATTGGCTGGGCCTACATCCGCGGACTCCAAATGCTCGGACTGGCCACGGTGCGCAAAACTCCCCCGAGGCTCGCGCTCGGGCAGGTGAGGCCGGTGGCTGACAGCAAGACGCTCGAGGCGATCATTGCTCACCGCTACGAACTGATGGCCGGTTACGGGCGCGAGCTCAAGGCGGCCTGCCGCGCCGAGCTTGCGCGTCTGAAGGCCGAAGGCCAACAGGACACGCCCAAGTGGAACCAGATGCGCCTGGCCAAGCGCTGGCTGCACCGCGATGACGAACGCATCCCTCACGAAATCCGCTTGCAAGTGGCGTCGGCTCGCGCCGAGCATCCGGTGCTCGACAAGCTGGTGACCATGCGCGAAGAACTGCGACAGCTCTGGACCCGTACCAACGTCTCGGCGGAACAATTGGTCGCCGACCTTCAGTCGTGGTGCAAGAAGGCCGAGGAAAGCGGTATCGCTGCGCTGCAGGAGTTCGCCATGCGCCTGCGGTCAGCGCACGCCTGAAGCGCGTCGCGATCACGCACGAGGCGTCCTGCGGGGCGCCTTTTTTTTGGCGCGACAAGTGTTGCCTGCACCGGGTCGATGCTGCGGGCGCTTCACGGCCGGGGAATGAAGACCCGCCGTGCGCGCACGGCGGGTCTTAACCGACCATAAGAAAACCCGCCGAGCCGAAGCCGGGCGGGTTGTCGCGGAGACGATGCGACGGATTACTTCAACTTCACTTCCTTGTACGCCACGTGCTTGCGTGCCTTCGGATCGAACTTCATCAGCTCCATCTTCTCGGGTTTGGTCTTTTTGTTCTTGTCGGTCGTGTAGAAGTGACCGGTGCCGGCTGTCGACTCCAGCTTGATCTTTTCGCGTCCACCTTTGGCCATGATGTGCTCCTGAATTCAGTGTCGCGTCACAGGGCGCCGCGAGCGCGCAGGTCGGCGACGACCTGTTCGATACCGACCTTGTCGATCAACCGCAGCGCCGCATTGGTGATGCGCAGGCGCACCCAACGGTTCTCGGTTTCGAGCCAGAAGCGGCGGTACTGCAGGTTGGGCAGGAAGCGGCGCTTCGTTTTGTTATTGGCGTGGGAGACGTTGTTTCCCACCATCGGGCCTTTGCCCGTGACTTGACAGACGCGCGCCATGACGCTTCTCCGATTGATATGTTCAACGCGACAAAAGGCCGCGTCGCTGGTTTTGGCAAAGATCGTGATTATAGCCAGACCGCGTCACCCGGCCCCGCTCAGAGCGTGCCGTCCTGCTCCATGAAACGCTGCGCGTCGAGTGCGGCCATGCAGCCGGTGCCCGCGCTGGTGATCGCCTGGCGGTAGACGTGGTCCTGTACATCACCGGCCGCAAACACGCCGGGCACGCTGGTCATCGTGGCCAAGCCGTTGAGGCCGGTGCGCGTCACGATGTAGCCGTCCTTCATCTCGACGTGGCCCTGGAAGATCTCGGTGTTGGGGCGGTGGCCGATGGCGATGAAACAACCCTCGAGCGTGATGTCCCCGGCGGCGCCGGTGCGAGTGTTGCGGATGCGCACGCCCGTCACACCGCTGGCGTCGCCGAGCACTTCTTCGAGCACGCTGAACAGCTTGAGTTCGATCTTGCCGGCCGCCACCTTTTCCATCAGCTTGTCGACCAGGATCGCCTCGGCCCGGAACTTGTCGCGGCGGTGGATCAGCGTCACCTTGCTGGCGATGTTGGCGAGGTACAGCGCCTCTTCGACGGCGGTGTTGCCGCCGCCGACCACGCAGACTTCCTGGTCACGATAGAAAAAGCCGTCGCAGGTTGCACAGCCGCTCACGCCGCGGCCCATGAAGGCCTGCTCCGAAGGCAGACCCAGGTACATGGCCGAGGCGCCGGTCGCGATGACCAAGCTGTCGCAGGTGTAGGTGCCCGCGTCGCCCGTTAGGGTGAACGGGCGCTTGCTGAAGTCGACCTTGTTGATATGGTCGAACACGATGTTCGTCTTGAAGCGCTCGGCGTGCTCCAGGAAACGCTGCATCAGATCGGGGCCCTGCACGCCCTGAACGTCGGCCGGCCAGTTGTCGACGTCGGTCGTGGTCATGAGCTGACCGCCTTGCGCCAGCCCGGTCACGAGCATCGGCTGCAGGTTTGCGCGCGCGGCGTAGAGTGCGGCGGTGTATCCGGCGGGGCCGGAGCCGAGGATCAGGACCTTGGCGTGCTGGTTAGTGCTCATGGGCGATGTGCGAAGTTTCGAGAAATTGGGGGGTTGATCAGGAACGATCCAAGCCGCGCGAAGGCAGGCCTTCGGTTAGAGTCGCGACCGGCAAGAAGTCACAGCGCCGGGCCGTCGTTTCTGGCCGTTCGGTGGACGAATTGTAGGTAGGGCTGTGAGCGCGGTCCGCAAGCACACCAATAGCTTCGATAGCCCAACTAGACGGAGACTCTTCGATGGCGATGTTGTCCAACCTCGATCTGATCAGGCGCGTGCCTTTGTTCTCGCTGCTCACCGGCGATCAGGCGCAGGCGATCGCCGAAGGCGTCGTCAAGCGCCGCTACCGCCGCGGCGAGGTGATCGTCGAGCAAAGCACCAAGTCGAACGCCCTCTATATCTTGCTGACCGGACGCGCGCGCGTCGTCACGTCCGACGCGCGCGGCCGGGAGGTGATCCTCGCGGTGTTGCAGCCGGGCGACTACCTCGGCGAAATGAGCCTGATCGACAACGAGCCTCATTCCGCCACGGTGCGCGCTGAAGTGCAGTGCGACGTGCTGGTGCTGGGGCGCTCGGAATTCACCCGCTGCTTGCCCGAGAACTCGAGCCTTTCGTACGCGATCATGCGCGGCCTGGTGTCGCGCCTGCGCGCTGCTGACCGTCAGATCGAGTCGTTGGCGCTGCTTGATGTCTACGGCCGCGTCGCGCGGGCCTTGCTCGACATGTCGGAAGAGGGCGCCGAGTTCAAGCTGATCCGCAACAAGGTCTCGCGCCAGGATCTGGCCAAGGTCGTGGGCGCTTCGCGCGAGATGGTGAGTCGCGTGATGAAGGATCTCGAGGTTCGCGGCTTCATCCAGACCCAGGAGAACGGCGCGGTCCACATCATGGAGCGCCTCGCGCATCGCTGATCGGCGGATCGAGGCCGGGCTCGAGCCCCGCGCCTCACAACAGATCGATACGCCGTGCTCAGGGCTTCGGCCACAATCGCCGGCATGAGTTTTCCTCTCGGTTCCCTCGGCGGCGATCACGCCGCTTTGCACGTCGCACGGGGCGCCGCAGCGCCTCGCTGGCACCTGCAGTTCGTCGTCGTTTTCGGCGGCGTTCTTTGGTTGCTGGCACTGTTGGCGCTTGTCACGCACAACGTCGGCGACCCCGCCTGGTCCACCTCCGGCATCGGCACCGAGGTGCGAAATCGCGCTGGCTTGCTCGGCGCCTGGTTCGCCGACCTGGCGCTGTTCGTGTTCGGATACTCAGCGTGGTGGGGCGTGGTGATCGCAGTGCGCGCCTGGCTCAGCACATTGGCGCGGCTGCTGCGCGCGGAGCGGGTATCCACGCGCAGCGACCCGCTCCAGGCGCGCCCGGCCTGGATGTTCTGGTGGGGGGTCGGTTTGCTGATCGCTGCCAGTTGCTCGCTCGAGTTCACGCGCCTGTACGGTTGGGAGGCCGGCCTGCCGGGCGGTCACGCGGGTGGGGCGATGGGCTATGTGTTCGGCGGCGGCAGCGTCAAGGCAATCGGCTTCACCGGCTCGGGCGTGTTCTGGATTGCCGCGTTCCTGGTGGGCCTGCCATTGGCGCTGCATTTTTCATGGGCGGTCGTGGCTGAACGGCTGGGCGCGGCGCTCGAGGGCGTGCGCCACAAACGGCAGGAGCGCATTGAGCGTGCCGAAGACATTCGCCTGGGCGAGCAGGCGCTGCGCGAGCGCGAAGAGGTGGTGCAGATCGAGCGCGAGCAGTTCGACGACCACGCGCCGCTGGTGATCGAAGCGCCGATGATCGAGCTGCCCAGGAGCGAGCGCGTCGCCAAAGAAAAGCAAAAGCCGCTCTTCAGTGAACTGGCCGACACCAAGCTGCCGCAGGTCGACCTGCTCGATGCCGCACCGGGACGCACGGAAACAGTGACGCCCGATTCGCTGGAGATGACCTCGCGGCTCATCGAGAAGAAGCTCAAGGACTTCGGGGTCGAAGTGCGTGTCGTCGCGGCTTCGCCGGGCCCGGGGATCACGCGCTACGAGATCGAACCGGCCATCGGCGTGAAGGGATCGCAGATCGTCGGGCTGGCCAAGGACCTGGCGCGCTCGCTGTCGCTGGTGAGCATCCGCGTGGTCGAGACAATTCCCGGCAAGAACTTCATGGCGCTGGAGCTGCCCAACGCCAAACGCCAGACCATCCGTCTGGCGGAGATCCTGGGTTCGCAGGCCTACAACGACGCGAGTTCCATGCTCACCATCGGGCTGGGCAAGGACATCATCGGCGGCCCCGTCGTCGCTGACCTGGCGAAGATGCCGCACTGCCTGGTGGCCGGCACCACCGGCTCGGGCAAGTCGGTGGGCATCAACGCGATGATCCTCAGCCTGCTCTACAAGGCCGAGGCGCGCGACGTGCGGCTTATCCTCATCGACCCCAAGATGCTCGAGATGAGCATCTACGAAGGCATTCCTCACCTGCTCTGCCCGGTGGTCATCGACATGAAGCAGGCCGCCAACGCGCTCAACTGGGGCGTGGGCGAGATGGAGCGGCGCTACAAGCTCATGAGCAAGCTGGGCGTGCGCAACCTGGCCGGCTACAACAAGAAGATCGTCGAGGCCAGCGCCCGCGGCGAGAAGCTACCTAATCCCTTCAGCCTCACACCCGAGGAGCCCGAGCCACTGGAGCGCCTGCCGCATGTGGTGATCGTGATAGACGAACTAGCCGACCTGATGATGGTCATCGGCAAGAAGATCGAGGAGCTGATCGCGCGCCTGGCGCAAAAGGCGCGCGCCGCCGGCATCCACCTCATCCTGGCGACCCAGCGACCGAGCGTGGACGTGATCACCGGCCTCATCAAGGCCAACATCCCGACGCGCATCGCCTTCCAGGTGTCGAGCAAGATCGACTCGCGCACCATCCTCGACCAGATGGGCGCCGAGGCGCTGCTGGGCATGGGCGACATGCTCTACATGCCCTCGGGCACCGGTTTGCCGATCCGCGTGCATGGCGCCTTCGTGAGCGACGAGGAGGTGCACCGCGTCGCCGACTATCTGCGCAGCCAGGGTCCGCCCAATTACATCGAAGGCATCCTCGAAGGCGGCACGCTCGACGACGAAGGTGCGGCCAGCGCCGAAGGCGGCGCCAGCGACGGCGAGGTCGACCCGATGTACGACCAGGCGGTGGCGATCGTGCTGCAGCACAAGCGCGCCTCGATCTCGCTCGTGCAGCGCCATCTGCGCATCGGCTACAACCGCGCCGCGCGCCTGCTGGAACAAATGGAGAAATCAGGACTCGTATCGTCCATGGCGACCAATGGCAATCGTGACCTGCTGGTGCCGAAAAGGGCGGCGGAGTGAGGCGGCGCGGCGCGCTCGTCTTGCTGGGTGGGCTGCTCGCTGGCGGCGCGGCAGAGGCCGATTCGCTCGATGTCCTGCGCGGCTTCATCGCCGACGTGAAGACCGGCAGCGCCGCCTTCACGCAGACCGTGACCTCGCCTGACGGCGCCAAGAAGCGCAGCTCCAGCGGCCGCTTCGAGTTCGCGCGACCGAATCGTTTCCGATTCGACTACAAGAAGCCTTACGCGCAGCTCATCGTCGGCGACGGACAGAAGGTCTGGCTCTACGACGCCGATTTGAACCAGGTGACGGTGCGGCCCTTCAATGAAGCGCTCGGTGCCACGCCGGCGGCCTTGCTGACGGGCACCTCGCTCGAGCGCGATTTCGAGTTGAAGGCGCTGCCCGATGAGGGGGGTCTGCAGTGGGCAGAGGCGCTGCCGCGCGCGAAGGACGGATCGTTCCAGTCGCTCAAGATCGGCTTTCGCGGCAAGACCCTGGCTGCCATCGAGATCGTCGACGCCTTCGGCCAGCGCTCACGGCTCGATTTCAGCCAGGTCGAGGCCAATCCGGCCCTGGCGGCGGAGCGCTTTCGTTTCACGCCGCCGGTCGGGTCCGACGTGATCGGCTCCTGAGCCGGCAGCGCTGCAACGATTTCCGGGGGAGCGCTGGACGTTGCTGCGGCCGCTGACAGGTGCTCGCCGAGGCAAGTTCAGAACTCGAACGTGACGCCGAGGCCGAGGCGGCGCTCGCGCAGCGGCCCGGTGCTGGCGCCGTAGGACAGCGAGACCAGCGCATGCTCAGGCCACACGTTAAGGCTCAGAAGATGAAGCCCACCTATCTCCGCTTCTTGCTGTCGCTTGCCCTTGCCACCGTTCCGGCCTCGGTCGCCTATACGCTCCTGGGCTACTACCTCATGCCGGATGTCTCTAGCAAAGGCGGGCTGTCGGCATTCCTGTTTGTGTTCTTCTTTGTGTTGGTCCTGGTCGGCGCATTTGTTCTGGGGTCGGTCCTGTACTTCCTATTTCTGCGAAGCGGTGTCACTCCCAAACGCTTCTTCCCGTTCCCGATAGGCTTGGCCGCAGTTTGGCTCGCCGGCGCGGCGTTCATCGGCCGGCCGGTCCTTTCCGCGCTGCCTTTCGCAGTGTGCTTAGTCTTGTTGAGCGTTGCGAGTTACTTCACGCTCACCGCCTTAACTGGTCTGTCCAGCGGAGTGCCTGCGGCGCCCGCTGACCTTTGACGATGCAGGAGATCGCCGCGGTTCGCGCGGGCAGCGAGCGCGCCGTGCGCGAGCCGTCGACTCGAAAGCGGGGCTCACCGGGCGCGCCGCGCTGTCGCCGTTCTTCGTCGAAGACCTGTTGGCGTCGATCGAGGGGTTGAACTGACGCGGCGTCGGGCCGCGGTCCGGTAGGCGGCCAGCGGCGACAATCACCGCATGCCCTCGCGGAGCCTGCCATTCGCTTCACCGGATGCGCCGTCCGATGCGCTGGGCGAAGCGACTGCGAGTGACGCGCCGCTCGCCGAGCGGCTGCGACCGCGCAGCCTTGATGAAGTGATCGGCCAGCCGCAGCTGCTGGGCGAGGGCAAGCCGCTCTCGGCCGCCTTCGCCTCTGGCCGGCCGCACTCGATGATTCTTTGGGGTCCGCCCGGTACTGGCAAGACGACGCTGGCGCGGCTGATGGCCAATACTTGCGACTCGCAGTTCATTGCTATCTCCGCGGTGCTCGGCGGCGTGAAGGACATCCGCGAGGCGGTCGAGCAGGCGAAGGTGGCGCAAGGCATGGGCCGGCGCACGATCGTGTTCGTCGACGAGGTACATCGCTTCAACAAGGCGCAGCAGGACGCCTTCTTGCCGCACGTCGAATCGGGCCTGTTCACCTTCATCGGCGCCACCACCGAGAACCCGTCGTTCGAGGTGAATTCGGCGCTGCTCTCGCGCGCCACCGTGCATGTGTTGCGCCCGCTCGAGTCAGCGGACCTTGCCGCGCTGCTGGAACGCGGTGGCGCTTTGCTCGAGGCGCCGCCGCTGACCGAGGCGGCGCGCACGCGCCTCATCGGCTATGCCGACGGCGACGCGCGGCGGCTGCTCAACGCCTACGAAAACATCGCGCGCATGGCCGCGGGCCGTGCCGAGGTCGACGAAGGCTTTCTCGAGCAGGCGCTCGGCGAGCAGCTGCGCCGCTACGACAAGGGCGGCGACCAGTTCTACGACAGCATCTCGGCGCTGCACAAGAGCGTGCGCGGCTCCGACCCCGACGCGGCGCTCTACTGGTTCGTGCGCATGGTCGACGGCGGCGTGGACGCGCGCTACATCGCGCGACGCCTCGTTCGCATGGCCAGCGAAGACATTGGCCTGGCCGACCCACGCGCGCTGCGCATCGCGCTCGACGCCGCCGAGACCTACGAACGTCTGGGCTCCCCCGAGGGCGAGCTCACGCTCGCGCAGGCGGTCGTCTACCTCGCCGTGGCGCCCAAGAGCAACGCGGTCTATACCGCCTACAAGGCGGCGCGCTCCTTCGTGCGCCAGGACGGCACGCGGCCGGTGCCGCTGCACCTGCGCAACGCGCCCACTGCACTGATGAAACAGCTCGACCACGGCAAGGGCTATCGCTACGCGCATGACGAGGAGGGCGGCTTCGCGGCCGGCGAGCGCTACCTGCCCGAAGGTGTCAACGAGCGCTTCTACGAACCGGCACCGCGCGGGCTCGAAATCAAGATCGGCGAGAAGCTCGCCGAGCTGCGAGCGCGCAACGACAAGGCGCGCTGAGGCGCCGGCATTCACCGCCAACCCCACGCGACACCACACACGATGGACACCTTCATCCAGCAGATCATCAACGGCCTCGTGCTGGGCAGCATGTACGCGCTCGTCGCGCTCGGCTACACGATGGTCTACGGCATCATCAACCTCATCAATTTCGCCCATGGCGAGGTGCTGATGGTGGGCGCGCTCACGAGCTGGACGGTGGTCACCTGGCTCGCGGACGCCGGCCTGCCGGGCTGGCTGCTGATGTTGATCTCGCTCGTTGCCGCCATCGTCGTGTGCGCCGCGCTCAACTTCGCCATCGAGAAGATCGCCTACCGGCCGCTGCGCAACGCGCCGCGCCTGGCGCCACTCATCACCGCCATGGGCATGAGCCTCTTGCTGCAGACGCTGGCGATGATCATCTGGAAACCCAACTACAAGCCCTACCCGATCCTGCTGCCCAGCGAGCCCTTCTTCGTCGGCGGCGCGGTGATCAACACCACGCAGATCCTGATCCTCGTGCTCACCGCCGTGACGCTGATCGGCCTGATGTTCCTCGTCAACAAGACCAAGCTCGGTCGCGCCATGCGCGCCACCGCCGAGAACCCACGCGTGGCCGGCCTCATGGGCGTGCGGCCCGACATGGTGATCTCGGCCACCTTCATCATCGGCGCAGCCCTGGCGGCGCTGGCCGGAGTGATGTACGCCGCCAACTACGGCTCGGTGCAGCACAGCATGGGCTTCCTTCCGGGTCTGAAGGCCTTCACGGCGGCGGTGTTCGGAGGCATCGGCAACCTGCCCGGCGCGATGGTCGGCGGCGTGCTGCTCGGCTTGATCGAATCCATCGGCGCCGGCTACATCGGCACCCTCACCGGCGGCCTGCTCGGCAGCCACTACCAGGACATCTTTGCCTTCATCGTGCTGATCCTGGTGCTCACCTTGCGCCCGCAGGGCTTGCTCGGCGAGCGCGTGGCCGACCGCGCCTGATTCGAGCGCGAGACCGGATGCGCAACAAGCTGCTCGTCTTCCTGGTCGCGGCGCTGCTGCTGCTGGCAACGCCGCTCGTCGCGCAGCAGTTCGGCAACGCCTGGGTGCGCATCATCGACATCGCGCTGCTCTATGTGCTGCTGGCGCTCGGCCTCAATATCGTGGTGGGCTACGCGGGACTGCTTGACCTCGGCTACATCGCCTTCTACGCAGTCGGTGCCTATGTGTTCGCGCTGCTAGCGAGCCCGCATCTGTGGAGCAACTTCGCGGCCGTCAAGTCGCTGTTGCCCGCCGGCCTGCATTCACCCTTCTGGCTGGCCGTGCCACTGGCGGCGGCGCTGGCCGGCATTGCCGGCGTGGTGCTGGGCGCGCCGACGCTCAAGCTGCGCGGCGACTATCTCGCCATCGTGACCTTGGGCTTCGGCGAGATCATCCGCGTGTTCGTCAACAACCTCGACGCGCCCGTCAACCTGACCAACGGCCCGAAGGGCATCTCGCAGATCGATTCGGTCAAGCTGTTCGGGCTTGACCTGGGCAAGACGCTCGACCTGGGCGTCATTGCGCTGCCCGACGTGACGCTCTACTACTACCTGTTCCTGCTGCTCGTGGTGGTTGCCGTGGTGATCTGCTACCGGCTCGAGCGCTCGCGCATCGGCCGCGCCTGGATGGCGATCCGCGAGGACGAGATTGCCGCCAAGGCGATGGGCATCAACACCCGCAACCTGAAGCTGCTGGCGTTCGGCATGGGTGCCACCTTTGGCGGCGTGGCCGGCGCCATGTTCGCGAGCTTCCAGCGCTTCATTTCGCCGGAGTCGTTTTCGTTGCAGGAATCGATCATGGTGGTGGCGATGGTGGTGCTCGGCGGCCTCGGCCACATTCCCGGCGTGATCCTCGGGGCGCTGCTGCTGGCTGCGTTGCCCGAGGTGCTGCGCTATGTCGCCGGGCCGTTGCAGGCGCTCACCGGTGGACGCCTCGACGCCTCGATCCTGCGTCAGCTGCTGGTCGCGCTGGCGATGATCTCGATCATGCTGGCCCGCCCGCGCGGCCTGTGGCCCGCGCCGGAGCATGGCAAGGCCGCGCCCACGCCGATCCCCACGCCACCGCCGCTGCCGGGGGCACTTGCCGCACCGGCATCGGCGAAGTGAGGAACACCGCATGAGCCCGCACGGCCGCCCGAAGGGCGAATACCGAAGCGCGCAGCACGAAGCTGCCCTGATGAGCGACACCGTGCTCGAAGTCACCCAGGTCTCCAAGCGCTTCGGCGGCCTGCAGGCGCTCAGCGACGTGGGCATCAACATCAAGCGCGGCGAGGTCTACGGCCTGATCGGGCCCAACGGTGCCGGCAAGACCACGTTCTTCAACGTCATCACCGGCCTCTACACGCCCGACTCCGGCAGCTTCTCGCTTGAAGGCAAGCCCTACAAGCCGAGCGCGGTGCATGAGGTTGCCAAGGCCGGCATTGCCCGCACCTTCCAGAACATTCGCCTGTTTGCCGACATGACCGCACTCGAGAACGTCATGGTCGGTCGGCACATCCGCACCAAGTCGGGCCTCGTGGGCGCGGTGTTGCGCACGCCGGGATTCAAGAAGGAAGAAGCCGCCATCGCCAAGCGCTCGCAGGAGCTGCTCGACTACGTGGGCATCGGCAAGTACACCGACTACAAGGCGCGCACCCTGAGCTATGGCGACCAGCGGCGGCTCGAGATCGCGCGCGCGCTCGCCACCGAGCCCAAGCTGATCGCGCTCGACGAGCCGGCCGCCGGCATGAACGCCACGGAAAAGTTGGTGCTGCGCGAGCTGATCGACCGCATCAGGAAAGACGGCCACACCATTTTGCTGATCGAGCACGACGTGAAGCTGGTGATGGGCCTGTGCGACCGCGTCACGGTGCTCGACTACGGCAAGCAAATCGCCGAAGGCGTGCCGGCCGATGTGCAGACGAACCAGAAGGTGATCGAGGCCTATCTGGGCACCGGTCACAAGACCCATTGAACGCACGCGGTAGCAAGGATGCAGCCATGGCGGAGGCGCTGCTCGAGGTCAACGACCTGAAGGTCGCCTACGGCGGTATCCAGGCCGTCAAGGGCGTCACGTTCGCGGTCAGGGCCGGTGAGCTGGTCTGCCTGATTGGCGCCAACGGCGCGGGCAAGACCACCACGCTCAAGGCGATCACCGGCGTGCAACCGGTGGGCGCCGGCGAGATCAGGTTCAAGGGCCGCAGCATCAAGGGCCAGGGCCCGTGGGAGCTGGTCAAGCAGGGTTTGGTGATGGTGCCCGAGGGCCGTGGCGTGTTCGCCCGCATGACCATCACCGAGAACCTGCAGATGGGTGCGTTCACGCGTGAGGACAACGAGATCGAAGCGGATATCGACAAGGTGTTTGGCATCTTCCCGCGCCTCAAAGAGCGTCGCCACCAGCTCGCCGGCACGATGAGCGGTGGCGAGCAGCAGATGCTGGCGATGGGCCGCGGCTTGATGGCCCGGCCCAAGGTGCTGCTGCTGGACGAGCCGTCGATGGGCCTGGCGCCGATCATGGTCGACAAGATCTTCGAGGTGGTGAGCGACATTCACCAGCGCGGCACCACCATTCTGCTGGTCGAGCAGAACGCCAGCCGCGCGCTGCAGCTGGCCACGCGCGGCTATGTGATGGATTCGGGCGAGGTGACGATGACGGGCGAGCCGAAGGCCTTGCTGAGCGACCCGAAGGTCAGGGCCGCCTACCTGGGCGAATGAGCACACCGCAGCGGGAATAACCGGCGCTGCTAGCCGGTATGGCACAGCATGTCTTGCGGAGCCGAACCATGCGCATTTCGCCCCTCTTGCTGCTGCTGATCGCGCTGCCGGCCGCGGCCGCCGACGCCGAACGCGGCCGCTCGCTCTACCAGAGCCGCTGCACTGCCTGCCATTCGATTGAGTACAACGGCGTGGGTCCGGCACACCGCGGCATGTTCGGCCGGCGCGCCGGGCTATGCCTATTCGTCGGCGCTCAAGGGCGCTACGGTGATCTGGAGCAAGGCCACGCTGGAGCGCTGGCTGACCGACCCCGAGGCCGTGCTGCCTGGCCAACGCGTGGGCGTGAACGTGCCCGAGGCCGTCGACCGCGCCGATCTGATCGAGTACCTAGAGCGGATCTCCATCGCCAAATAGCGCAGCGCCGGAATAAACGCGCGGCCGGGGCGGTATGTCATGTCGAGCGGTGCGTCGGTCGCGCCAGCGCCAGCAACTCGAAGGAGCCTCCATGATGATGATGAAACGCCGCCGCTTCATGCGGCTCGCGGCGGCCGGCGGCGGCGCCGTGTTCGCCTCCGCCCTGCCGGGCTGTGCCGCGCTCGGCGCGAACAAGGAGCGCGACTTCTATTTCGTGCAGCTTTCCGACAGTCACTGGGGCTACCGCGGCGCCGATAACCCCGACGCCGAAGGCACCTTGAAGAAGGCGGTGGCCTCGGTCAACGCCCTGGCCGTACCGCCGGACTTCATCGTCTTCACCGGCGACCTCACGCACACCACCGACGACCCGACCGAACGGCGCCGCCGCCTCACAGAATTTCGCGGCATCGTCGACGGGCTCACGGTGCAGAACCGGCGCTTCATGCCCGGCGAGCACGATGCCTCGCTCGACCGCGGCGCCGCCTTTCAGGAGTTTTTCGGACCGACCCACTATGCCTTCGACCACAAGGGCATGCACTTCGTGGCGCTCGACAACGTCTCGGACCCGGGCGCACGCCTGGGTGACGAGCAACTGCAGTGGCTCGCCGCCGACCTGGCGCGCCTGGACAAGGAGGCGCCGATCGTTGTGCTGACGCACCGCCCGCTGTTCGACCTCGCGCCGAAGTGGGACTGGGCCACGCGCGACGGCGCTCGCGCAATGGAGATCCTCATGCCCTATCGCCACGTCTCGGTGTTCTACGGCCATATCCATCAGGAGCATCACCACATGACCGGGCACATCGCCCACCACTCCGCCAAGTCGCTGATCTTCCCGTTGCCGGCGCCCGGCTCGCAAGAGAAGCGCACACCGCTGCCATGGGACGCGAGCCAGCCCTACAAAGGCCTGGGTTTTCGCGAGGTCGAGGCCGAGCGCGATGCGGGGCTCGCGCTGCGCATCCAAGAGTTTGAGGTCTTTAGGACATGAGTCCGCGAAGCTCACAGCGCCGGGCACTACTGCGACTCGCCGGCCTGTTGGCCGCGGCGGGGGGTGCCGGCTGGCTCGAGGCTGCGGAGTCCGAACGTGTGATCGAAGTGGTGGCCAAGCGCTTCAGCTTCACGCCCGCCGAAATCGAACTCGAGCGCGGCGAGCCGGTCACGCTGGCAATCAGTTCGCTCGACTTCGCGCATGGCTTCAACGTGCCGGACTTCGGCGTGCGCGCCGACCTCATGCCGGGCCGCGTCACGCGCATCGCGCTGAGGCCGATGCAAGCCGGGCGTTTCGATTTTCTGTGCGACAACTTCTGCGGCGACGGCCACGAGACCATGCACGGCGTACTGATCGTCAAGGAGTGAGCCATGGCGCTGCTCGGCGAGGCCGCAGCTGCACCCGCACGGTCGCTGGTGCACGCTAGCGCGCGCGGCAGCGATCCGCCACACTGCGTCGGCGCGACGGACGCTGCGCTCGACGCTCCTGCCGCCGCTGCGACCTTCATGCACTACCGCAGCGACTTCGACACCCTGCTCCTGCCCCACCTCGACGCCGCCTACAACCTTGCGCGCTGGCTGCTGCGCGACGCGTACAGCGCCGAGGACGCGGTGCAGGATGCCTATCTGCGCGCCTGGCGCTACTTCGCCTCGTTCCGCGGTGGCGATGCGCGGCCCTGGCTGCTCGGTATCGTACGCACCCAGTGCTTCGAGCGGTTGGCGCAGGACGGCCGCGGGCCGCGCTTCGTGTCGCTCGACGACGAACATGCGCAGGCTGCCTTCTTCGCGGTGCACGACCTCTCCCCGGACAGCGATCCGGCGCGCGCGTTCGACGGCAAGCGCACGCGCGAGCGCATCGACGCCGCGCTGCGCTCGCTCGCCCCGCCGTTTCGCGAAGTGATCGTGCTGCGTGAACTCGAAGGCCTGAGCTACGAGGCGATCGCCGAGATCGCCGCGCTGCCGCTCGGCACGGTGATGTCGCGCCTTTCGCGCGCCCGCGCGCAACTGCGTGCGGCGCTCGGCGAGCAAGCCAAGGAGGGCTGAGCGATGGCTGACCTTGACGACGATGAACTGAGTGCGCTGCTGCGCAGCGAGGCGACCCGACACCGGGCGGGCGAAGCGCTGCGCAGCGCGATCCGGGTGCGCCTCGATGCGGCGGCGGGCCAGGTGCCGCGGTCAGTGCGACCGGCTGCCCGCGCGCGCTGGTTGCCGCTCGGCCTTGCCTTCGCCTTCGGGCTGCTGTTGGCAACGGCGCTGCTGCGCCTGGCGCCGCTTGCCGGCTCAGCCGACCATGGGCTCGAAACCGAGTTGGTCGCGAGCCATGTGCGCTCGCTGATGGCCGAGCACCTGACCGATGTGGCCTCCAGCGACCGCCATACCGTGAAGCCCTGGTTTCAGGGTCGGCTCGACTACTCGCCAGAAGTGCCCGAGCTTGCGGCCGATGGCTTCGTGTTGATCGGTGGCCGGCTCGACTATCTCGCTGCGCGCCCGGTGGCAGCGCTGGTGTACCGGCACGGCGCGCATGTGGTCAACGTCTTCGTGTGGCCCGACGGCGTCGGCGCTTCGAAAGCCAGCACGGCGCGGCATGGCTACAACCTGCTGCGCTGGCACGACGGCGCGATGCAGTACGCGGCAGTGTCCGACCTCAATGCCGAGGAGTTGATGCCGTTGGCGCGGCTGCTGCGGGCCTCTGCCCAGGCGGCCGGCAGCGCGGCCCCTTAGTGTCCCTATGCGTCGCCGTGTTTGTCCGCTTCGGACGTGAAGCTGTCGGCGTAGAAGTCTTCGGCCGGCAGGTTGCAGCGCGAAACGAAGTCGCGCTGCGCCGCCTCCACCATCAACGGCGCGCCGCAGGCATAGACCTCGTGGCGGCTCAGGTCGGGCAGGTCGGCCATCACGGCCTGGTGAACCAAGCCGGTGCGCCCACTCCAGCCGTCGTCGGGCCCGGGCTCGCTGAGCACCGGCACGTAGCACAGATGGGGCATCGCGGCGGCGGCCTGCACGGCCCAGTCGTGCAGGTAGAGATCGGCCTTGCCGCGACAACCCCAGTACAGCACCGCGTCGCGCGTGATGCCCTTGGCCTGCATGTGCTCGATGATCGCCTTGATCGGCGCGAAGCCCGTACCGGAGGCCAGCAGCACGATCGGCTTGGCGGACGCTGCGGGCTTGTCGCGCAGGAAGAAACTGCCGAACGGACCTTCGAATCGCAGCATGTCTTTTTCCTTCATGCTGCCGAACACCACGTCGGTGAACTGGCCGCCCGGCATGTGACGCAGATGCAGCTCCAGCCCATCACGCGCGTTGTGCGGCGCATTGGCCATCGAGTAGCTGCGCCGCACGCCGTTCTGCAATATGAACTCGATGTACTGGCCGGCGTGGTAGTCGAGTTGCACGTTGGCCGGCAGTTGCAGCTTGATGATGGCCACGTCGGGCGCGGGCTTGTCGATCGACTGCACCCGGCACGGCATCTTGCGCACCGCGAACTCGCCCGCGCCCGGCACGGTGCGCGCCTCGATGAGCAGGTCGGTCTGCGGGGTCGCGCAGCAGGTGAGGATCCAGCCGGCTTCTTCTTCGGCCGTGCTCAGCGCCTTGCGTTGGTGGGCGCCATGGATCACGCGGCCCTCGATCAGCTGGCTCTTGCACGAGCCGCAGGCGCCGTCGCGGCAGCCATACGGCAGGCCGATGCCCTGGCGGATCGCCGCCGGCAGCACTGCCTCGTCGCGCGCCACCTCGAAGCTGCGGCCACTCGGGCGCAACGTCACCTTGAAGTTCATTGGGTATCCTCGAACACGCTCGACGCCACCACCACCGCCGCGATTGTGCCCGCCACCCCTGCGGCGACGCGACGGCCGCCGCACCCGCATGCTCACTCCCCAGCCCGGCCGACCGGCCGTGTTTCGCAAGCCCCGTTTGCTCATCGTCGGTTGCGGTGACGTGGGCGAACGCGTGCTCGCGCAGCTCGCGTCGCGGTACCGCGTCTTCGCACTGACCTCGCACCCCGAGCGCGGCCCGCGGTTGCGCTCGCTGGGCGCGCGGGCGCTGGTCGGCGACCTCGACGTGCCGGCCACGCTCGGCCGGCTCGGCGCCCTGGCGCCGCGCGTGCTGCACCTCGCGCCGCCGCCCGGGCAGGGCACCACCGATCCGCGCACCCTGGCGCTGCTGCGCGCGCTTGCGCGCGGCGGCGTGGCCGAGCGCATCGTCTACGCCAGCACCAGCGGCGTCTACGGCGACGCGCAGGGCGCGCGCCTGGACGAGACGCGCAGCGTGGCGCCGGCCAGCGACCGCGCGCGCCGCCGCGTCGCGGCGGAGCGACTGCTGCGCTGGTACGGACGCGCCTTCGCTGCCGTCGTCACGCTACTCCGCATTCCCGGCATCTACGCCAGCGACCGCGCCCAAGGCAGCCCTCGCGAGCGTGTGGTGCGCGGCACGCCGGTGCTCGCGGCGGGCGACGACGTCTACACCAACCACATCCATGCCGACGACCTGGCGCGCATCTGCATCGCCGCGCTGCACCGCGGCCGGCCGCAGCGCGTGGTGCATGCGAGCGACGACACCGAGTTGAAGATGGGCGATTACTTCGATCTGGTGGCCGACCTGTACGGCCTGGCCCGCCCGCCGCGCGTCGCGCGCAGCGGTGCGGCTGAACAGTTCAGTGCGGCGACCTCGAGTTTCATGAGCGAATCGCGGCGCCTCGTGAACCGGCGGCTCAAGACCGAGCTGCGTGTGAAGCTGCGCTACCCGAGCGTGCGCGAGGGTCTGTTGTCGGCGAGCGGCGGCGTTGGATTTCCAGCGGTCGACTGAGCGTGCGCTCTGACGCGTCGGTTGCGGTGCCGAGCGCTCGCCGTGCGGCCCGCTGCGCGCCTTCGCGCCGCGCCGCTAGCGCCTGCGACCGAACGGCGGCAGGCCGCGCCAGTAGCGGATCACCAGCCAGCCGCCGGCCATGCCGCCGAGGTGGGCGAAGTGGGCCACGCCACCCGCCGGGCTGTAGAAGCCGAGCGCGAGTTCGAGCGCGCCGAACACCACCACGAAGGTGCGCGCCTTCATCGGTATGGGCGGAAACAGCGGCATGATGATGCGATTGGGAAACAGCATGCCGAACGCGAGCAGCAGGCCGAACAGTCCGCCCGAAGCGCCCACCGTCGGGCTGCGCAGGCCCAGCACCGCGGCGAGCATCAACTGTGCAAGGGCGGCCACCAGCACGCTTGCTGCAAAGAACTGTATGAAGCGCCGCGTGCCCCACAGGCGCTCGAGTTCGGCGCCGAACATCCACAGGCCCAGCATGTTGAAGAACAGGTGCTCGATCGAGCCGTGCAGGAAGGCGTAGCTCACCACCTGCCACGGCAGGAAGCCTTCGCCGAGCGGCCACAGCGCGAGCAGCCGCGTGAACCACGGGCCGACGAACAGGTCGAGGCAGAACACCGCGACGTTGATGAGCATCAGGGCCTGGGTGACCGGGGGCAGCAAAGGCATGGGGGACGGGACGGCGCAATGTGCGCGGTGTGGTGCCTCGGGACGGACTCGAACCGTCACTCCTTGCGGAACGGGATTTTGAGTCCCGCGCGTCTACCGATTTCGCCACCGAGGCGGTGTGAACTGCAGGCGGGGATTCTGCCATGCGGACCCGGCGTGGCCTTAGGCCCTGCTGCCACAATCGACCGCAAAAGGGGGCTGCATGCCGCGTTACCTCACGCTTGAAGACACGATCGGTCACACGCCGCTGGTGCGCCTGTTGCGACTGCCGGGCGCCGCCAACGAGCAGCGCGGCAACGTCATTCTCGGCAAGCTCGAAGGCAACAACCCGGCCGGCTCGGTGAAGGACCGCGCGGCCATCGGCATGATCCGTGGCGCCGAGCAGCGCGGCGAGATCAAGCCGGGCGACACGCTGATCGAGGCCACCTCCGGCAACACCGGCATTGCGCTGGCGATGGCCGCGGCGATCCGCGGCTACCGCATGCTCTTGATCATGCCGGAGGATTTGTCCGTCGAGCGTGCGCAGACCATGCGAGCGTTCGGCGCCGAACTCGTGCTCACGGCCAAGGCCGGCGGCATGGAGTACGCGCGTGACCTTGCCGAGCAGATGCAGCGCGAGGGCAAGGGCCGCGTGCTCGACCAGTTCGCCAACGCAGACAACCCGCTCATCCATGCGCAAACCACCGGCCCCGAGATCTGGGACGCAACCGAGGGCTGCATCACGCACTTCGTGAGCGCGATGGGCACGACCGGCACCATCACCGGCGTCTCGACCTACCTGAAGCAGAAGAATCCGGCCGTGCGCATCATCGGCGCGCAGCCGAGCGAGGGCTCGCGCATTCCCGGCATCCGCAAGTGGCCCGAGGCTTACCTGCCCAAGATCTACGAGCCCAGTCGCGTCGACGAGACCCTGAGCGTGAGCCAGTCAGATGCCGAGGAAATGGCGCGCCGCATGGCCCGCGAAGAAGGGCTGTTCGCCGGCATTTCGGCGGCGGGCGCGTGCTGGGCCGCGCTCGAGGTCGCCAAGGCGGTGGAGAACGCGACCATCGTGTTCATCGTCTGCGACCGCGGCGACCGCTACCTGTCGACCGGCGTCTTTCCGGCCTGAGTTTTTCGATTACTTCGCGCATCCAGAGCAGGCCAAAGACGTGAGCCGTATGCCAGGCCGCAAAAGGGCCACGAGGGGCCCGCCGTCGTGGGCCGGCGAAGGCGACATCTCGCGCGGACGGGCCGCGCGCAGCGCAAGGGAGCATTCATGAGCCACGAGCACCGCTTCTGCCCCAACTGCGCAACGTCGCTCGCGTGGATCGTGCAGGCCGAAGACGGCGGCGAAAAACAGCGCCTGCGCTGCCCCGCCTGCACCTGGACGCACTGGAATAACCCGACGCCGGTGCTGGCGGCGGTGCTCGAATGCGTCGACCGCGACGGCCTGCTGCTGCTGGCGCGCAATGCGGCCTGGCCGGGCAAGAGCTTCGGTCTCGTCACCGGTTTCATGGAGGCGGGTGAATCGCCCCAGGAGGGCATCGCACGCGAGGTGGCCGAGGAAACCTCGCTCCAGACACTCGGCGTGTCGCTGATCGGCGCCTACGATTTCCAGCGCATGAACCAGCTGATCATTGCCTACCATGTGCGCGCGCAAGGCGAGATCGTGCTTTCACCGGAGCTGGCCGAGTACCGGCTGTTCGCGCCTACGCAGGTGAAATGCTGGCCGGCCGGCACCGGCCAGGCACTCGCGGACTGGCTGCGCACGCGCAGCATCGAGCCGCAATGGATCGAATGGGGCAAGGCGCAGGCCTAGAATTCCGTCGAACTGCGAGGACGACGATGGAAGCGAACAAGGAAGTCGACACGCGCGGGCTCAACTGCCCGCTGCCCATCCTGAAGGCCAAGAAGGCGCTGGCCGACATGACGAGCGGCCAGACCCTCAAGGTGATCGCCACCGACCCCGGCTCGGTCCGTGACTTTCAGGCATTCGCCCGCCAGACCGGCAACGAGTTGCTTGAACAGCAGACGATCGGCGACGACTTCGTCCACTGGCTCAGGCGCCGTTGAGCCGGCATCGGCCGCGGCCGGATCGCTGGCGGCGTGCGCTACAGCGGTAGCGTCTTCAAATATTCGCGAAACGTCGCTCCGACCTCGGGGTGCCGCAGCGCCAGTTCTACGTTGGCCTGCAAGAAACCTTCCTTGCTGCCGCAGTCGTAGCGTTTGCCTTCGTAGGTGTAGGCAAACACCTTCTGGCGACGCAGCAGGCCGGCGATGCCGTCGGTGAGCTGGATCTCGCCGCCCACGCCGCGCGGCTGGGCACGGATCTCGCTGAACACATCGGGCATGAGGATGTAGCGGCCGGCCACGCCCAAGCGCGACGGAGCCGCCTCGGGCGCGGGCTTCTCGACGATCTGGCTGATGTCCATCATGCGGTCGTTGACCATCGTGCCGGCGACGATGCCGTAGCGCCGCGTCTGGTCGGGTGGCACTTCCTGCACCGCCAGGATCGAGGCGCGCCAGTCGTCGAACTGCTCGACCATCTGCGCCAGCACCGGTTTGTCGCCCACCATCAGATCGTCGGCCAGCAAGACGGCGAAGGGTTCGTTGCGCACCAAGCGCTCGGCGCACAGCACGGCGTGGCCCAAGCCCAGCATCTTGGCCTGGCGCACGTAGACGCACTCCATGTCGTCGGGCTTGACCTGGCGCACCAGCGCCAGCAGCTCGGCTTTGCCGGCAGCCTCGAGTTCCACCTCGAGTTCATAGGCCATGTCGAAGTGATCTTCGATCGGCCGCTTGCTGCGGCCGGTCACGAAAATCATCTCGCGGATACCGGCGGCGTATGCTTCTTCGACCGCGTACTGGATCAGGGGCTTGTCGACAACGGTCAGCATTTCCTTAGGCTGTGCCTTGGTCGCTGGCAGGAAGCGGGTGCCAAGGCCTGCCACGGGAAAGATCGCCTTGTTGATCAACATATCCTTGAAATCCTCAGGGTTTGCGCGGCATTCTGTCATGGGCCCGGCCGTCGTCAGACCACCCCTTCCGGGTGTGCGCAGCCACCCCGGAATCCGCCGGCCCGTTGTCCAATCACGCTCATGGACCTGTTGATTGTCGAACCGATGGAAACCGAAGTGCTGCGTTGGCTGCAGCAACGCCACCGCATGCGCTATGCGCCGGAACTGGCTCGCGACCCGCGCACTTTCCGGCGCCACCTCTTCAACGTGCGCGCCGCCGTGCTGCCGCCGCAGTTGCGGGTCGATGCGGAAATGCTCTCGTTTGCGCCCCTGCTGCGCGCGGTCGGGCGGGTCAACCCCGGCCTGGAGAACATCGACGTCGAGGCCTGTGCGCAGTCGGGCGTCGAACTGGTGCGCGGGACCGCCGCCACGGCGCCTGCGGAGGCGGAGTTCGTGGTCGGCTCGCTGATCACGCTGCTGCGACCGGGCGCGCTCGGTGGGCGTATCGGTGCCGGCCGCGAGCTGGCTTCGGCGACGGTCGGCCTCATTGGGCTGGCGCCGGCCGCGCGCTCGATCTCGGCGCTGCTCAGTGGCTTCGGCTCGCGCCTGGTCGGCTATGAGCCCACGCTGCACGCCAGCGACGTGCTGTGGGGCCGCTGGCGCATCGAGCCGATGGGTCTGCGCGAGCTGCTAGAAACGGCCGACGCCGTGTGCGTGCAGCTGCCGTTCTACAGCCGCTACCAAGGGCTGCTCGGTGAGCGTTACCTGCCGCAGTGCAAGCCGGGGCAGGTGCTGCTCAGTACCTCGCACTCGGCGATATTCGACGAGGCGGCGCTGGCGCAGGTGCTGCGCAGCGGGCGGCTTGGCGCCGCCTGGCTCGACAGCGTCGAGCCAGGCCTGCTCGACGAAGACCGGCCCTTGCATGGCGTGCCCAATCTGCACACCACCTCGCGCCTGGCTGGCTACACGCAGGAGTCGCGCGTGCGCAGCGTGTGGGCGGTGGCGCAACGCCTCGACGAAATCCTCGGTCAGACGCCGCCCGTGGCGCGCGACTTCCGCGCATCGGGATCGGCCGGCCCGGTGTCGGCGCCGGCACCGCTGCAGCATGGGCCGGTGTCGGTCCCTGCGCCCTTGGCTAGCGGCGCCAACGCCGACGAGCCGCCCGCTCACGGCGACACGGTGAACGAACCGTCGCTTCGCAGCGACGGTGGCCCGGACCGAGGTGCCGACGCTACGGACGAACTGTTCAGCTCAGGCGCGCGCGCTGAGCCCGCACCCGATCCAGCGTCGCGCTGAAGTCGGCGAGTCGTTGGCGCTCCTGCGCCACCACTGCGCCCGGGGCGCGCGCAACAAAGCTCTCGTTGCCCAGCCTGGCTTCGGCCTTGACGATCTCGCCTTCGAGCCGCGATTCTTCCTTCGACAGGCGTTCGCGTTCGGCCTCGATGTCGATCGCCACATGCAGCGCCAAGCGCAGTTCGCCCTGCATCGACACCGGTGCTGCGGCGGTGGCCTGCGTGAAGGCCGCTTCCTGCTCGAACACGCGCACCTCGGACAGCCTGGCCAGCGCCTTGAGCAGCGGCGTTGCCTGCGCGATGAAGGCCGCGTCGCCGAAAGCGAAGAGCGGCATGCGCTCGGCCGGTGACAGATTCATCTCGGAGCGCAGGTTGCGGCAGGCGCCGATTGCGCTCTTGAGCCGGGCCATCCAGGCGTCGGCTCGCGCGTCCACCTTGTCGAGCTGCGCTCGCGGGTAAGGTGCCGCCGCGACCGATGCGTCGCTGCCGGCCACCTTGCGTTCGGCCACCGGGGCGACCACCTGCCATAGCTCTTCGGTAATGAAGGGCACCAGCGGGTGCAGCAGTCGCAGCACCGTCTCCAGCACGCGGATGAGCGTGCGCCGCGTGGCGCGCTGGCCTGCGGCGTCGCCCACCTTGGACGCTTGGGCGATCTGCACCTTGGCGATCTCGAGATACCAGTCGCAGTATTCGTCCCACACGAACTGGTAGAGCGCGCTCGCCACGTTGTCGAGCCGGTACTCGGCAAAGCCCCTTTCCACCGCCGCCTCGACGCGCTGCAGTTCACCGACGATCCAGCGGTCGGCGTCGGAGAAATCGAGGTAGCCGCCGGGCACGCACTGCTCGACGGTGTGGTCGGCAAAGCCGCAGTCCTCGCCTTCGCAGTTCATGAGCACGAAGCGCGTCGCGTTCCAGAGCTTGTTGCAAAAGTTGCGATAACCCTCGCAGCGCTTGGTGTCGAAGGCGATGTTGCGTCCGAGGTTGGCGTAGCTCGCCATCGTGAAGCGCAGCGCATCGGCGCCGTAGGCCGGCATGCCTTTGGGGAACTCCTTCCTCACGCGCGCGGCGATCTTGGGCGCGGTCTCGGGACGGCGCAGGCCGGTGGTCGACTTCCTCACCAGGGTTTCGAGGTCGACACCCTGGATCAGGTCGACCGGGTCGAGCACGTTGCCCTCGGACTTGCTCATCTTGCGGCCTTCGGCATCGCGCACCATGCCGTGGATGTAGACCGTCTCGAACGGCACCTTGCCGGTGAAATGGGCCGTCATCATGATCATGCGCGCGACCCAGAAGAAGATGATCTCGTAGCCGGTCACGAGCACGCTCGAGGGCAGGAACAGCTCGAGTTCCTTCGTCTCTGCGGGCCAGCCAAGCGTGGAGAACGGCACGAGGGCCGACGAGTACCAGGTGTCGAGCACGTCCGGGTCGCGCGTCAGCTCGCCTTCGTAGCCGGCCGCGCGTGCCTTGCTGAGCGCTTCTTCCTCGCTGCGCGCGACGAACAGCTCGCCTCTGCTGCCGTACCACGCCGGGATCTGGTGGCCCCACCAGAGCTGGCGCGAGATGCACCAGTCCTGGATGTTCTTCATCCACTGGTCGTAGGTATTGACCCAGTTCTCGGGCACGAACTTCACCGCGCCCGTGGCGACCGCGTCGATCGCCTTTTGCGCGATTGACTTGCCGTCGGGTCCGGCCCTGCTCACCGCCACGAACCATTGGTCGGTGAGCATCGGCTCCACCACCTGACCGGTGCGCTCGCAGCGCGGCACCGTCAGCTTGTGCTTTTTCGTCTCGGCCAAAAAGCCTTGCGCGTCGAGGTCGGCGACGACTTGTCTGCGCGCGTCAAACCGGTCCAGACCGCGATAGGCCGCAGGTGCGGCCTCGTTGATTCGCGCGTCGAGCGCGAGGATGCCCACCACCGGCAGGCCATGTCGCTGGCCCACCGCGTAGTCGTTGAAGTCGTGCGCGGGCGTGACCTTGACCACACCGGTGCCGAAGGTGCGGTCGACGTAGTCGTCGGCGATCACGGGAATCTCGCGATCGCACAGCGGCAGCTTCACGCGCTTGCCGACCATGCCGAGGTAGCGCTCGTCTTCGGGATGCACCATGACCGCGGTGTCGCCCAGCATCGTCTCGGGCCGGGTCGTGGCGACCACCAATTCGCCGCTGCCATCGCTCAACGGATAGCGGATGTGCCAGAGGAAACCGTCTTCCTCCTCGCTCACCACTTCGAGATCCGAGACGGCCGACTTCAACACCGGATCCCAGTTCACCAGCCGCTTGCCGCGGTAAATGAGCCCCTGCTCGAACAGCTGCACGAAGGTGTCGGTCACCACGGGTGAGAGCTTCTCGTCCATCGTGAAGTACTCGTGCTTCCAGTCGACACTGGCACCCACGCGGCGCATCTGCTGGGTGATGGTGGAGCCCGACTGCTCCTTCCATTCCCACACCTTGGCGACGAAGTTCTTGCGGCCCAGGTCGTGGCGGCTTCGCCCCTGCTGCTCGAGCTGACGCTCCACCACGATCTGCGTGGCAATGCCCGCGTGGTCGGTGCCCGGCACCCACAGCGTGTTGTGGCCGAGCATGCGGTGGTGGCGCGTTAGCGCATCCATCACCGTCTGGTTGAAGGCGTGGCCCATGTGCAGCACGCCGGTCACGTTGGGCGGCGGGAGCTGGATGGCAAACGAGGGTCGTCGGTCGTCGAGCGTCGGCGCGAACAGGCCGCGCTGCTCCCACCAGGGGCCCCACTTCGCCTCGATCGGGCCCGGGTCGAATGATTTGGCGAGTTCGGTCATGTCGTGCAAGCGAAAACGGCGGCCCGCGGGACGCCGTTGCGAAGAAGGAGCAGCCAATTTTACGGGGGCGGGCGCGGCAGGCTGCCTCGGCGCGTTATGCCGCGCCAAGCGACGCTGCAGGCGGCGCTTGTCACCACGCCCGCCGACGCCGACGCCGCGAACGCTTCAACGACGACGCGCCCGCGCTGCGTCGAGAAACTCGGCCAGGATCGGCCCGCCGTCGAGCTGGTTGGGGTGGAACTGGCGCTGCGCCATGAACTCCGGGTGCCACTGCATGCCAAACAAATAGCTCGGGCCGCGCCAGCGCACCGCTTCGATGAGACCGTCGGGCACAGCGAGTGCTTCGACGTCCAGCTCCACCGCCAGCGCCTTGATGCCCTGGTGGTGGATGGAGTTGATCTCCGCATGCGTGATCGAGGGGTAGAGCGCGGCCAGGCGGCTGCCCGGCACGAGGCTCACCTCGTGGAACTGGTGGTCGTAGCGCTCGTCGTCGCGGTGGGCGATGGCGCTCGGCAGCTGCGTCGGTATGTCCTGGTAGAGCGTGCCGCCGAGCGCCACGTTGATGAGCTGGCAGCCGCGGCAGATGCCGATCACCGGCTTGCCCTGCGCGACGAAGGCTTCGAAGAGGCCGATCTCGTAGCGATCGCGCACGCGGTCGCCGGCCCAGTCGGGTGCCAGCGGCGTCTCGCCGTAACTCTCGGGTGCGATGTCGGTGCCGCCTTGCAGCACCAGGCCGTCCAGGCGCTCGGCGTAGTCGGCCAGGCTCACCTGGCCGGGCTGCAGCAGGCCTTCGCGCTCCACCGGCGGGATCATCAGTGCCAGCACATGCGGCTGCAGCACCCAGTGCGCGACCGACTGTTCCAGGTAATGCAGCGTCTTGTTGAAGATGCCGCCGAGGTCGATGACCGGCGCGATCGGGTGATAGATGCGCGCCGAGATCCCGATGAGTAGCGCGTCGGACATGTCGCTTCAAGGTCGGCAAGGGCTGTGCCAGCAAGCATACCCGTGCGTCGGGAAGCGCTCCCTAGAATCGGCGGATGACAGCACCACGCGATGAGTTCGGCGGCCG
Source organism: Methylibium sp. (assembly GCF_031393925.1). GTDB lineage: Bacteria > Pseudomonadota > Gammaproteobacteria > Burkholderiales > Burkholderiaceae_C > Methylibium. The sequence goes on along the minus strand of NZ_JANMWL010000043.1, from coordinate 81 downwards.
TTCGGACAACGCGGCCGGCCTGCTGCGCCACCTCAACCCGGAGCAGCTCGCGGCGGTGACCTTGCCGCAGGGCAATGCGCT
>NZ_JANMWL010000203.1:0-4061 GCF_031393925.1 Methylibium sp. | reverse complement strand
GGCACTGCGACGCTGCTCGGCGCCGACGGCGCGGCGCCCTACGAGTGGGACACCGCGCTGCCGGCCGGCGCCATCGGCAACGTGCAGTTCTTCGCGCGTGCCACCGACGATGCCGGGCAGAGCACCGACAGCGCCGCGGTGAGCGTGCGGGCCGTGCCGTGAAGGGCGCACGTCGGGCGCAGGGCAGCCATGTCGCGACCGTTGAAGCAACGGCGCAGGCGGCATGGCCGCACGCGTCTCTCCCGACCCGCGAGGACGCCATGAAAAAACTCGTTCGATGTCTTGGCCTGTGCGCAGCGCTTTGCGCTGTCCTGCCAACCGGCGCGCAGGCGCCCGTCAAGGGCAGCGTGCAATTGACCAACGTCACCCAGAAGGAAGTCGAGGTCGACTATTCGGTCGATGGCGGCAAGACCTACGGCGCGCTGGACAAGCTGGGCATCAGCACCCAGGGCAGCGACGCCCCGCGCCCGGCCACCGCGGCCGACGTCACGCACCTGCGCTGGACCCTGAAGAACTCAATGGCGCCAGGTGCAAGCGGCTTCGTTCGATTCCGTGCGGTGATGCTGTAGTTTTGGTCCCGGGCGCTTGCTGTTTCTTCCCGGTTGCGGGGGTAAGGAAACGGCTTGCGCTGCGGCGATCTCTTTTGCGCGCTACACCCGTCAATCACAGACGGGCGATGCACCCAGTCGCGCACATGCCGCGCGCCAAGCACCAGTTTCAATCCGCGCCCGTCATCACTGACGGGCGATGCAGCCAATGCTATCGACGCCCCGCCTGCGACATCTGACAAGGCTTACAGCGTGACCGGATCAACCGGCTTGCAGCACCCGCAGGATCTCCTGCCCATACGCCTCGAGCTTCTTCTCCCCCACGCCGCTCACTTCGCCCAGCTCGGCTAGCGACCCCGGCGCCCTGCGCGCCATCTCGGCCAGCGCGGCGTTGCTGAACACGATGTAGCTCGGCAGGTTGTGTTCGCGCGCCACTTCGCTGCGCCAGGCACGCAGCGACTCGTAGCGCGCTTGCGCTGCGGAGTCCAGGTCAGCCGGCGCGCTGCTGGCCGGTTTGGCCGCGCGGCTTGCGCTCTTGGCGACGCGGCCGCGCTTGGGCGCGGCGCTCGGCACGCGCAGCAGCATCTGCACTTCGCCCTTGAGCACGGCGCGCGCGCTGTCGGTCAGAGCCAGCGTGTTGTATTCGCCTTCCGAGACGACCTGGCCCAGCGCCACGAGCTGGCGCAGCACGCCGCGCCACTGCATCTCGGCCAGGTCGGCGCCGACGCCATAGGTGCTGAGCCGCTCATGGCCGTACTGCGCCACCTTGTCGGTGGTCTTGCCGCGCAGCACGTCGATCAGGTGGCCGGCGCCAAAGTGGCGCGGGCCGTGAGACGCGTGCGCGAAGCGGTAGATGCAACTGAGCAGCTTGCGCGCCGCGTCGGTGGCGTCCCACACCTCGGGTGGCGTGAGGCAGTTGTCGCAGTTGCCGCACGGACCCGAAGCCTCGCCAAAGTAGCCGAGCAGGCGCACGCGTCGGCAGTCGTGCGCCTCTGCGAGCGCGAGCAGCGCGTCGAGCTTGCCGCGCTGCAGGCGCTTGAACTCGTCGCCGGCCGGGCTCTCGTCGATCATGCGGCGCTGGTTCACCACGTCGGCCAGGCCGTAGGCCATCCAGGCGTCGGCCGGCTCGCCGTCGCGGCCGGCGCGGCCGGTCTCCTGGTAGTAGCCCTCGATGTTCTTGGGCAGGTCGAGGTGGGCCACGAAGCGCACGTCGGGCTTGTCGATGCCCATGCCGAAGGCGATGGTCGCCACCATCACCACGGCCTCGTCGCGCAGGAAGCGGTTCTGGTGTTGCTGGCGCACGCCGGCGTCCAGGCCGGCGTGGTAGGGCAGGGCGGTGATGCGCTCCTCAGCCAGCCAGGCAGCGGTCTCGTCGACCTTTTTGCGCGTCTGGCAATAGACGATGCCGGCCTCGCCCTCGTGTTCGTCGCCGATGAAGCGCAGCAGCTGTTTGCGGGGCTCGTCTTTTTCCACCACGCGGTAGCGGATGTTGGGGCGGTCGAAGCTGGAGATGAAGAGTCGCGCGTCGTGCAGCGCCAGGCGCTCGATGATGTCGGCGCGCGTGTGGGTGTCGGCGGTGGCGGTGAGCGCGATGCGCGGCACCGCGGGATAGCGCTCGTGCAGGACATTGAGGCCGAGATAGTCTTCGCGGAAGTCGTGGCCCCACTGGCTCACGCAGTGCGCCTCGTCGATGGCAAACAGGCTCAGGAGGCCGCGTTCGCTCAGCGAATCGAGCTGCGCCAGCATGCGCGGCGTGGTCAGCCGCTCGGGCGCGGCGTAGAGCAGCACCAGGCGCCCGCTCATCATTTCGCGCTCGATGCGCTGCACGGCCTCGAAGCCGAGCGTGGAGTTCAGGAAGGCGGCGTGAACGCCGGCTTCTTCCAGTGCGCCGACCTGGTCGTGCATCAGCGCGATGAGCGGGCTCACGACGATGGCCACGCCGCATCCGCCGCGGTGGCGCGCAATCGCCGGTATCTGGTAGCACAGGCTTTTTCCGCCGCCGGTTGGCATGAGCACCAGCGCGTCGCCGCCGGACTGCACATGCTCGACGATGGCCTCTTGAGCGCCGCGAAACGCGGGGTAGCCGAACACCTGCTGCAAGATGGCCAGCGGCGCGGTGGACGACTCGGAAACAGGCGCGGACATGGGAGGGCGCGATGGTAAGCGAGGGCCTTGCGTGCGAGCCTGCCGGCCTCCAGACCCAGCCCGACGCAGGACCGGTGGACGCACCCGCTACGGGCAACCGCGCGAGCGGCTCAGGCGCGAACTGATCCGCACGCAACTGCAACGTGGTGTCGCTCGAGCGCCAGCAGCGCGAGCCGCTCTACGACACGCTTTGCGGCGGCGTCTCCCCCGGCACGGCGGCCCACAAGCGTGGCGCCGGCTTGGACATCCGCGCGCCCGGCATGCGCTCGTGTCCCTATCACGTCCACCCTGCGCAGGAAGAGATGTTCGTCGTGCTGGAAGGCAGGGGCAGCCTGCGCGTGGCGGGCCAGTTGCTGTCCATTCGAGCCGTGATCGGCCAGAAACTGTCTGGCGCGTGCCTCCCCGGTCCCGGTCTCGGCGCCGGCATAATCTTTGGCCAGACCCACGGAGCGCGACATGGCCTCAGTCAACAAAGTCATCCTCGTCGGCAACCTCGGCCGCGACCCCGAAACCCGCAGCTTCCCCGACGGGGGCTCGATCTGCAACGTCACCATCGCCACTTCCCGGCAATGGAAAGACAAGGCGAGCGGGGACCGCCAGGAAGAAACCGAATGGCACCGCGTCGTCTTCCGTGACCGCCTGGCCGAGATCGCCGGCGAATACCTCAAGAAGGGCCGCTCGGTCTACGTCGAAGGCCGTCTCAAGACCCGCAAGTGGACCGACAAGGACGGCGCCGAGAAGTACACCACCGAGATCGTCGCCGAGGTGATGCAGTTGCTCGGCAGCCGTGAAGGCATGGGCGGTGGCGACGAGGGCGGTAGCAGCCACGAGGCAGGTGGAAGCGGCGGCGAGCGCACGCCAACGTCGCGCCCCGCTGCGCAGCGCCCTGCGACGAACCGGCCTGCCCCCGCGGCGCAGAAGTCGTCGACCGGCTTCGACGACATGGACGACGACATTCCGTTCTGATCGAAGTCGTCGCGTTGCCAGAGAGCCCCGCTTGCGGGGCTTTTTTCGTTGGAATCGGATCGCTCAGCGACCCCGACGACTTCCTTCGGGTGGCATGTCCTTTGCCCCTATTGCCCGTCGTTTCTGCGCTGGAGAACTGCAATGCGTCAGACCCCCTGGAGGCTGTGGGCCTCGAGCCTTGCGCTGCCGCTGTCATCGTGCGGAGGCGGCGGAGGCGGCGCCGCAGCGGACGGCAAGTCAACGCCAACAGCGAGCCGGCATCGATCCCGATATGCCTGCCGGCGACGTACGCGCGCCGCTCTGAGACACTTGGCGCAGCCCTTGCCCGCACACGCTTTGCGCGGCACCGCTCCTCCTTGCGTTTTGCTGCCGACCCGAACCATTTCGCCATGCGCCCCCCTG
>NZ_JANMWL010000135.1:0-2766 GCF_031393925.1 Methylibium sp. | reverse complement strand
GAAGTTCCGTGAGGCCGCAGCGCGCGGCGAACAGCTGGGACTGACCGAAGACGAGATGCGCTTCTACGATGCGCTGGCCAACAACGAGTCGGCGGTACGTGAGCTGACCGACGAGACGCTAAAGAAGATCGCCCACGAGCTGGCCGAGAACCTGCGCAAGAACCTGAGCGTGGATTGGTCCGCGCGCGAAAGCGTTCAGGCCAAGTTGCGGCTGATGGTCAAGCGCATCTTGCGCAAGTACAAGTACCCGCCGGACAGCCAAGATGCGGCGGTGGAGCTGGTGCTGCAGCAGGCGAAGGCGCTGGGGGAGGCTTGGGCCTGACGTGGGTGTTCGGACGTCGATCAATGTGCGCGCGAGCCCGTTCTCACTGGTGCGAAGGCAGACGACAATGCACGCATGGCTGCACAGCCCTCATCCTCAGCGGCGTTCGGCCAGCAGTGTTGGCGTAAGCCATCAACCTGACCGACCTATTGCGCCCGCTCGGGGCGCCTCAGACTCCCACCCAGCACGTCGCGCCGGCCTCGCCAGCGACAGAAAAAGCGGGTATCAAAGCAGGTATCAAAACAAGGTGCCGCAGCCAACACCCAATGAAATCAATAGGGTAGAGCGCACATGCTGCTGATGATCGACAACTACGACAGCTTCACCTTCAACCTGGTGCAGTACTTTGCCGAACTCGGTGAGGACGTCCGCGTGTTCCGCAACGACGCGATCACGCTCGCGGAGATCGAGGCGCTGCACCCCGAGCGGCTGGTGCTTTCACCCGGCCCGTGTTCGCCGGCCGAAGCCGGCATCTGCGTCGAGGCGATCAGGCACTTTGCAGGCAAGCTTCCGATCCTGGGCGTGTGCCTGGGGCACCAGGCGATCGGCGCGGCGCTCGGCGGGCGCATCGTGCGCTCGCAGGTGCAGATGCACGGCAAGGCCAGCGAGATCGCCACCGACACGCGCGGCGTCTTTCAGGGGCTGCCCGAGCGCTTCAGCGTGATCCGCTACCACTCGCTGGCGATCGAGCGCGAGTCGCTGCCCGCCGAGCTGGAGGTGAGCGCGCGCACCGACGATGGCGAGATCATGGGCGTGCGCCACCGCGAGCTGCCGATCGAGGGCGTGCAGTTCCACCCCGAGTCCATCCTCACCGAGCATGGCCACGCCATGCTGAAGAACTTTCTCGAAGGAGCGCGCTGAATGATCACCGACACCGCCGCCCTGCAGCGCACGATCGAGCACCGCGAGATCTTCCACGACGAGATGCTGCACCTGATGCGCCGCATCATGAGCGGCGAGATGTCGCCGGTGATGATCGCCGCGCTGGCGGTGGGGCTGCGCGTCAAGAAAGAAACCGTCGGCGAGATCGCCGCCGCCGCGCAGGTGATGCGCGAGTTCGCCACACCGGTCGACGTGCCCGACAAGCGTCATTTGGTGGACCTGTGCGGCACCGGCGGCGACGCCGCCCACACCTTCAACATCTCGACCGCCGCGATGTTCGTCGCGGCGGCCGCGGGTGCGCGGGTGGCCAAGCACGGCGGGCGCAGCGTCTCGTCGACTTCGGGCAGCGCCGACGTGCTGGAGGCGCTGGGCGCACGCATCGACCTCACGCCAACGCAGGTGGCTGACTGCCTGAATGAGAACGGCATCGGCTTCATGTTCGCGCCCAACCACCACCCGGCCATGAAGCACGCCGCGCCGGTGCGCAAGGAACTCGGCGCGCGCACGATCTTCAATATCCTCGGGCCGCTCACCAACCCGGCCGGTGCCACCCACCAGCTGATGGGCGTGTTCCACCCCGACCTGGTGGGCATCCAGGTGCGCGTGCTGCAGCGTCTCGGCGCCGAGCATGTGTTGGTGGTCCACGGCATGAACGGCATGGACGAGATTTCGCTGTCGGGCGAGTCGCAGGTCGGTGAACTCAAGGCCGGCGAGGTGCGCGAGTACACCGTTCACCCGAGCGACTTTGGCCTGCCGGTCTACGACATGCGCTCGCTCACGGTCGCGGGCAAGGACGAATCGGTGGCGTGCATCCGCCGCGCCCTTGCCAACGAGGACGGCCCGGTGCGCGACATCGTGTTGCTCAACGCGGGGGCCGCCCTCTACGCGGCCGACGTGAGTGCGTCGGTGCGCGAGGGCGTTCGCCTGGCGCGCGAGGCGGTGGCGTCGGGCAGGGCCGCCGCCAAGCTCGATCAGTTTGTCGCGACCACGCTCGAGCTCGGTCATGAGTGACATCCTCGAGCGCATCGTCGCGGTCAAGCGTGACGAGATCGCGGCGGCGCGTGCGCGGCGCTCGCTGGGTTCGTTGCGCGACGAGGCCGAATCGAGCGACGCGCGCCGCGACCTGCGCGACTTTGTCGCTGCATTGCGCGGGCGCACCGTAGCGGGGCGGGCCGCGGTGATCGCCGAAGTCAAGAAGGCCAGCCCGAGCAGGGGAGTGCTGCGCGAGCACTTCGTGCCGGCCGAGATTGCCGCGAGCTACGCCCTGCATGGCGCGGCGGCGCTCAGCGTGTTGACCGACGAGCACTTTTTTCAGGGCGCTGCCGCCTATCTGCGGCAAGCGCGCGCCGCCTGCGCCTTGCCGGTGCTGCGCAAGGACTTCATGGTCGACGCCTACCAGGTGTTCGAGGCGCGCACCTTGGGAGCCGATTGCATTCTGCTGATCGCCGCTTGCCTGGACGACGCCCGCATGGCGGATCTCGAGGCCACCGCCACGTCGCTCGGCATGGCGGTGCTCGTCGAGGTGCACGACGGCCGCGAACTGGACCGCGCGCTGCGCCTCG
>NZ_JANMWL010000134.1:0-3992 GCF_031393925.1 Methylibium sp. | reverse complement strand
CGCCGCCCGGCCCTGCGCGGCCGGCGCAGTCGCTCAGCGCGGTGGCGCGTCGAAGGTGTTGCAGTCGGCCACCCGGCCCGACTCGAAGCCGCGCTTGAACCACTGCACGCGCTGCGCGCTGCTGCCATGCGTGAAGCTTTCCGGCACCACCGTGCCCTGCGAGCGCCGCTGCAGGGTGTCGTCGCCGATCTTGGAGGCCGCGTTCAAGGCTTCCTCGATGTCACCCTGCTCCAGCCACTGCTTGGCCTGCTGTGAATGGTGACCCCAGAGGCCGGCGAAACAGTCGGCCTGCAGCTCGAGCCGCACGCTCATCGCGTTGCCCTGCGCCGGGCTGCCGCCGCGCCGTGCCGCTTCGACCTTCTCGCTGGTGCCGAGCACGTTTTGCACGTGATGGCCGATCTCATGGGCGATCACGTAGGCCTGCGCGAAATCGCCGGGGGCGCCGAGCCGCTGCTTCAAGGTGTCGAAGAAGTCGAGGTCGATGTAGACCTGCTGGTCGCCGGGGCAATAGAACGGCCCCATCGCGCTTTGCCCGGTGCCGCAGGCGGTGCGCGTGGCGCCGCGAAACATCACCAGCTTGGGCGCGCGGTAAGTTGCCTGGTCGCGCTGGAACACCGCCGTCCACACGTCCTCGGTGCTGGCCACCACGGTGCGCACGAAGCGACTTTGCGCGTCGTTGGCGGGCGGCGCATTCGACGGCGCTCTCGACACCTGCTCGGTGGGCGCACCGCCGCCGCTCAACATACCCAGAATGGTGAGCGGGTTGATGCCGAAGATCCAGCCGCCCACCAGCGCGATCGCGATGGTGCCGATGCCGATGCCGCGCCCGCCGATGCCCAGCCCCGGCAGCCCGCCGCCACCGCTGCTGCGACGGTCTTCCACGTTCTCGCTCTCGCGTTCGCCTTCCCATTTCATGACGGTCTCCGACGACTCGGGGCGAGTCTGCTGGTGCGGGGCAAATGCCATGCCGCATCTCGCGGCCGGCAGGGGATCACGTCTTGGGCAGGGTCACGCCGCGCTGGCCCTGGTACTTGCCGCCGCGGTCTTTGTAAGAGGTTTCGCAGACCTCGTCGCTCTCGAAGAACAGCACCTGGGCGCAGCCCTCACCGGCGTAGATCTTGGCCGGCAGCGGCGTGGTGTTGCTGAACTCGAGCGTGACAAAACCTTCCCACTCGGGCTCCAGCGGTGTGACGTTGACGATGATGCCGCAGCGCGCATACGTGCTCTTGCCCAGGCAGATGGTCAGCACGTTGCGCGGGATGCGAAAGTATTCGAGCGTGCGCGCCAACGCAAAGCTGTTGGGCGGGATGATGCAGACGTCGGCGGCGATGTCGACGAAGCTCTTTTCGTCGAAGTTCTTCGGGTCCACCACCGTGCTGTAGATGTTGGTGAACACCTTGAACTCGGGCGCGCAGCGGACGTCGTAGCCGTAGCTGCTGGTGCCGTAGCTCACGATGCGCTGGCCGTCGGCCGAATGACGCACCTGGCCCGGCTCGAAGGGCTCGATCATGCCGTGCTGCTCGCACATGCGGCGGATCCATTGGTCGCTCTTGATGCTCATCGGGGCGCAGTCGCGTTTTGGCTGTCGGGATCGGTGGTCGGCGATTGTAGGGAGCCGGTCGGGGTGGGCGCTGCCTGCAGTCGCTGCTCCAGCGCGGCCAGCGGCGCGCGGATCGCTGCACCGACGCTGATCTGTGGGTTGGAGTAGCCGTCGTCCTTGCCGGCCTCACGCTCGCGTCGCTCGATCACGCCGCGCGCCCGTGCGTGCGCGCGCTCGAACGAGTGCGTCTCGCGCAGTGCCTCGTCGTACATCGCGCGGCCGAAGAACGTCAGCGCCGATTTGCGGCCGCAACCGTAGGAAGTGTGCTCGGCGTCCGCGGCCGTCATCACCAGGCTGGTGTCGCCGGCCAGCGGCGCGATCCAGGAGCCCGCGTAGCAGGCGGAGATCGACAGCACGCGATAGCGCACGCCGGCGGCGTCGAGCCAGGCGCGCAGTTCGACCGGCGTGACGGCGGGCACCTCGAGCGGCCACAGCGACGCCGCCAGCTCACCGCCGCGCGCGCCGTGCGAGGTGAGGTGGATGAAGAGCACGTCCTCGTCGCGGTCCATCACCGCGGCCACGCCCTCGATCGCGCGACGCAGGTTCTGCGCCGTGGCCCACGGCAGCGCTTCGGCGGTCTGCGCATGGTTGACCAATTGCAAGCTGCGCCCCCGGGCGTCGAAGCGCTGCTGCATGACCGCGTCGACCATCGCGCTTTCGCGGCGGAACACCTCCTCGTCGGCATAGGGCGCGAAGGTGATGGCGTACAGGTCGACGATGCCCGGGCGCTGCGGCGCGAGCACCGCCGTGGCCCGGGCGAGCAAGCCGGACTGGGCTTCGATGGCCTGCGGGGTCAGTCTCAGGTAGCGTTCGGAGGCGCCCTCCCGCGCCGGGTACCAGAAGGGGTCGTGCGGCAGTTGCAGGTCCAGCACATACGCCGCGGTGACCACGGCCGCGGCGAGCGCGGCCATCGCCGAGCGCGCCGGCACCTGCCGCTGCATCAGACGCAGCGTCACCAACCAGCTCCACCCCCAGGGTGCCCACCACAAGACCGCCAGCACGCCCGCCGGCAGGTGGTCGAGCAGCCCGCTGCGAAACAGCACCGCCAGGCCCAGCCCGCCGACCACCAGGATCACCACCGACTGCGCCAGCAGCAAGCCGAGCAGCGTGGCGCCGCGGTCGATCGCAGCGTCGGGCCGCGGCCGCGACGCGCGGCGCGTCAACAGCCAGCACAGCCACACCGATACCAGGCTCGACAACCAGCCGGACTGCAGCGCGGGCGCATTGAACGTCGCCGGGCCGTCGATCATCAGGCGCTGCGTGGCCAGCGACAGCAGCAAGCTGGTCGCCATCAGCAAGGCGATCGCCACCGGGCCGGGCTGAGACAGCGGCTCGCCAGGCCGCAGGCCGACCGCGCTGCGCCAAGCGGCGCGCCACCACGCGGCCAGAGCGCCGCGCCGCGGAGTCGACGGGGACGACCCGGTGTCTGCGGGCGCGTCGCTCGCCGGGGTAATGGTGCTCAGTTCACTCACGTCGGTGGCGTCAAACGGGGGGCGACAGGCGCTGTAGCCGGCGCGGCCAGCGCCGCATCGCCGTCAAAACGCTCGAAGCCGCTGTAGCAGAGAAAGTGCTTGTTCATCGCGCGACCGAACAGCGCCAGGCCGAGCCGCGTGGCGAGTTCATGGCCCATCTGCGTGATACCCGAGCGCGACACCACGATCGGCACCCCCATCTGCGCCGACTTGATGACCATCTCGCTGGTCAGACGCCCGGTGGTGTAGAAGGCCTTGTCGGCGCCGCCGACGCCCTGCAGCCACATCCAGCCGGCAATGGTGTCGATCGCGTTGTGGCGGCCCACGTCCTCGACAAACAGTTCGAGCCGGGCGTCGTCGGGCGTCAGCGTGAACAGTGCGCAGCCGTGGACCGAGCCGGCCGATTTGTAGGTGCTGTCCTGGCGGCGCATGGCGTCGAGCAGCGCGTAGAGACCGCGCTGGCTGATGCGGGCCTGGTGCGGCGCGGGCAGGTCGACGCGGTCGATCTCGTCCATCAGGCCGCCGAACACGGTGCCCTGTCCGCAGCCGGTGGTGACCACGCGGTGCGCCGTCTTGCGATCGAAATCGTCGATGCCGGCGCGCGTCTTGACCGCCGCGGCGCCGACATCCCAGTCGAGCGTGACCGACTCGATGTCATGCACCGAGTCGACCAGGCGCTGATTGCGCAAATAGCCCAACACCAGCAGTTCGGGCGCGGCGCCCAGGGTCATGAGCGTGACCAACTCGCGCTTGTCGACGAAGACGGTGAGCGCTCGTTCGGCGGGGATCGACACCTGCTGGCGCTGGCCATGCTCGTCGAGCACGCTGATGCTGTGGGTTTGCGGCGCTCGGGCCGCAGTCAGGCGAGGCAAGGGAGGCGTCATCGGAGGGCGTCGTGTAGGCGAATGGTCGGCAGGAAC